>NZ_JAZHCT010000012.1:0-166220 GCF_036541265.1 Paenibacillus sp. IITD108 | reverse complement strand
TACTATTTGGCACGAAGCATTTTTGTCCAAAGCTCATTGCTTTCGTAGCCTAGTCGCCATGCAGCTACACCAGCCAGATCATACTTTTTAGCCAGGTTAATGCGGGCGAGCACAGTGTCCTCGGTTTCTGCCCAGAACAGATGAGTATGGCCATTTTTGACATAGCTGTATTTATATTGGCCAGCCGCAGCATCGTAGATTTTGCTGGCGCCTGTTTCAGCAATCAGCTTAGGCAGCTCTTTCATAATTATCGCACGATTGTCGACAAGCTTGCCTGTGCTGTCCAAGCGCCATTCTCTGACATAGAATGGAATGCCCAGCATAAGCTTGTCGCGAGGGATGCCATAATCAAGAAATTGCTTTATGCCTTCTTCCACCCATGGCAGACTCGCTACTGATCCTGCTTTGTCGCTGCCGCTCCAATGCTCGTCGTAGGCCATTATCATAATCATATCAACAACGGGAGCCAGCGCTGCATGATCATACGCAGTCAGATGGTTCCAGCTGACACTGCCGCGCGGCAAATCGATAGATACCTTCAGCTTTTTGGCATGGGCAGCTTCAGCAAGCTTGGTTACAAAAGCAGTGTATGCTTTGCGGTCTTTTCCAGACACTTCTTCAAAGTCAATGTTGACGCCGTATACGCCAAGTGCTGCGAGGCGATTAACGAGCGCTGTAATAAACTTTTTCTGTGCCTCGCTATTCGCAAGAAATTCTGATGTCATCGTGCGATCGAATTGATTATGAATGAGCGGCATAACGAGAACGCCCTTGTCATGCAACGCTTTCACAACTGCCGGATCGGAAGAATCCTTAAGTGTGCCGTCTGCCTTCGTAAGCTCAAACCAGGTAGGAGAATCAATATTAAGACCTTGTGTATTGGCTACATGATTATGGATAGTAGCTGCAGCGCTGCTGCCGTTCCACCCTAAATAAATCAGCGATTTAATATTGCTCCAAATGATTCGTTCATCCAAGGTGCGTGCAGTGCTGTTGGAATAGCCCTTTGCATAATCGACAGCAGCTTGTCTTGTCGTGAAATGCTTAAGCTTCTTCTCTCCTTGATACACCGTGTAATAGGGATATCCTGACCACAATACATTGCCTTCAAATACGACTTCTGAATTAGCCCACCTTTTGGCATCCTTTACGGCTTGCTGCAAGGTTGCAAATTCAAATATTTGCTTGCCGTTTTGCAAAACTTTGTAGCTTGCTTTATTGGAATGGATAATTGCTTTAGATTTAGCATTGCGCACTTCGCTGTTGGCAATTTTCAAGGATGCGTCAATCGCATCCTTCAGAAAGGAGTAGGCTTTTGTATCCGGGGCTTTTACGCCATTAACGATTATTTCGTAGACCGCTGCTGCTTCCTTTTGGGCTTTGCGCTGGGCATCAGTTAAGTTGTCCCATATCCAGCTATTCGTGTTCAGATCAATAATATGAGCATTAGCCCACTTTTTCGCTTCTTTTTTGGCTGCATCCAGTGTAATGAATGACCAGCCAGCTAAAGATTTATCACCTTGATACAGCTGGTATTGCGGATAAGAGGAGTAAACCCAGCCGATACTGTTGAGATCGCGAATATGTACATTGGATAATGTTTTGGCAAAGGCTAATGCGTCATTGTAGGTTTGAAAATCCCACTTTGAGCTGGACTTGCCGTTTTGATACACCTTGTAGCGGGGGAAATTATCCCATACCCAGCTGCGGCTGGCAATTTTTTCTACATGTGAATAGTTAAATTGCTTGGCGTATCTTACAGCTTCTGCTTCGGTCGAAAATTCTTTCAAGGCTTTGTCGTTTTGATAGACTCGATACTGCGTCATCTTGCTTGCTGCTGATGCTTGTGGCGCATACATTGCAGCAAATGACTGAATGATGATAGTCAAAGCCAGCAACAGCGACCATCTTTTTTTCATAGGCGAATGTTCACACTCCTTATAGTAGTCTATTGGTTAGACGCGTATAGGAGGGGGAAGTTGCTATAAAAAATAGTAGTTTGCTATGGTTAATAGTGGTAACTGGCAGGCGCAAAAAAAAATGCCCTGCTAGCTCTAAAGAGCAAACAAGGCATTTTATCATATATTTTTGAACATTAATTAGCAATATTAGCCCAAAATTCTCCTTCTTCCTCATCCGCATCAAGCGTAATATCGGAACGGAATACCCGTCGATCATATTGAGTAAACATATATTGCTCGATCGCTTCAAGCAAGTTGGATTCAATCAAGTATTGGCTGCGTCCATTAACCCAAATTTCTGCAGTAAAACCATATTGCTCCTCCCAGGATAGCTGAACCTCAACATCCTCGGGGCGAACACCGCGACGATCAGCAATATGCAGACAGACTGCGTTAATGATCTCGTCTGTATAAATGCGCATAATTAGTAAGGTCTCCGCTGATCCGGATTAGGCTTCTTGTTGCGTATATAAACAAACGCCGCGCGAATGACCATAAAGATCGCAACAATAACAAGCAGATTAACCATTAGACCAAGAATTTCGCCAAAAGCGCCCATGCTTCCGAAAAGTCCGCCAAACAGCATGCCGGCAAGACCGCCAAGCATAAGTCCTTTCATAAAGCCGCTGCCGCCAAACAATCCGCCTGATTTAGCAGCTCCTGTCGAGCTTGTGCCAGTCGTAGATTTTGTGCCTGTGTTGGATTGCTGAACATTATCTGTTTTCTTAGGCGTCTGGGTGAAGCTTTGTTTTGGAGATTTGATGCCGCCGCCGCGACGGGCATCTGCTGAGTCGCTGAAGCTGAAGCTAAGGGCGAACATCAATGTCAACGCCATCATTACTAGTAGTCCTTTTTTCATCTGGTCTTTCTCCTCCTGAATGGTCTGTTTGAAAGATTGCTATCATAGACAAGTACGTCTAAGATAGAAGTAGGTTTCAATTTTTTATAAAAATAATAAATTTTTTTTGAAGACATAGTTTTAGGGGAACTGGAGGAGTTTAAATACAAAATGAATGAGCATTTAATTTCCTATTTAATCCAATTCCATGCGGTGCGTGATTATTTTGAATGTCACGAGCTTCTGGAAGAATACTGGAAACAGCATCCGGAGGATCGCTATGCCCATCTGTATGTTGCTTTAATACAGGTAGCTGTCGGGCAATACCATGAAAGGCGCGGCAATCGTTCAGGCGCTGTAAAGATGTACCAGTCAGCGACAAGCAAGCTTAAGCTGTCTTCATTGACTCCTCTCGGCATAAGCTCCGAGGATTTGCTGGAGCAGCTGGATGAACGTGTGCAGGCTGCTTCATTAGGACTTGAATTTGAAGATATCGACATGTGGATTACGGATGAGTCCTTGCTGCAGGAATGCATGAGACGAACCGACTCATTAAGTTTGGAATGGGGCGCCCCTAGTCCCAAATGGGATGATGCGCTCATTCATCGCCATAAGCTGCGTGACAGATCGGAAGTTATCGCTGCCCGAGCTGCAGCGCAGGAATTGCGCAGATCAAGAGAAAACAGCTAGTCCGTTATTTCTGCAGACGTGTACAGCTTGAGATCAAGCGTATAGATTTGATTATCGCTCTTCAAACTAAAGCTGTCAGTTGAAGTGTTGTAATCGATTCTTAGGCTTGGCTCAAAAAAAACGGCATGACGCGGCTCGTGCCATAAGCGCAGCGGGGTTTCCTGCAGCAATGCGTCATCTACAGAAGGCGACTCAATCAGCTGCATCGCCGGCACTCCGCTAAGCACACAGCCGCAGCCTTCCGTATCATGCAGCAGCTTGAGCTGCTTTGTTCCGTCCGCAACGTAAGGGAGCAGTTTCTCCAAAGCGCTGCTGGAAAATTGAACGTTCAAATGGGTCACTCCTTTAAACAAGAATTAGAAGAAGTCTTAATACCTATTATTATAGGCAGTTGAGAATGTAACATCAAGCTGGCTGCCAGTACATACCTAATCTGAAGGGCGGGTTTCAAATGTCGGAACAAACGAAAAAAGTGTTGGACAGCTTTAAGACTGCCAATCGTAAAATTAAAAGCTTTGAAGAGGCGCTAGGCGTGCTCTATTGGGATTTAAGAACTGGGGCTCCCCGTAAAGGAATGGACGTCCGTTCGGAGGTTATAGGCGAGCTTTCTGCGGATATGTTCAAGCTCTCTACTTCGCCAGAGCTCGGTGAATGGCTGTCTGAGCTTGAGCGCAAGGAAGTATTTGCATCTTTATCCGAAATCGATCAAAGACTTGTAACAGAGACAAGGAAGGATTATAACCGCAGTGTTTTAATCCCGCCTAAGCTTTATCAGGAATATGTAGTTATTACATCACAATCTGAGTCGAAGTGGGAGGAAGCGAAGGAAGCGAATGATTACGCCGGTTTTAAGCCCTACCTGGATAAGGTTATTCGTTATACGAATCAATTTATCGATTTGTGGGGCGCAGGGCAAACACGTTATGACACTTTGCTGGAGCCTTATGAGCCAGGTATGACGGTCGCTGAGCTAGACCGGATTTTCGGCGGACTGCGCGAGCAGCTTGTGCCGCTTTCTGCTGCCATTGCCTCTTCGCCTAATCAGCCGGACACGAGCTTTTTACGCCAGCAATTCGATGTAGCTGCGCAAAAAGATTTTAGTTTATATATATTGCAGCAGCTCGGCTTTAACTTTGAAGCAGGCAGACTGGATGAAAGCATGCATCCATTTGCAACGGGACTTAATCCAGGCGATGTGCGAATTACGACACGCTACTTGAAGGATGATGTGACGAGCGCATTATTTGGCACGATACATGAATGCGGCCATGCCTTATATGAGCAAAATATTATGGACCAGTTGATTGGAACGACGCTTTGTACGGGAACGTCTATGGGAATACACGAATCACAGTCTCGTTTTTGGGAAAATGTAATCGGTCGCAGCCGGCCGTTCTGGAACCGGTATTATAAGGAGCTGCAAGCCCGTTTCCCAAATTTGAGCCATGTATCCTGCGATCAGTTCTACAGAGGCAATAATGTTGTCCAGCCTTCGCTAATTCGAATTGAAGCAGATGAGCTAACCTATAACCTTCATATTATTATCAGGTATGAGCTGGAGAAAATGATTTTTAACGAAGGGCTTACAGCAGCGGAGCTGCCGGAAGTTTGGAATGAGAAGTATAAGCAATATTTAGGCATTGCGCCAGCAACCGACAGCGACGGCGTGCTTCAGGATGTTCATTGGTCGGGCGGTGCGTTTGGTTATTTCCCGTCCTATTCGCTTGGCAATATGTATGCCGCTCAATTTGCCAATACGATGGAGCAGCAAATCCAAGATTTCTGGCAGCTTGTTGAAGCAGGTAATTTGCTGCCGATCAAGGAATGGCTGGCAGATAAAATTTATCAGTATGGTAAAATGCGCACCCCATCTGAGCTTGTTCAATCGATTACGGGCCAAGTGCTTGAGCCACAATATTTGGTTACTTATTTGACGAATAAGTATAAAGATATTTATAAGCTGTAAAAGGAATAATCAAGGCAGCTCGCATAGCCGCAAGGCTAGTTGCGAGCTGCCTTTTTTATTTACACAGCTAGCACCGTATAACCGAGAGGTGCATAGGCTATTACATCAATCGATGTGTATAGTTTGGAGGCATAGTCAGATGAGGCGAAAAATCGTTATGGTTTTGTTGGCAGCAGCTTTAACAGCTTCTTTAGTAATAAGCGGCTGCTCTAAGCAAGGGTCTGAAACAACAAAGGTGCGGATAGGAGAGGTGACGCGATCATTATTTTATGCACCGCAATATGTGGCGATCGAGAAGGGCTTCTTTAAAGATGAAGGGATTGAAGTCGAGCTTACAACTACGCCCGGCGGCGATAAGACGATGACAGCACTGCTGTCAGGTGTTGTTGATGTTGCTTTGGTAGGCTCGGAAACATCCATTTATGTGCATCAGCAGGGCGCGGACGATGAAGTTATTAATTTTGCGCAGCTTACGCAAACTGACGGCACATTTCTGGTTGCAAGGCAGAAGGACGATAGCTTTGACTGGTCGAAGCTGAAAGGATCAGTGTTTTTAGGTCAAAGGGTGGGCGGTATGCCGCAGATGGTTGGTGAGTTTGCGCTGAAGAAAAACAATATTCAGCCGCATGATGATCTGGAGCTCATTCAAAACGTTGATTTTGGAAATATACCAGCAGCCTTCGCGTCAGGCACAGGAGATTATGTGCAGCTGTTTGAACCGACGGCTTCAATATTCGAACGTGAAGGAACAGGCTATGTAATCGCATCGTTTGGTACGGAGAGCGGCAATTTGCCTTACACCGTGTTTATGGCAAAGGAAAGCTATTTGAAGAAAAACAATGCCGTTGTACAGTCCTTTACAAATGCAGTATACAAAGCTCAGCAATGGGTGGAGCAAAATGACGCGGCGGCTATAGCGAAAGTTGTTGCGCCTTATTTTGACGGCGTGGATGAGGATATTATGATATCGTCGATTGACCGCTATAAGCAGCAGGGCTCGTATTCGCTAGACCCAATTATTGATGAGCAGGAATGGAATAACTTGCTGGATGTCATGGAGTCTGCAGGAGAATTGAAAACAAGAGTGGAGCACAATAAAATTGTAAACCTGACTTATGCAAGAAAGGCGCTCGAATAATGCAATAGTCGTTTGCAGGCAGTAGGGGGCAAGCAGATGAAGCAAGAAACTGTTTTGGAGCTTCAACAGGTTACGCATGTTTATGTAAATGAGAAAGGTACCTTTGTTGCCATTGAAAATTTTAGTTTATCCATTGCCGAAGGCGAGTTTTTAGCATTGGTTGGACCGAGCGGATGCGGCAAGACGACGGTTTTAAACCTGCTTGCAGGGCTGTTCCAGCCTACTTATGGCAATGTGCTGTTTGGCGGGTTAAAGGTGGATGGTCCTTCCAGCAAGGTCGGTTATATGCTGCAGCAGGATTACCTGTTCCCGTGGCGCTCTATCGAGCAGAATACGCTAATCGGTCTTGAAATACAGCATCGAATGAGGAAGGAATCCAAAGCGGAGGCAGAGCGTCTGTTAACGGAGCTTGGTTTGCCCGGTGCTGGAAAGCGGTATCCGCATGAGCTTTCGGGCGGCATGCGCCAACGTGTGGCACTTGCCAGAATGCTCGTTACGAATCCTTCCGTTCTGCTGTTAGATGAGCCGTTTTCTGCTCTGGATTTTCATATTAAGCTGCAGCTCGAGGAACTGGTGCAAAGCACCCTGCGCCGATTGGGAAAAACGGCTGTGCTGGTTACACATGATTTGTCTGAGGCAGCTGCCATGTGTGACCGTGTAATTGTGCTGGGGCGCAATCCCGGCCATATTCATTGCGAGGTTGTCATTCCTGATTCACTGCGGCTTGCCAGTCCGCAAATAGCGCGGACGCTTCCCGAGTTTCAATCCGTGTTCGAAAAGCTCACCTCTGAGCTTGATGTGATTGACACGGAAGGAGAGGATTAGCTATGGATAGACAGCATATGAAAACGGAGCTGCATCAAGCTTACAAACGCAGCGCGCGCCGGCGAACCGCAGCTGTTTGGATGGTGCAAATTGCGATTCTCGCCATTTTTATAGGCCTTTGGGAGGCTGCCGGCCGCAAAAAATGGATTGACCCTTTGTTGTTCAGCTATCCGTCGAAATTGCTGAACCATTTGTCGGCATCCATGGCAGACGGAACAATTTGGCCGCATATTGGCGTGACAGTAACGGAAACGATAGCAGGCTTTGCGCTTGGCACAATATTGGGGACGGCTATCGCAGCACTGTTATGGTGGTTTCCATTTTTATCTCGCGTGTTCGATCCGTATCTCGTCGTGCTCAACAGCATGCCGAAGGTAGCGCTTGGACCCATATTTATAGTGGGCTTGGGGCCTGGCTTCATGTCCATTGTTGCTATAACACTATCTGTCACTGTCATCATTACGACATTAAGTATATATAACCAGTTTAGAGAAGTAGACAGCGGATTTATAAAGGTTGTGCGATTGTTTGGAGCTTCACGCTGGCAGCTGTTCAAAAAGGTTATACTGCCAGGTTCCTTTCCCGTTATTATAGCAACCTTAAAGGTGAATGTAGGTCTTGCCTGGATAGGTGTTATTGTCGGCGAGTTTTTAGTTGCAAAGTCAGGTCTTGGCTACTTGATAATATATGGCTTCCAAGTTTTCAATTTCACGCTGGTTCTGTCAACTCTCGTTGTTATTGCTGTAGTAGCTGCTATTATGTATCAGCTGGTAGCTTTGCTTGAACGCAAAGTAACATCTGGCTGGCGCGAACGATAGCATAGCAAAATGCGCAGCTGGATGTAGGGATGTTCGAAAAATTAAGAGCAGCAATATTTGAATGACTTATAGACTCTTCTATTTCAGAACATTCCTATTATCCACTGCTGAGGACATACAATTTCCTTGGCAGTGCTGACGAAAATCACTGCTCAGCAATAGAAAATGCGAGGGGAAATACCCCCTCGCACTGCAAGCCAGCCATATTTTTAAGAAGACTTGTAAAATATTTTTGTTAGTTTAGAATACATTAATCAACAAAAGCCCAAGACCTGCATACACTTTAAATGAATGATTGTATGGAGGAGGTTAAATCAATGACGATTGCAGATAAACAGCTTCACGGAAGAGAAATTATTACGAAGGCTGTCTGCGGTAAAGGTCGTAAGTTTTCAACAGTAACTCATACTGTTACACCGCCACATAAACCTACAAGTATACTAGGTGCGTGGATTATTAATCACCAGTATGAAGCGGTAAGGTGCAGCGAAGGTATAGAGGTTGTTGGTACTTATGACATCAACATTTGGTATTCTTACAGCAACAATTCACAAACTGATGTAGCTAAAGAATCCGTACAATATGTTGAAGTAGTTCCGCTGTCGTATTTGGATGGCAAGCACAGGCCATCGTCTGAAGAAGTATATGCTGATGTGCTGCAGGAGCCAAACTGCATCGAGGCGAATATTTCTTCGAACGGCAATAGTGTTAATGTCCGTGTGGAACGAGAATTTTCGGTAGAGCTTATCGCTGAAACAAAGGTTTGTGTAGCGGTATGGCCGCATGGAATGTCGGATTTGGATGATAAGGGCTTATCATTTATCGACAGCGACAATGACTTTGAGGATTTGGATTCTGACCTGCTGGATGACGATTTGTAATTTATCCGTTTGCGACACGGATAATGTATTCTATGCCGAACATACGGCGAGTTTGAGGGCGAAAGCCCTCTTTTCTTTCTTATTTATGTTATACATGAATAATTAAACGAATGCCTATAAATGCTCCCTGCTGCCACTGTGATAGCGGGAGTTTTCGTTATTGCCAATCTGTTGGATAGATAGGAGGTGACGCTGTGAGAGTAATATGGGGGGAGCAGGAGCATTCCGCTCCTGATAAAAGCTGGAGCGCTGGCGATGCGGTTGTGCTGAAGCAGAACGAGCAATACAACGAAAGCTTTAAAGCCCCTGGTGTGTGGCTGCTTAATGCCGGAGCAGCAAAGCATAAGGAGTTGCTGACTAAGTCCTGGCAAGAAGCCAGGTGGAGAAGGGCGGGCCTGATGCAGCGAAAGCAGCTGACTAGTGTGCGATTGTATCGTGTCGTGGTATGCCATTTGCAAATTGTTCATTTAGCAAGAATAGCGCCCGGCAAGGAGCAGGAGACGCTGAAGCGCCTGAACAGTGATTACGGCGTCGTCAGCAGCGGAAGGGATCAAGAGTCTGGGGCAAGCTGGAGCTCGGACCGGCTGCTTCAGCTAGTTGCAAAGCATGCTGTTTTTGCCTTGTATGCGCTAGAAATTGATATAGGCGAAATAATTATAGCGCTTGGAGGAGATGGCAGAAGCGAGCCGGTGCGAGCTATGCCGGACATTGCGAATGCTGAGCTGAAGCGTGCAGCCGCAGATGAATTTATACGCTGGTATCGGCAAACGGCAAAAAGCTATCCGGCACTTTCTCAAAAGCTGCTTCTGGGGGCAGATCCAGAATTTGCTCTGCTGACTGCTGGAGGCAAGATTGCAATGGCATCGCGTTATTTTGGAAGCGGCAAGGGAGGCGCCGCCGGAGCAGACACGATGAGGATCGCAGGAAAGCTGCTCTATCCGATTGCGGAGCTGCGTCCAGAACCTGCAAGCGATCCGGAAGCACTGATCGTCAATGTCAGAAGGCTGCTTCAATATTCGCAACGGCGCATTACGAATTCGCAGCTTCGCTGGGTAGCAGGCGCCATGCCCGTGCCCGGGCTTGCGTTGGGCGGCCATATTCATATTAGCGGCGTACCGCTCACTACACGCCTGCTGCGCTTATTTGACAGCTGCATCGCCTACCCGCTGGCGCTGGTGGAGGATGAAGCGGGGCGCAAGCGAAGACCGCGCTACGGCATGCTGGGCGATTACCGCCTGCAAGCGCATGGCGGCTTTGAATACCGCACTTTGCCGAGCTGGCTTGTTTCCCCGCTAGCAGCAAAGGCGGCTGTCGCGCTGGCGGCATTATGCGCCAAGGAAGCGCTGACTCTTGCTTACGTGCCTGCTGCAGAGGAAAAATATGAGGCCGCTTATTATAACGGCGATCGAACAGAGCTGCAAGCCGGATTGGATGACATTATAAAAGTCGTAACAAGCGCTGGCCAATATGCAGCTTATGCGAAGTGGATTGACCCCCTTTTTGAAGCAGCAAAAAAAGGGCGCGTTTGGAACGAGCAAAGCGATTTTCGCGAGAAATGGCGCATAAGCGCCAGGAAGTGAACATTTAATGAAGACACAATATAATTCAATAGTTTGATGGCGCACGTCTGTTCCGCTTGGTATAATGGAAGCTGACTGTGTTCGTTTTCGGAATAATATTAATGGCAATAGCAGGAGGAACTTTGATGGCTGGTTATACTCCCATGATTCAGCAATATTTGGCTGTAAAAGAAGAAGCGAAGGATGCTTTTTTGTTTTTTAGATTAGGTGATTTTTATGAGATGTTTTTTGAGGATGCCATTGCTGCGTCCAGAGAGCTTGAAATTACGTTGACAGGCCGTGACGGCGGCTCGCAAGAAAAAATTCCTATGTGCGGCGTGCCGTACCATTCAGCAGAAAATTATATAAACCGATTGGTTGAAAAAGGATATAAAGTTGCAATTTGCGAGCAGGTAGAAGATCCGGCCAGTGTAAAAGGGATCGTGCGAAGAGAAATTGTCCGAATTGTTACGCCGGGAACCGTAATGGAGACGAAGGCGCTGGCGAGCAATCAGAACAACTTCATCGTAGCTGTTACGAGCGTACATACGAATCTTGCTCTTGCTGCATGCGATTTGTCGACAGGCGAGCTGTACGTGACTTCACTGCCGGAGCATTGGGACTCACTGCTTGATGAAGTGAATTTGTATTCGCCAGCAGAAATAATCGGAGAGCATCATATTTTGGAGGAGCTTAAGACCAGGCTAAGCTATCCAATCCCCCTTACACCTCGCGAGCAGCTTGCGGATCATTTGCTGAAGGGGCAATTTGAGGAGGAGCAGCTTGAAGGCTTGGCTGCCGAGCGCATGAAGGTAATCAGCTTGATGACAGCATACTTGGATGAGACACAAAAACGGTCGCTAGCGCATGTGCGTCATATTAGGTCATATGAAACGAATCAATTCATGGTTCTTGATCAATATACAAGACGGAATTTGGAGCTGACAGAGACGGTGCGCGACCGCAGCAAGAAAGGGTCGCTGCTGTGGCTGCTGGATCGGACGCAAACATCGATGGGCGCAAGAATGCTAAGAAGATGGATTGATAAGCCGCTCGTCAGCAAGGATGCGATAGAGGAGCGTTTGAACGCAGTCGAAGGACTGTACTTGAATTTGATTTTGCGTGAGGATGTCCGGACTGAGCTGCAGCCAATCTATGATCTTGAAAGATTAGTAGGCAGAGTAGCTTACGGAAATGCAAACGGACGCGATCTAAATGCGCTTCGTATTTCACTGCGCCGCATTCCCGCTTTAACTGCCTTATGCCGTGCTTCAGGAATAGCATCGCTGCAGGCGCTTGTTGATCAAGCGGATGAATGTGCCGACTTGGCCGATCAAATCGAAGAGGTGCTTATAGAGGATGCTCCAGTCTCGATTCGAGAAGGGGGCTTAATTAAAGCTGGCTGCGATGAATATTTGGATTCGCTGCGCGAGGCCAGCGTCAACGGCAAGAAATGGCTGGCTGAGCTTGAGAAGCAAGAGCGTGAGGCGACAGGAATCAAATCGTTGAAAATTGGCTTCAATAAAATATTCGGCTATTATTTGGAGGTTTCCAAAGCAAATCTTTCGATGCTTCCGGAGGGAAGATATGAACGCAAACAGACTTTAGCGAATGCTGAGCGCTTTGTAACGCCGGAACTGAAGGAAAAGGAACGGCTTATTCTGGAGGCCGAGGATAAAATGGTCGATCTGGAATATGAACGATTCTTGCAATTAAGAGGATTTATAGCGGGCCATTTGCCAAGGCTTCAGAAGGCAGCTGCGATGATAGCGGAGCTCGATGTGTATCAATCGCTTGCAACGGTGAGCGCAGAGCGCCGATTCGTGCGTCCGGCTGTAAATGCTGCATATAATTTGCATATTGAAGCTGGCCGTCATCCTGTCGTAGAGGCGATGCTGGAGGATTCGCCTTTTATAGCGAACGATACCGTGCTTGAGCAGCAGAAGCAGTGGATTTTGCTCATTACCGGCCCCAATATGGCTGGAAAAAGTACATATATGCGGCAGGCGGCGCTTATTTGCATTATGGCGCAAATCGGCTGCTTTGTACCGGCCAAACGCGCTGAAATTCCACTTATCGACCGAATATTTACGAGAATCGGCGCTGCGGATGATTTAATAGGCGGCCAGAGCACGTTTATGGTCGAAATGAAAGATATACAGCTTATGACGGAGAAAGCAACAGTCAACTCGCTAGTTATTATAGATGAGCTGGGCAGGGGAACCTCAACTGCGGAAGGAATGGCTATCGCGCAGGCCGTCATAGAGTATGTTCATCACCATATCGGCTGCAAAGCACTAGTCTCTACTCACTTTCATGAGCTGGCTTATTTGGAAAATACTCTTCCTTCGCTGGCTAATGCAAGAATGGCTGTCGAAGAAAGCGGTGATCACGTAACCTTTTTGCGCAAGCTCATTGCGGGTGCGGCTGATACAAGCTATGGGATTTATTGCGCTCAGCTGGCCGGCTTGCCTAATGCTATTATAGGACGAGCCTACGAGCTGCTGGAGCAATCGGAAGCCGTCCAGTTGCATCATAGCGCCGCAATAAACGAAGCGAGCGCAGCGTCTGCTATGCCGGTGGCTGGCAATAATCCGGTTGATCAGCAATCGCGCCAGCCAGCTTCTTCCATCGTACAGCTGTCAATCTTTGATGATCCTGATCACGTGCAGGAGTCAGCTGCGCCGAAGCGCAAGGGCCAAGTAAAGGAAGAAATGCTTGCAAAAGAGCTGCGCAAGCTTGATTTGTTGAATATAACGCCAATGCAGGCCATGCAATGGCTGAATGATATGAAAGCTAAAATGCTGCATGAATAGACAGTATAGCTACTGCTAATCATGAACACGGAGGTGAGAGAAGTGGCTGGCAAAAAAATCAATGTGCTGGACGAGCAGCTCGCCAATCAAATAGCAGCCGGGGAAGTCGTAGAACGGCCAGCTTCAATCGTAAAAGAGCTGGTTGAAAATGCAATCGATGCAGGAAGCACCACGGTCGATATTACGATAGAAGAAGGCGGTCTGACTTTAATCCGTGTTGCGGATAATGGCGACGGTATTCCTTCTGACGACATGCCGCAGGCTTTTCAGCGTCATGCAACGAGCAAAATAGCGACGAATAGTGATCTATTCCGCATAGCCAGCTTAGGCTTTCGAGGGGAGGCGTTACCAAGTATAGCGGCAGTTTCACGGCTGGAAATGATTTCGGCAGAAAGCGATACTGGATTGGCGCGCCGGCTTGTCCTGGAGGGCGGAGCAGTGACGGCGGATGAGCCCTGCAACGCTCCGCAGGGTACGGTGATTACTGTACGCGATATTTTTTACAATACGCCTGCAAGGCTGAAATATATGAAAAGTATTCAGACTGAGCTCGGGCATATATCGGATTATATAAACAGAATTGCGCTTGCCCACCCTGGAATTGCGTTTACGCTTCAGCATAATGGCAATTCATTGCTGCGCACATTAGGCACGGGCGATCGCTTGCAGGTTATTGCTGCAGTGTATGGAAGCAATACGGCTAAAGCGATGTATCAGCTCGCAGCTTCGGATGCAGACTATACCGTTAATGGTTATGTATCCAAGCCAGAGCTGAGCCGCAGCAACCGCAACGGCATAACTGCCATCGTTAATGGAAGATATATTCGCAGCTTTATGATTAACCAAGCACTGGCGAATGCCTATCATACTTATTTGCCTATTCACCGCTATCCGCTCGCAGTCATTGAGATTGAGATGCATCCCAGCCTGCTTGATGTGAATGTGCATCCTTCCAAAATGGAAGTGAGATTCAGCAAGGAGCAGGAGCTGCGCCAGCTTATTGAACAGGCAGTTAAAGCCGTCCTTGAAAGCGAGCGCTATATCCCGAAAGGAGCGGACAGCTTGACGCCGCCGCGCTCCAAGCCTGCTTATGTACAGGATTCGATCTCGTTTCATATGAATGATTTCAACCGGGAGAGCATGAATAAGCCGGAGCAGTCAGAAGCTGGAGTTTCCCAGTCCGTTTCCTCGAAGCAAGATGCGGTTCGCAGGCCTTCTGCAAACAGTCAGACGGGCAGCGGCAATCGCAGTCCAGGAGAAGCCTATCGAGAGCAAAGCGCTTCTTATGGTGCTATACCTAGGGATGCAACAGAAAGATTGTACGCACCTGCAAGTTCCAAGCAAGCGGATTTTGCTTCGCAGGAGTCCGCAGCTGCGCTGGAGGAGCCGCCATTGCGTGCTGGGCAGCAGGCTCCCCCTGAAGGGGCTGGTGCATTTCCCGAGCTTCACTGGATTGGTCAGCATCATGGTACTTATATTGTAGCCCAGGCAGAGGACGGTTTATATTTGGTCGATCAGCATGCTGCACATGAAAGAATTCATTATGAATATTTTTTACAAAAATTCGCCAATGCTGAAATTGCAAGCCAAAATCTGCTTGTTCCGCTAACGCTGGAATTCACAGCAGCTGAAGCAGCTCAACTGAAGTCCCAGCTTGATTTGCTGCTTCAAGCCGGCGTTGAACTGGAGCCGTTTGGCCCGCAGACGTTTTTAGTCCGATCTTTGCCGGAATGGATGCCTAAAGGGCAGGAGCATGAGCTGCTCGAGGAGATGACCAACTGGCTGCTGGCAGAGCGCAAGGCTGTGCCTATTGGAAAGCTGCGGGAAAAAGCGGCAATTATGTGTGCTTGCAAAGCTTCCATAAAGGCAAATGACAGAATTTCGCGGGAAGAAGGAGAAACTTTGCTGCAAAGGCTATCAACCTGCTCGCAGCCATACACCTGCCCGCATGGCCGGCCAATAATTGTTCATTTCAGCATCTATCAGCTGCAAAAAATGTTTAAACGGGTGATGTCGTGATTGTAACTACTGCGGTAAAGCCTACTGAGGCGCATATCGCCAAAGCACAGCAGCTAGCACGAGAGGTGGGCGGACAATTTGTGCCGCGCGAGAAGCATTCCATACAAAAGCTTAAGGAGCAAAGTGCTGAGGGAGCTGTTATTGTCGTAACGGAAAAAGAGGTTAGGCTTTTTGATGCTCATCGTGCCCAGCCCTTCTTCTTTCATCCAAGCATGGCGTTAGTGCGGGTGAAGCGTCTTTTAAAGGGCGAGCAGGATCCATTGCTCGTTCTTTCCAAATGCGAGCAGGGTGATCACATTATAGATTGCACGGCTGGCTTATGCGGCGATTCTCTCGTTTTTTCGTTTGGCGCCGGCCGGGAAGGAAAGGTAACAGCGCTGGAGAGCGAGCCGGTGCTTTGTGCGCTTGTTCGGGACGGGCTTGCCTCCTATCGTTCCGGCGAAGCTGACATTGATGAGGCGATGCGGCGCATCGAGCTGCAATGTACAGAACATTTGCAGTTTTTGAAGAAGCTGCCGGATAAAAGCACGGATATCATCTATTTTGATCCCATGTTTCGGCAACCGGTGCATGAATCCAGCTCGATGAAGCCGCTTAGAACAATAGCCAATGCCAGCCCTTTGACGATTGAAGTGATTCGAGAAGCAACCAGGGTTGCGCGCAAAACGGTTATCATGAAGGAAAATAACTTCAGTGACCAGTTTGAACAGCTTGGGTTTAAAAAAATTAGCCATGCAAAAATCGGCTATGGAGTGATACATATTGATGGAGCATAACAACAGCTGGAATTATTCAGCTGTAGCAAATGGCAGTGCCAAGCAGCCATTGCTTGTCTTGGTTGGGCCAACCGCAGTTGGCAAAACCAAGTTAAGCATTGAGCTTGCTAAAGCATGGCAAGCCGAAATCATTTCAGGCGATTCAATGCAGGTATATCGTGGTATGGATATTGGAACAGCAAAGATACCTGTTTCCGAACGTCAAGGCATTCCCCATCATTTGATCGATATTTGCGAGCCGGAGCAGGCTTACTCCGCAGCGGAGTTTCAAGAGAACGCAGAAACGGCTATTCAGCAAATCGCTGCCAAAGGCAAGCTGCCCTTCATCGTGGGCGGGACAGGGCTGTATGTAGAATCGCTATGCTATCGTTATCAATTTGCACCACTTGGCTCGGATGAATGCTTTCGGCAGGAGCAGGAGAAGTATGCGCTAAGCGAAGGCAATGAAGCTCTTCATCTCAGGCTGGCAAAGATTGATCCCGAAGCAGCACAGCGGCTTCATCCTAATGATGTAAGAAGAGTCATAAGAGCGCTGGAAGTTTACCATCTGACAGGGCAAACCTTTACTGAGCAGCAAAAAGGACAAATAAAACAATCCCCGTATGAGCTGTGCCTCATTGGGCTTACGATGGATCGCGCTGAGCTGTACCGCAGAATCGAGCTTCGCATCGATCAAATGCTGGAAGAAGGGCTTGTTGAAGAGGTGCAAAATATACTGGAGAGACATTTGCCGCCCTCAGCTGTACCTATGCAAGCGCTGGGCTATAAAGAAATAGCGATGTATTTGCGCGGCGAATGCTCTTACGAAGCTGCAGTTGAGCTGCTTAAAAGAGATACGAGGCGGTTTGCCAAGCGCCAGTTGTCTTGGTTTAGACATATGCGCGACATTCACTGGATCGATATGGACCAAAAGTTTAGCAACAATTTGCAGTTAATTCATGGTATAATAGCAGGAAAGTTTAAACCTTATCGTGAATATAAATCATAAATCAAACTATTAGACGGGGGTAACGTTCAATGAACAAATCGATCAATATTCAAGATACATTCCTGAATCAATTGCGCAAGGACAGCATTCCGGTTACCGTTTTTTTAATGAACGGCTTCCAAATACGAGGCGTTATTAAAGCGTTTGACAATTTTACAATAATTATTGACAGCGAGGGCCGTCAGCAAATGGTTTATAAGCATGCGATTTCTACCTTTGTACCGCAGCGCAACGTATCATTAATGCAGCAGGATTCAGCTCAATCAGAAGTATAATCGGAACTAAAATGCAGTAAATTGAAACTTTCTATCTGAAAGATTCGTTTAATTAGATAGCGGTAAGCAGGAGCAGCCCGCTCGTACTGGGTTGCTTTTTGTTTTTGCAGCATGCAGGAACGCCGCCAATAGCCAGCTAGCAGGTTGCCGTATGTTTTTATTAAAGTGCATAATAAGGAGAGAACTAAAGACTCTAATAATTAAAGACAGAGGAGTCGAGCACAAGCAATTGGAGGGGAGACATCTATGGCTGAACAAACAGGACAGGCACCAAAGAAGCGCACGAGCAAGGCAAAGAAAAAACGACGAATGTCCGGCATGACGTGGTTTTATGTCGCCTTTTTCTCGATAGTAATCGCTATCGTATGCGCGATTATAGGCTATGTGTTTATCATTATGAATGGCGAGCGTTTGCTTGCTGAGCATGGCAATAAGCTTGAATTTGGGGAAGCGTCGATTATTTATGACATGAATGACAATGAAATAGCAAGACTATATGATATTAATGAGAATAGAGAGATTGCAGAAGCAGATGAAATTCCAAAGCTTCTATTGGATGCATTTGTAGCAACTGAAGATCAGCGGTTCTATGAGCATTCCGGCTTGGATTTCTGGGCGATCGGCAGAGCGCTCGTAAAGGACGTCATTGCGCGCAAGGCGGTGGAAGGCGCAAGTACGATTACACAGCAGCTTGCCAAAAACGTATTTTTATCAGCAGATAAAACGTTGTTCCGTAAGGCGACAGAAGCTTCGATCGCGGTAGCGCTGGAGCAGAAACTAACAAAACCAGAAATTTTAACGATGTATTTGAATAGAATCTTTTTTGGCAGCCGGGTGCATGGCATAAAGGCAGCTGCAGATTATTATTTTGATAAGGACTTGGATCAGCTGGAGCTGTGGGAGATGGCAACGCTGGCAGCTATGCCGAAAGCTCCAAACCGTTACAATCCTGTTAACCATCCTAAGGACTCCAAGGCTAGAAGAGCCGTTGTGCTTAAGCTGATGTATGATCAAGGCTATATTACTGAAGCGGAGATGGAGAAGGCCAAAGAGGTTGAGTACAAAGCGCCTGCCAATCAGGCTCAAAAACGGGTTGAGAAGTATCCTGCATTTATCGATACGATAATTGACGAAGCAATTGAAGTCACTAATAAGTCCGAGGAAGAGCTGCGCGTTGGCGGTTACCATATTTACACGACGCTTAATCCGCAAGCGCAAAAAGTAATGGAAGAGCAGTTTAACAATGACAATAATTTCGATGAGAGCGTTGACGAGCAAAAGTCGCAGGCAGCCATGGTAATTATTGATCACCGGACTGGCGAAATCCAAGCTTTGTCCGGAGGCAGAGATTATGTGAAAAAGGGCTTGAATCGAATTAATTCAAAACGCCAGCCCGGCTCAGCTTTTAAACCGATCAGTGTTTATGGTCCAGCTCTGGAAACAGGGAATTACTTCCCTTGGTCTAATTTGAAAAATGATCAAAAATGCTTTGGCAACTATTGCCCTCGCGACCGCTGGGGAGCAGTGCCGGTATCTATGACTCAAGCAGTAAAAGATTCACGCAACCTTACAGCAGTCTGGCTGTTGAACCAAATTGGCGTGAAGCGAGGCGCCGAATTTTCTAAAAAGCTAGGCATGGAGCTGCCGCAAGAGGATTATAACTTGTCGCTTGCGCTTGGGGGATTAACAACTGGGGTTACTCCGCTCCAAATGGCGACAGCCTACAGTATTATTGCCAATGGCGGTCAAACCGTCGATCCGCATACGATTCGAACGATTAAAGGGCGCAATAACTACAAATATGAGTATAAAGCGCCGGAAGTTAAGCAAATTATATCTAAGGAAACAGCCTGGTACTTGACCGAAATGATGCTGGCCGTCGTTGAAAAGGGCGGCACTGGGGTAAGAGCAGCGATTGACAGGCCGGTTGCAGGTAAAACAGGTACAACGCAGCATGGTATTCCAAACTATACAGGCAACGGCATTAGGGATGCATGGTTTGTCGGCTATACGGCAGAATGGTCGGCAGCCGTTTGGATGGGCTATGATGATTCCGATAAGGATCATTTGCTGAAAAACAACAGCTCGCAGGCAGCTTCGCTATTTTCCAAAATCATGGAACCTGCCATTAAAAATGTGAAAAAGTCCAGCTTCAAAAAGCCGCAAGTAGTTAAGGAAGTGGAAGTTAGCGCTCCTAGTGCAGTTAAAAACTTCCAACTGGAATTTGACCCTGTTGAACTGAAGGTTGTATTAAGTTGGGACCCGCACCCAGGCGAGAATATTACGTTCAAGGTTTATCGCAAGGAAGAAGGGGAACAAAATTTCAGTCACTTCGGTGATTCGACATCGAATACAATTTGGGATACAAGCGTGTTCGGGGGCAAAAAATATACGTACTATGTAGTAGCCTACGATGCCGAGAACAATTTGGAAAGCGCGCAGTCTGAGAAGCTTTTCATAGCTGTGACTGATGATCAGTGGGAAAATCCTGATATTCCAATGGAAGAATTTCCAACATTGCCGCCTACTGATCCGATAGAAACGGATCCTGGTGTTGATGATGGAGAGGGTTCAACTGAGCCTCCAGTTGAAACAGAGGTACCAACTGAAACCCCGACCAATACGGAGCCGCCGCCTATCGACGAAGGTGAGGTATTTGAGGAATTGCCGGTTGAAGGGAACTAAAATTATTATTGAAAAAAGACTGATCACTGGCGTCAGTCTTTTTTCTTTCATACCTTGTTACTAAGCGCCGCTGAGGCTCGTAACTGGTGAACGTCGGTAAATTATGGTATTATTTTTAAACATATAAGAAAGTATTAGTATTCTTCTTATTATCCTTGAACGGAAAGGTACTTTCACTATGAAGAGAAAATTTTCTGATCGAGCTAATTGGCGTAGAATTATTAGCAAAACCTATAGCAGCCATTTTTGCAATGACGAGCATTTTCAAGGCCTTGTTACGTTCTATCACATTCATGAGCTGCGCAATCCATTATGGAAAACATATAATAACCGGAAGGTTTGTCTAGCTGATCGGGACTATGTATGGACCCAGCATTTTCCGCAGGGTGAAGATTATGTAGTAACGACAATGTTTAATAACGAAGGAAAAGTCGTACAGTGGTATATTGATATTTGCAAAGCACAAGGCTTTACGGATCAGCAGGTGCCTTGGTTCGATGATATGTATTTGGATATTGTCGTACTGCCGAGCGGAGAAATTATGCTGATGGATGAGGACGAGTTACAGGATGCGCTTGTACAGGGTGATGTAACTGTAAAAGAGGCGGAAAACGCCAAACAAACTGCGGATAAGCTGCTTCAAGCTATTCACGCTGGTCAATTTCCATATTTTGAATTGTCAATGGATCATTACAAACAAAAGTATACATAATACAAGGGAGTTTTTAAAATTGTCTTTAAAAAAGGAGCAAGCCGGCAAGGGGAAAAAAACGAGCCGATCTACTGCTGCTGCCACGAGAGGAACGAGAGAACTGCCGCAAAAAGCGAAAACGAAGGCCAGTGCTGGCGGCGGCTCCGCAGAAGCGAAGACTGCGAGCAGCAAACCGATTAACAAATCTGTCAGTGCCCCTCCTGCTGCAGCGCGGAAAACGACCAGAAAAAGAAAAGCCAAGAAAAAAAAGCCATCGGTGCTTAAAAAGATTTTCAATACTATCATTATTTTATGTTGTCTATTTCTAATATGGTGCGGATATTTAGTTTGGCTAATGAACAATTCTTCTTCTCCGCAAATGGAGCATGCTGATGCAGGCATTATACTTGGCGCAGCGCTTTGGCGCGATCAGCCCAGTCCTGCTTTGAGAGAGCGTCTCGTTAAGGCGGTTGAGCTCTATGAAGCGGGAAAAGTGAATTATTTAGTGCTGTCTGGCGGAACAGGGGGCTTGCTGTCCACGATTAGCGAGGCAGAGGGGATGCGAAACTTTTTAATAGACAAAGGTATACCAGAGGACAAGCTTTTGCTAGAGAGCAAATCGGTCAACACGTTTCAAAATGTTCGTTTCAGTCAAACGGTTATGCAAGAGCATGGCATTAAAAGCTCGATTATTATAACTCATGATTATCATTTACCTAGGGCGATGGAGATAGCTAGCTATTTGAAGCTTGAATCAGTCCAAGGGGCTTCTGTTCATTCCAAGGTGCTAAATCCTGTGTACAATCAAGCAAGAGAAATCTTAGCTTTGACCAAATGGAAGCTGGAATGGCTTCTATTGAATATCGGAATTTTGTCTCCCGAATCGATCAAGTGAATCTGTTAATAAGCGGCTGCAAGCTAGAATAAACTTGTAGTGTGCGTGTGACTAGCCTTCTTGTGTAAAGGAATGGTGATCGGACAGATGAACAAATTTGAATCGAAGGGATCCGAAGGCGGTAGAGACCGGCCGTCTCGACAAATTAATGTTGTTTTGAACAGCCAGCCCACCTATCAAAGCGGTGCTTCCGCCAGAGTGCTGGAGGAAGATATCAAGCTGCCGATAAAGCCGCTCCCGGATGCTGATCATTATTCAGAAATCGAAAAAGAACTCGATGCGATGATTGGCATGGATAATGTGAAATCATTGGTTTATGAAATTTATGCGCTGCTTTACATTGGACGCATGCGATCCGAGGCGGGCTTGACTAGCGGTTCGCAGGTCTATCATATGATTTTCAAAGGAAATCCGGGAACAGGCAAAACGACCATCGCTCGTATTATTGCAAAGCTGTTTCAAAAGATGGGTGTATTGTCCAAAGGCCATCTAATAGAGGTGGAACGCGCAGATCTTGTAGGGGAATATATCGGCCACACCGCACAAAAAACGCGAGATTTGGTCCGCAAAGCAATGGGTGGGGTTTTGTTCGTTGATGAAGCCTACAGCTTGGCGCGTGGTGGTGAGAAAGATTTCGGAAAGGAAGCTATTGACACGCTGGTAAAAGCGATGGAGGACCACCGCAATCAATTTATTTTAATATTGGCGGGATACCCGGCGGAGATAGAAGATTTTCTAATGACAAATCCAGGGCTTCCTTCCCGATTTCCAATTCAAATTCAATTTCCTGATTACTCTATTGACCAGCTGCTGCAAATCGGAGAATTGATGATGAAGGACAGAGAGTATGTACTGCTGCCTGCTACTGTTTTTAAATTAAGAGAGTGCTTGCTGCAAGCGAAGATGAATGAGCTTTTTTCGTTTAGCAATGCCAGATTTGTACGAAATATTTTAGAGAAAGCAATACGTCACCAAGCTGTAAGACTGCTGCATATGTATGCCAATTCAGCCCCTAGCAAGCAGGAGCTGATGACGATCAGGCCGGAAGATTTAAAATCTTGAATACGATAGCGACGGCCAATAATGGCTTGTCGCTATTTTTTTGCAAAATAGGTACAATAGAATGGGATATTTTAATGATCGACGAGGAGACTTCGAATTTACATGAACAAGGAACAGATTTCGGAAAAGCTAATGCTGCTGGCAGAGGAAGCGGAACAGCTTGCTGCGCCTGCCTTCGCACGAATAGACAAAATTGCAGAACGCAACCAGTGGAAGGTTATTGAAGCATTTCAACGCCATCAGGTGAGTGATTACCATTTTGCAGGATCAACGGGCTATGGGTATAATGATCGCGGGCGGGAAATACTGGATTTGGTATATGCGGATGTTATGGGAGCTGAAGCAGCTCTTGTAAGGCCTCATTTTGTATCGGGAACTCATACGATCAGCTGTGCGCTGTTTGGGCTGCTGCGTCCAGGCGATGAACTGTTATATATAACAGGAAGGCCTTACGATACGCTTCATAAAGTTATTGGCGCTCCCGAGGATGGGCTGGGCTCATTACAGGATTGGGGAGTAGGATACCGTGATGTGCCGCTCCTTGCTAACGATGAGCTGGATTGGGAAACAATCGAGCGGTCCATAAATGAACGCACGAAGGTTATTGGCATACAGCGCTCGAGAGGCTATGATTGGCGCTCTTCGTTTACAGTAGAGAAAATTGGAGAAATGACAGCTAAAATTAAAAGCATCCGATCCGATCTAATCGTATTTGTAGATAACTGCTATGGCGAATTTACTGAGCTGCTCGAGCCAACAGCTGTTGGCGTAGATATTATGGCCGGCTCGCTGATAAAAAATCCGGGTGGCGGAATAGCCGAAACCGGCGGATATATTGCTGGAAAGCAATTTGCGGTAGATGCAGCAGCGTATCGATTGACGGCTCCAGGCATCGGAGGAGAGGTGGGCGCGATGCTCGGAACGCTGCGTGCTATGTTCCAAGGCTTATTTTTGGCGCCGCACTTAGTTTCCCAAGCGGTAAAAGGCAGCGTGCTCGCTTCAGCCATGCTGGAAACGATGGGTTTTGTGACGAAGCCCCGCTGGAACGATCCGCGGACAGATTTAATTCAAGCGATACAATTTGGCAACGCGGACCATTTAATCGCATTTGTACAGGGTATTCAGCAAGCGGCCGCTGTTGATGCCTATGTTACACCAGTACCTTCTGCAATGCCGGGCTATGAGAATGAAGTAATTATGGCTGCTGGAACATTTATTCAAGGCGGGAGTCTGGAGCTTTCTGCGGATGCGCCGATAAGGGAGCCGTATATTGCTTATTTGCAAGGGGGATTAACGTATGCTCATGCCAAGTATGGCATACTGACAGCGCTTCGGCGTATGGTAGAACGAGGGCTGATTATTATTTAATTTGATATTGTTGACACGTTTCTGTACGATAGATACACTAATTTTATTAAGCTTGACGGAAGGCTGGTGCGAAATGGCTGATGAAAATCGCAGAAGTATGGCGTTATTTCCAATTGGCATAGTAATGAAGCTTACAGACTTAACGGCCAGGCAAATTCGATATTATGAGCAGCAGGGTTTAATTCTCCCTGCAAGAACGTCTGGAAACCAACGGATGTTTTCTTTTAACGATGTAGAGCGTTTGCTTGAAATTAAAACAATGATTGAAAAAGGCATTAATATTGCGGGCATAAAGCAGGTTATGCTGCCAGCTGCGGAGGCGGATACCAGCGAGACGCCGATAGAGGAGAGAACTCCGGAGAAGCTGTCACGCAAGCAAATACACCGTTTGCTGAAGCAGGAGCTTATGCAGCAGCGGCCTGGCAAGGCCTCGATGATTCAAGGTCAATTGTCGCGCTTTTTTAAATTATAAAAGGGTTACGAATAACAGCTGTTTGCTTGTTGAAGAAATCATGTGGTCATAGCAGTCGGATAACCTATGGTTTCATTTAAAGCAGATGCAAATAGTAAGGCAGTCTTGGCTCTGACCGTGAAGGAGATGTAATGATGGGGTACACAAAGGAAGATATTAAGCGCATTGCCCAAGAGCAGGATGTTCGTTTTATTCGGCTGCAATTTACAGATTTGCTCGGCATGATCAAAAATGTTGAAATTCCAGTCAGCCAGCTAGATAAAGCGCTGGATAATAAAATGATGTTTGACGGTTCTTCTATCGAAGGCTATGTTCGGATTGAAGAGTCGGATATGTACTTGTATCCCGATCTTGATACATGGGTAGTATTTCCTTGGGTTGCGCAGGATCGCGTCGCCAGATTAATTTGCGATGTATATATGCCTGATGGCAAGCCGTTTGCCGGCGATCCGCGCGGCATATTAAAGCGAGTGCTGAAGGATGCGGAAAGGCTTGGATATTCAGCAATGAATGTCGGCCCTGAGCCTGAATTCTTCCTGTTCAAAACGGATGAGCGAGGCGAGCCTACAACGGAGCTGAATGACAATGGCGGCTATTTTGATCTGGCTCCTATGGATATGGGTGAAAATTGCCGTCGGGATATCGTTTTAACGCTGGAGGAAATGGGTTTTGAAATTGAAGCTTCCCATCATGAGGTTGCTCCTGGCCAGCACGAAATCGACTTCAAATATGCGGATGCGATTCGAGCCGCTGACCAAATCCAGACCTTTAAGCTTGTCGTCAAAACGGTTGCAAGGCTGCACGGCCTGCATGCTTCCTTTATGCCGAAGCCGCTATTCGGCGTCAATGGCTCTGGCATGCACTGCCATATTTCTTTGTTCAAGGACCAAGTTAATGCTTTTTACGATGAGAAGGATAAGCTTGGGCTGAGCGAAACTGCAAGACATTGCATGGCCGGGATTATGAAGCATGCCAGATCAATGGCGGCTATTACGAATCCGACTGTCAATTCCTATAAAAGGCTTGTTCCTGGTTATGAGGCGCCTTGCTATGTAGCGTGGTCCGCCAGCAATCGTTCGCCAATGATTCGTATTCCTGCATCGCGCGGTTTATCTACGCGTATTGAGCTGCGTAATCCTGATCCTGCTGCGAATCCGTATTTGGCGCTCGCTGTCATGCTAAAAGCCGGTCTCGATGGGATTGAAAACAAGCTGGCGCTTAAAGCTTCAACTGATTGCAATATTTATATTATGTCGGAAGAAGAACGGTTTGAGGCTGGCATTGAAAGCTTGCCGGCAGATTTGAAGGAAGCGCTCGACGAAATGATCAACAATGAAGTGATTGCAGATGCGCTGGGCGAGCATGCGTTAACCCATTTTTATGAGCTTAAAGCAATCGAATGGGATATTTATCGTACGCAGGTGCATCAGTGGGAGAGAGATCAGTATTTGACGCTATAAAGGTGAGGTTTGCATGAAGTTAGAATTTGGCGCTTAGGGGCTAGGTTTGTATGTAGCTAGAATTTGGCGCTTTAGAGGCTAGGTTTGTATGTAAGCAGAATATGGAGCTTTAAAGGCGAGGATGAATGAACGCTTTAATAGGCTAGGATTGCATGAAACTTAAATTTAAAGCGTCATAGCAAGCAGTAGTAACCTTATTGAGTTTTGCGGGCCTGCGGCATATGTGACTGGGGGAAATCGTTATTTACCTCTTAACGATGTCTGGGGGCTGGCGATACAGTGTGGATGAAGCACAAGAGTAGGCATAAAAATAGAAAAAACCAATTACTAGTGTCTGACTGTATACGAAATTTCAAATACATTTGGACGTTTTCGGGTAGCGCCTGACTATTCTGTATGAAATTTCATATACAATTGCGAAAATTAGGCCGTTCCTGCTAATTCTGTATGAAAACTCATATACAATTGCGAAAATTAGGCCGTTCCTGCTAATTCTGTATGAAAATTCATATACAATTGCGAAAATTAGGCCGTTCCTGCTAATTCTGTATGAAAATTCATATACAATTGCGAAAATTAGGCCGTTCCTGCTAATTCTGTATGAAATTTCATATACATTTGCGAATGTTGGGTCATTCCCGCTAATTCTGTATGAAAATTCATATACAATTGTGAAAATTAGGCCGTTCCTGCTGATTCTGTATGAAATTTCATATACAATTGCGAATGTTGGGTCATTCCCGCTAATTCTGTATGAAAATTCATATACATTCGCGAAAATTAGGTCGTTTCTGCTGATTCTGTATGAAATTTCATATACATTCGTTACTCAATGCTTAGTAGCTAATTTCATCGGTCAATTGAGGCTGGCGATAAGTGGGTAACAGAAGAAAAGATCAATTAGAAGATCAATTTAACAAAAAGAACGCTGATAGGCGTTGCCCTAAGGGCAGTGTTTTCCACTTAGAATCCCCAAAAAACCAAAATTTTTAAAACTGAGTACAGGAAATCAGGCCGTTGAAAAACGCTAACGGAACTGAGACACGCTATTGTACGGAAATCAGTTTATTCTAAAAGCTAACGGAACTGAGAAACCTTATTTACTCAAAATCACTACCTAATCGGGGAAAAGATCACCTATAGCGCTCCACAGTTCCGTTACAGTTTTAAAACCCCTTTTTTTGCTAAATAGAGCCTCTCAGTTCCGTTATAATTCTAAACAGATGGCATTACGACTTTTGCTCGGTTATTTAACTACTACAACGAATCGACGGCTTCCCGCTTATTGCTTTAGGTCTGTTATCCGGGCTATTAAGCTGCTGTGAAGCTTTTGCAACACGCTGAGAACGCTGATAGGCGTTCTTTTTGCTTGGTGAGAATAATATTTATCGATGCATCATGTACATTTTGTGGAAGTATCGGAGTATCAGATATGTATATTTGAGTTGTGAACATAGTGGTTGCTGCGATCTGGTGCATGATAGCCTGCAATGGATTGGGCGCAAAAGAAAGGCAGCTGCAAATGCGACGCATTTGCAGCTGCAATATCACTGATGGCCTATGATTAGGACATTGCTAATTCAGATCAGTAATTAGCAACATCCTTTGTTGCCCCATCCAAAACTGCATGTGATAATCACCAAGAGGATGAAAAGTACAAGGATCGCACCTGCGTTTGAAAAAGCTCCACCTACTGCTGACATAATGTTCTTCACCTCCCCAACTTGTGAATATGTTATAGGTTATGCACTATGGGGAGGAGTTGACTGGGTGTTAGTGGATTAATGCAAATCTCTAAATAGTCCTATGACTTTGCCTAAAATAGTTACGTGCTGGAGCCTGATAGGATCCATCGTCTCATTCTCCGGCTGGAGGCGAATATGATCCTTTTCTTTATAGAAGGTTTTCACGGTAGCTTCGTCGTCTTCGGTCATTGCAACGACAATCTCTCCGTTATTAGCAGTTTGCTGCTGGCGGACTATTACGAAATCGCCATTATGTATACCTGCTTCAATCATACTGTCACCGATTACATTAAGGATAAAAACATTGTTATCGCCTACAAAATGTGATGGCAGAGGGAAGTATTCCTCAATGTTCTCTGTAGCTGTAATCGGGATCCCTGCCGTTACTCGGCCTACAATAGGCACGTTCGCTACAGGAAGCGGGATGACGTTGCTCTCGGTGTCCTGATTCAATATTTCAATAGCGCGGGGCTTGGTCGGGTCACGGCGTATAAAACCCTTCTTCTCAAGCCGGTCCAAGTGTCCGTGAACGGTCGAGCTTGACAACAAACCTACTGCCTCGGCGATTTCGCGAACCGAAGGCGGATAACCTTTATCTCGTACTTCTTGCTTTATAAATTCAAGTATTGCATATTGTCGTTTGGAAATCTTGGACACGACGATCAACTCCAATCCTAATATTGTGTAAAATTATAACATAGAACCGCCGTTCGCACAAACATAGGTTCTCCGAACAAATATTCTTATTTTGTATTGACCCAAACGTCTGTTCGTGTTATTCTGATAACAGAACAAATGTTTGGGGTGCTGATAATGATGATGACAAATTTGAGTACATACAAATCTATTTATAATGATACAGTTAAGATTGAGCCAGTTAAGCAGAAGAAAGTGCTTTCCGGGAAAGGTTTTTACAAGAAAGTTGTTATGAGTACAGTGATTTTAATGATTTTATTTACATGCTTTAAGCTGATCGGGACTAATGCTACGACCAATTCTTCTGCAGAGCCGCAAGCCGGTGAACAGGTTATAGTCGTTCAGTCCGGAGATACGCTATGGAGCATTGCTAAGCAATATATAGATGAATCTGACGATGTTCGATATATGATTTTTAAAATTCAAAGCCGTAACGTTTTACAATCATCGCATATTGTTCCGGGACAGAAGCTCATTATTCCAAAATTAAAATCATAGTTGAGAAGAAGGAGTGTTGGCTTCGGCTTACTAATTAGTTTCCTTTTAAATATTTACATTAGCATGGACTGCTCAAATTTTTGATTTGAGCAGTTTTTTTATTTTTAATGTTTCTCATTCAGAACTAATCAGCACTCACTTTTAGTGAAGAACTTGACAACACATCTCTACAAGTGCAAAGTAAGAAGTGATAATTAATTGTTTGAGAGGATGGGGCAAGCAGTAATGGATATTGATCAATTAATAGCTAGAATTAATGAGTTATCTCGCAAAAGCAAAACATCAGGTTTAACGAATGAGGAGATTGCAGAGAGAGACGAGTTAAGAAAGCGATATTTGAATAATTTCAAAAGAAACTTCAAGCAGCAGCTTGACAGTATCAAGTATGTTGAGGATGAAGAGGATTTAAAACACTGATTCTGTACGGCAATATATAACATATATAAGGAGCTGGAACTGGATGAAGTATAAATTATTGGGCAGAAGCGGGCTTGCTGTTTCGGAGCTTTGCCTCGGCACGATGACTTTTGGCAATACAACTTCAGAGAGCGAATCGATTGAAATGATTGAGCGGTTTGTTGAACAGGGCGGTAATTTTCTAGATACAGCTAATGTATATGTTGGAGGCAAGTCTGAAGAAATTGTAGGAAAAGCCATGAAGAACAAACGTTCGGATATTGTGTTGGCAACTAAGGTGCGGATGAGTACTTCAGATGATATCAATGGCTCTGGACTTTCGCGTAAACATATTATGGACAGTGTTGAGGCAAGCTTAAAGCGCCTGCAAACTGATTATATTGACCTATACCAAGTTCATACTTGGGACGCTGCCACGCCAATAGAAGAGACACTGCGCGCGTTAGATGACTTAGTTTCATCTGGCAAGGTAAGATATATTGGCTGCTCTAATTTTTATTCCTGGCAGCTGATGAAGTCATTGGCATGCAGCGAAATGAACCGTTATGTAAAGTTCATTTCAATTCAGCCCCAGTACAGCCTGGTAAGCAGACAAATGGACCGTGAAATGCTATCCTTATGCAAGGAAGAAAATATTGGCTTTATCCCGTGGGCTCCCCTCGGCGGCGGATTTCTTACAGGACGCTACAACCGCAGCGAGCCTACCGAAGGCCGGTTGACTGCCAAGGCAGGAGAAAGCTCCTGGGGGCTTCGCGCGAATGAGCGCAACTTCCAAGTTTTAGACGCCGTACAGTCAGTCGCAGAGCAGCTGGGGAAAACACCGGCACAGGTGGCTTTGCGTTGGTTGAATCAGCTGGAAGGCATGACGTCACCAATTTTTGGAGCTCGCACTTTAGAGCAATTTAACGATAATATGGGCGCAATTGGCTGGGAAATGCCGCAAGAGGTGTGGAACCAATTAAATGAGGTTAGTGCACTAGAGGCGGATTACCCGAATCGCTTTATTGATAAATTCAAGCGCAATATTTAAGGAAAGCAATTTTTGGAATTATTCTGACAGTTTTAATAGTAGGAGGAATATGATTTGTCACGATCTTGGGAGCGCAAAGTGCGCAAAAATATGGAACAAGCCAATAAAGCAAGAAAAAAGCAAGGTTCAACCTTAATTAATACGAGCGGCGGAAGCTCGGTTAATGATGGCTTGCGTTTTGCAGGACGGAATTTTATTGTGCCATCCTTGCTAATTATTTTCATTGTAGGCTATTGCTTTTTAATGCTGACAGCCCCTAATTACGTGCCGGATACGATGTTTTGGGTTACGATAGGCTGTTATGTATTATTGGCAATGTTGTTTTTCTTCCGCAAGCCTTATTTGAAGGTAGGTAAAGATTTTGTTCAATCTCGCCGCTTTACAGGGGACAAGCGTATGCCGGCAGCTGATATTAAAGAAATAAGAGTGCATAAGGATTATGTCGTTGTATTGCCGCAGAAGGGCAGCGCATGGACATTTTCAAGAGTATTGAATCGTTTTCCAACGGAACAGATGTCAATGGAGCTAACTACCTTTGCACAAAAAAACAATATTAATTTGGTTAATCAATAATTAGTAATTAGTAATTAGTAATTAGTAATTAGTAATTATTAATTATTTGATTCGTAGTCGAATTATAGAAATAGGAGAGAATGTGCACGATGGCTAAGCAAGCTGTTTTATTTGATTTGGATGATACTTTGCTATGGGATGACAGAAGCATTAAGGAAGCCTTTCAAGCTACCTGCGAGACGGCTGCGGCTGCGACAGGAGTAGATGCTGAAGAGCTTGAGCAGGCTGTGAAAAAAGAAGCTAGAGCGCTATATGAATCATATGAAACATACTCTTTTACAACAATGATCGGGATTAATCCATTTGAAGGGCTATGGGGCAATTTCACGGCAGGCGATCAGCCTGAATTCCGCAAGATGGAAGCTATTGTGCCACAATATCGGAAAGACGCTTGGACAAACGGACTAAAAGCATTAGGAATTGACAATGCTGCACTAGGCGCTGAGCTTGCAGAGCAGTTCCCGGCAGAGCGTCGTTCCCGTCCAATTGTATACGAGGAAACTTATCGTGTGCTGGAGCAGTTGAAGAAAGACTACAAGCTGCTGCTGCTAACCAATGGGTCTCCTGACCTGCAAATGGAGAAGCTGGCAGGCGTACCGCAGCTGGCGCCTTACTTTGACCATATTGTTATTTCCGGCCAATTCGGTCAAGGCAAGCCAAGAGCCGCTATTTTCGAATATGCGATGAATAAGCTTGGCATTGCTGCAGAAGAAGGCGTTATGGTAGGAGATAAGCTCACTACCGATATTCTTGGCGCCAATACAGTCGGAATGGATTCTGTATGGATTAACCGTCATGGCATCGTTCGCTCTGATGAAATTGTACCGGTTTACGAAATAACTAATCTTGAGCAATTATTTGATATTGTAAAAAAATAAAGATCTTACTAGCAGCAAAAAACCTCCAGTCAGCCTATTGATAGGTGCTGGAGGTTTGTACTTTTCAGCGTAAGGGCGTATAGTAAAAAGATACGCTGTCCACTAGTTTTTTGATTGGAATTGCGGATCAGCAAATGGATGGGCAATCCAGCCTTCAGTCTCAATAAAGAGACGAACGGCAACGATTTGTCTGTTTTCCATCAAAGTGAAAAAATGAGGCTTATGCTCAGGCACAGAAATAACATCGCCTGCTTCAAGCTCAACATCGAAGTAGCCCACATCATCTGTACCTTTAATAATGAAAATACCTTTACCAGCCGTAATAGCGCGAACTTCATCCTCGGTATGAGTATGAACGTTCTCGAATTTTTTCAGCAATTCGTCCAAATTAGGCGTAGCATCTGACAAAGCGATAATATCCCATGTCAAATATCCGCGGCGTGCAGCAAGATCGCGTATTTCATCATCAAAAGTGGCAAGAATTTGTTGTTTTTCTTCATCAGAAAGAACAAATTTATTTTGCAGCTCAGCTGGCAGCTTGGATGGATTCCAATGCTCATACAGTACCTCTTGGCTTTCTAAAAATGCACGAACGTTTTCCTCTCCTTGAATGCGTTCGCCAGTGTTGCGGATTTTAACCTCAGCCACTTCCATCCCCTCTTTTCCCATAGAAATTAAATGATATAAATAGTATAAATGAAAAAGATCATATTGTCGAACAAAATACTCACAGCCAATCACGCATGAAAGGCATATTACTCATTGCAGTGCGAACATGCATTCTGTACAATAAGAAGACAGTATAGTTGTTGAATTCAGCTGCGGAGCTGGGGTTATTGAAGTATAGGAGTGATAGCAATGAACCGTTGGACAGGCAGAAGCGATAGCTTGGAGGAATGGCTGGAGGAATTGAAGGGGATGGAGGAAATTATGGCGAATGTGACCCATTGGCGAACGATTCCGCCGCGCGCCTCCGTTACTTGCCCGTTGCCGCAGGATTTGCACCCGTCGTGGAGAAAGGCGCTTTCGAATAAAGGAATTGAACAGCTTTATGTACACCAAGGCTCAGCTTATGCTGCAGCAAGAAGAGGCGAGCATGTCGTTGCAGTGACACCTACAGCTTCCGGGAAAACGCTCTGCTACAATTTGCCAGTTATTCAAGCCATTCTGGAAAATGACGAAGCAAGAGCATTGTACATATTTCCTACTAAAGCGTTGGCGCAAGATCAGGTTGCCGAGCTGCAAGTGCTGGCAGACGCTATGGAAGCAGGCTTAAAAACACATACCTATGATGGGGATACGCCGCCAAATGTCAGGTCTGTCATTCGCAGCGCCGGACATATTGTAGTTACAAATCCGGATATGCTGCATTCTGCTATATTGCCGCATCATACGAAATGGGTAAAGCTATTTGAAAACTTGAAATTTATTGTAATAGATGAAGTACACGCTTATCGGGGCGTTTTCGGCAGCCATGTTGCCAATGTGATTCGCAGATTGAAGCGTATCTGCAAGTTTTATGGATCCTCACCGCAATTTATTTGTGCTTCTGCAACGATTGATAATCCTAAGGAGCATGCAGAACGGCTTATTGGAGAAGAGGCTGCTCTAATCGACAACAACGGCGCTCCGATGGGAGAGAAGCATTTTGTGTTCTACAATCCTCCTGTCGTCAATAAACAGCTGGGCATACGCCGCAGCAGCGTGCTTGAGACGAGAAAGCTGGCCGGATATTTATTAACGCAAGGCGTACAAACAATTGTATTTGCAAGAAGCCGGGTACGTGTAGAGCTGCTGCTTACCTATTTGCAGGATTTGGTTCGCCATCAATTAAAGCGCGATACAATAAGAGGATATCGGGGCGGTTATTTGCCCAAATTACGCAGAGAAATTGAGCACGGACTGCGCTCTGGCGAAATTAGAGGAGTAGTGAGCACGAATGCGCTGGAGCTGGGCATCGATATCGGCCAACTGCAAGCATGTGTGCTCAATGGCTATCCGGGAACGGTCGCCAGCACCTGGCAGCAATCAGGCCGCGCGGGAAGACGAGCAGAGAGCTCCGTCACTTTTCTTGTAGCAAGCAGCAATCCGCTTGATCAATATATGATACAAAACCCTGATTTTTTCTTTAACAAACCGCCTGAAAGAGCACTGATTGAGCCTGATAATTTACTTATTTTAATTGATCATGTCAAATGCGCAGCCTACGAGCTGCCTTTCCAAGCGGGTGAGAGCTTTGGAGCAGAACGGCTTGAGGATATGATGGAATTTCTCGTAGAGGAAAAAGTGCTGCATGAAGCCGGCAACCGCTGGTATTGGATGGATCAGTCGTTTCCTGCCAATCATATTTCGCTGCGGACAGCTGCAGGCGAAAATTTTATTATTATAGATATTTCCAACCAGAATAAAGTTATCGGTGAAGTCGATCGGTTCAGTGCTCCAACGCTTATCCACGAGGAAGCTATCTACATTCATGAGGGCGTGCAGTACCAGGTGGAAAAGCTCGATTATGAAGAGAAAAAAGCTTATGTTCGCCTTGTTGATGTAGATTACTATACAGATGCCAACCTGGCAGTAGATTTAAAGGTGCTGCATGTGGACAAGGAAAGCATGCAAGGCAGTCTGCATATTCAGTATGGCGAGGTGACGCTGCAGGCAAAACCGACGATATTCAAAAAGATTAAGCTGAGAACGCATGAAAATATAGGTTCGGGGCCGATTCATTTACCGGAAGAGGAGCTGCATACTTGCGGCTATTGGTTTTCGTTTCAAGATGAGCTGGCACAGCAATTAAGTAAAAACGATATGCAGTCAGCCCTGCTTGGTGTTGCCAATGTGCTTGTTCATATCGCACCGCTTTATTTGATGTGCGATCCCTTTGATATTCGCGTTGTACCGCAGGTTAAAGCTATTCATACTGAGAAGCCGACCGTGTATTTCTATGACCGATATCCTGGTGGCATCGGATTAAGTGAAAGATTGTATGAGGTTCATACGCAATTATTGGCACAAGCTGAGACGCTAATTGAAAGCTGCGGCTGCCAAAGCGGTTGTCCTGCCTGCGTGGGTCCAATTGAAGAGGTTGGACTGCTCGGCAAGCAGCTTGCTAAACAGCTGCTGTCAGAAGCGAGGAAAAGCTTATGAGCAGCTTGCGATCAAGAATGAATCGGCTGACAGGCACGACACCAGTGAACGATGAGTTATTGTCTGAAGCTGCAAAGCGCGAGGAGCTAGGAGATAGTGAACTTGAAGCAGAGACGAGTAATACTAACGATTTAATTGAGACATTGGACCCTAGATGGCAAAGCTTGGACGTAAAGCTGTATCAGCACGAGCAGGGCAGCTTTTTATTGCGCCGAATCCGGTATCCGCTAAGCAAGCGGCATGGCTATTATGCGCTTGAACAATTACAGGCAGCAGTCAGTCATTTAACGGCCTTCCATCCAGCACAGCAGTTCAGCAGCACGGAGCTGTTATTTTTGGATTTGGAGACGACAGGCCTCGGAAGCGGAGCAGGAAATATACCGTTCATAACTGCAATCGGATATATGGAACGGGACGGTTATGTATTGGAGCAGGCATTTATACGGCATCCTGCCGAGGAATACGCAATGCTGGCGTATTTATTGGAAAAAGTAAGCAGCTTTAAAGTATTGGTAACGTACAATGGAAAAACCTTTGATTGGCCGCTCATCGAAAACAGAATAATTATGAATGGATTAGGCAAGAAGCATAGCTGGAAGCCGCTTCATATTGATTTGCTTCATCCTTCACGATCCGTTTGGCGCAATACACTTGCGTCCTGCAAGCTTAGTCATGTCGAGGAGGAAAGGCTGGGCATTGATAGAATAGACGATGTTCCGGGCTCGCTGGCACCACAGTTGTACTTTCAGTATTTGGCTGAAGACAACCCGCTAATTGTTCAAGGGGTATTTCAGCATAATGAGCTGGACATTCTTTCTTTAACAGCGTTAACTATTAGATTTGGCGAGCTGCTTGGCGGCAGGCTCATTAAAACTTTAGCTCCAACATTAGATCTGGAGGAGCTTGTGCGTACGGGGCTTTGGCTTGAAAAAATGAATGCGTCATTATTAGCAGAACAATATTATGAATTAGCATATCAACATAATGGAAATAATCCCTCGGCTTTAAATATGCTGGCTGCCCGAGACAAGAAGGCTGGAAATTGGGACAGAGCTGTGGTATTGTGGCAGAAAGTCGCTTTGCAGCAGCAGAACAAGGGGAGCTCAAGAATGGACGCTTGCATCGAGCTGGCTAAGTATTTTGAGCATAAAAAGAAGGACTATTTTGTCGCGCTTGATCTGGCAACTCAAGCGCTAGATCAGCTTGCTAATGACTCGTTTGCGGCTATGAACCGCAGCAAGTACAGGCTGGAGCTGGACAAGCAGCGGCAGCGGGTAGCCAGACTGCAGCGCAAGGTTCAGCGTGTATGAATTAAACAGTTGTATCAGCAATAATTGTAAATTGCATATACTGTATTTATACCAGAAGCATTAAGCTAGCTGACGGACAATGGTAAAGCTACAAGCAGGAGAGGATTGAAGGGCTTGAATATGATGAAAGGTTTTTTAATTGATTTGGATGGTACCCTTTATCACGGCTTGAAGCCGATTGAAGGTGCGGGAGCATTAATTGAGTATTTGCAAACTCAGGGGCTGCCCTATCAATTTGTTACGAATAATTCCTCCGTATCAGCTGAAGAGGTAGCTAGACGATTACGGAATATGGATATTCAGGCAAGTGCGGAGCAAGTATGCACCTCTGCTAATGCGGCAGCTGCATATATTGCCAATTTGAAGCCGAATGCACGTGTTTTCGTGATTGGCGAATCTGGTTTGCATGAAGCTATAGAGCAATCGGGCTTGCAAATTACTGATTTGAATGCAGATTTTGTCGTACAGGGCATTGATCGTCAGCTAACCTATGATAAAATAGCAAGAGCGGTTAGACAGATTCATAATGGCAGCCAGTATATTTTAACGAATCCTGACTTGCTTTTGCCTTCAGAAGGCGGACTCATTCCTGGAGCAGGATCAATTGGCGCTATGCTGGAGGCTGCGTCTGGAATCAAACCGATCATTATAGGAAAGCCCTCAGCCATTCTTATGGATTATTCGATAGCCCGGCTGGGAGTTGACCGTAGTCAAACCTATGTAATTGGAGATAATATAGCAACAGATATCGCGGCTGGACAATCAGCAGGCTGTGGAACTATATTGGTTTTTACAGGACTTACAACAAAGGAAAATTATAACCATTATGCCAAGCTTGCAGGCTGTGAGCCTCAATATATTTGCAAGGATTTATTTGAATTGCAAATAATGATTGCCAAATCGCATCAGCTGCTTAACAAGGTTTAAAAGAAAACAGGAGGGAATTTCAGCAATATGCATGAATTACCTGAATTAGAAATACAACGCGCATTTTTGGCCGAGCAATTTGCCGGAAGCAGAATTACACATATCGAATGCAAAGATAAAAAAATGAAAAGCGCTCATGCAGAATCCTTTGCAAAGGAAGTAGTTTCCGCATCGTTGTGGTTTGTAGAGAGACGCGGAAGCAATTTTTTATTCCATTTGGATAATGGCAAGCGCCTATGCTTTTCTTGGACGGACGACGCTCGAATGTACGTGAGCAAAGGCGCTGACGCCAAAGAAAAGGATAAGGCAGCGCTATCGATTTATTTTGGCGATAACAAACTGGCGTTTTATGGTCTTGAAGCGAGTGACATCGAACTGTTAACCGTTCGAGAAGCTGAGAAAAAATATGCTCCTTTGGGCGGCGATCCGTTAGACCGCCATTTGACTGTTCGGCAGTTTAAAGAACGGTTTGCCCGTAAGCGCAGCTCCTTGAAAACAGCGCTTACCGATGAAGCATTGCTTGCTGGAATCGGCAATGTTTATGCGGACGAGATAGCTTTTCGCAGCGAATTATCGCCTGCTATTAAGCTCTCCGAGCTTACCGAGTCTGACTGGGAAAAGCTGTTTGCAGAAATAAGGGCCGTACTCAAGGAAGCGATCCAATTAGGCGGTATTGAGCAAAATCCGCTGCATGAGGAAGATGAGGCCACAGGAGGCTATTATGCTCGCCTGCAGGTTTACGGCAAGGATGGCGAGAGCTGCTCTCGCTGCGGATCGCCTATTATTAAAAAGCTTATAGGCAGAAAAAAAAGCTTCTTATGCAGCAAATGTCAAAAAGAGTAGGATGATGAGCATTTGCTTCATCATTCTTCCGGGATGGAGGAGCAAGGTTGATACATGTCTATTTGGATGATTTCAGAGTGTGCCCCAAAGGCTTTGTGCTAGCCAAAAATGCAGAAGAATGCAAGCTGTTGATTGATGAATATGCAATTGATATTTTATCCTTGGACTATGATCTTGGCTGGGGAGAGCCTTCTGGTATAGAGGTGGTTCGCCATCTTGTTCATACAGGCAAATATCCTCAGCAAATATTTTTGCATACTTCCAGCATAGCTGGACGGCTGCAGATGCATGAGCTGCTGAGCAAAAATATTCCTGCATCGACTAGCTTGTTTGGCAGCGCTATACCGCATTCTTTATTGTCCAAAATAGCTATGCTGCATCAGAACTAATCTTTATTTTATGAATGAAAGAGGCTCGGACTGTGAATCAATGGATAGGAACTGCTAATCAGCACTATGCAAATTATGCGATGGAAGAGCTGCGCCGGCTCATACCTGGCGCAAGCTTCACGCAGCTAGCGGCTAGTGAAGTGTTTATGATGAACAGCCCTCTTGAAAGAGAGGCGCTGCTTGAGCTTGTTTTGGAGCATGAACCGATTTTTTTAAGACATATTCAGCCGGTAGATCGTACAATTGCAATAACGGGAAGTACAGACGACCTTGAAGCGTTGGCCGAAATGGTCCGCAATGCAAGACTATCGTTTGAAAACAAAGATACAGCTGTTCATGTGCGAAAAGCGTCTGGCAGCCCGTATACATACTCCACCGCAGATACAAAAGCTGTTATCGATGCTGTTCTAGAAGATATTGATTCCCAGCCGGTAGTTCAACAGCCAGAAATTATTATCGCCATTTATGCTGGAGCGACCCAGCTATACGCAGGGTTCGCAACACCTGAACAAATGCTGTCGGATTGGCCTGGCGGAGCAGTTCGTTTTCAGCGCGAAGAAAATCAAGTTTCTCGCGCCAAATTCAAGCTGCTTGAGGCGGAAAGAACGTTTGGGCTTCATTATGAGCAATATCGCAATGCGTTAGATGTAGGTGCTGCGCCAGGCGGCTGGACGTCGCTGCTGCTGGAAAGAGGATTGTCGGTTACCGCTATTGATCCTGCCAATATGCATGAATCGCTATCAAATCATCCTGGGCTCATTCACTACAAGCAGAATGCATCTGATGTAAAGCTGCAAAAAAATCATTACGACCTGCTTGTATGCGATATGAGCTGGAGCCCGATGCTTATGAGCAAGCTAGTGCTTGATTTAGAATATGCGCTGGCCGATGATGCTATTGCTGTTATTACGATTAAGCTAATGCATAAAAAGCCTTTGCAAACGATTAGAGAAGTGATCGAACGGCTTCAGCAAAAGTTCGAGCTTATAAAAGCTAAGCAGCTTTTCCATAATCGTGAGGAAATTACACTTTGTTTAAAGCATAAAAAATAATGAACATCATTAGGGAAGCACCCTAAGCATACTGCATGCTAGCAGTAAGCTTAGGGTGCTTTTTTCAATATAAGAAAGAGTAAGTTCTTGTAGCCTTATATCTGTTTTTATATTTCATCGTTAAACGCCACTGTCCAAAGGACGGTAGAGCTGTTTATCCTTGTTTAATAGTTTTTGCAAAGCTATGAATGCTTAATAAAGGAGGAAGCTAAAGTGGAATTGTATTTGGAACAAGGAACAGTGATTGAGAAGCGCTATAAGATTCGCAGAAAAATAGGCTCAGGAGGAATGGGCAGCGTGTATGAAGCATCAGATTTAAGATTGCATGGCAGCGCCAGGGCGATTAAAATTTTTCATAGCAAGCCGAGCGACACACTGAATCTAACCATAGAAGTAAAGCTGCTGCTGCAATTGGAACATCCATCACTTCCAACAATATATGATTACTATGCTTCAACTGGAGCAAATCCTGAAATGATGGTAATGAGCTTTGTTGAGGGTAAATCGCTCGCACAGATGCTTCGAGAAAATCATATCTTTCCGCTTGATCAGCTGCTTCATATAAGTATGCAGCTCGTATCCGCACTCATTTATTTGCATGAGCAGCCAATCCCGATTATACATCGCGACTTAAAGCCATCCAATGTGCTGCTTAATCATCAGGGAAAAGTGACGCTCATCGATTTTGGGATATCCCGTTATTTTAAATTCGGCTTGCACGAAGATACTGTAAAACTGGGCACTTATGGCTTTGCAGCTCCGGAGCAATTTGGCGGAGATTTACAATCGGATGTAAAAACAGATATTTATGGGCTTGGTGCATTGTTATATTGCCTGTGGGAAGGCACAGCTTACAACCAGCAGCAAAATGGCTTACAGCGTAATAAGTTCTTGCTTCGAAGAAAGGGCGCACCTCGCGGTTTTGTCGAGATGCTTAGTATGATGCTGGAGCATAATCCAGCGAATCGCTACTTCTCAATGCGGGAAGTCGAGGCAAAACTGCTGCAGCTCAGCCAATTGAGCCATCTGCATGAGCAAGCGCCTATATGGCCGGCATTTTCGAGTCATGGGCTTACAATAGGCGTATTTTCCTTATACAACGGAGCAGGCTCTACGCTACTTACACTAGCGCTTGCTGAATTGCTTGGAAGAAGCGGGGCTTCCGTAGCTGCTGCTGAATTCCATGACGGCAGCCCTGAGTGGGAAAAGCTGTTGCCAGCAGTGAAGCTATTATCACAAAAAGACAAACATTCGAGATTTTATCATATGCGCAGCACAGCCCTGTCTATTGATTATTATGTTAAAGCTGAGAGGATGGATGTGTACGATCAAAGTTTGCAGCAAATGAGCGAGGAGCTGCATGAGCAGCTTCATGTACGGCTTAATGCGCAGAAGCATAATCACATGATGATAATGGACTTTTCTGCCCGGCAAATGGATGAGGTATGGCAATACTGGGTAGATCATGCGAACTACATTATAGTCGTAGCCGATCCGTTTATGGCAAAATGGTCGCAGAGCAAAGTTGAAGCATTTGACAAAGCAAGTGAAAAAAGAGGGAAGGATTCATTCTTTTGGATAGCTAATAAGATGGAACGGTTCAGGCATGAGGAGGAATGGCTGTCATACTTTCCAATCAAGCCCGCTGCAGCTGTGCCTTTGCTGCCAGCGCGTGAGCTGTTGCAGACGATGTGGTCATTTTCTATGCTTACCGATAATGGTATTCTCCGGAAAATGCTGCATGTGTCTTTTAGGCCAATTTTGTCTAAGCTGCTAAAGGAAATGGATACAAAGAATATAAGGATATGATACAATAGTACGGGCATCCTGTCCGTCTATGACAGGTGAGCTTTAATTTTTGCTGGAATGGAGCTAATTTAGATGAGTTTATTAACGGTTGAAAATTTATCACATACATTTGGCGATCGGGTTTTATTCAAAAACGTATCCTTCCGTCTGCTTGCCGGAGAGCATGTAGGTCTGGTCGGTGCTAATGGTACAGGCAAATCGACATTAATGAGTATTCTGACTGGCAGTCTGCTGAAGGACGACGGCAAGGTAGAGTGGACGCCTCGCATTCGCTATGGCTATTTGGACCAGCATACGAAGTTGGAAGCGGGCAAGACGATTAGAGATGTGCTTAAGGATGCATTTCTTCCCATGCTGCAGCTTGAAGCTGAACTTAACGATATAGCGGGGCAAATGGCTGAAGCGGATGCAGACACGTTGGATCAATTGCTCATACGAATGGGAGAGATCCAGGAGGAGCTTGAAATAGGCGATTTCTATATGCTTGATGTGAAGGTTGAGGAAATGGCCAATGGCCTTGGCCTTAATGCCATCGGGCTGGATCGTGATGTTGCTGCGTTAAGCGGCGGTCAGCGCACCAAAGTATTGCTGGCAAAGCTGCTGCTTGAAAAGCCGACCGTGCTGCTGCTGGATGAGCCGACCAACTACTTGGATGAAGAGCATATATCATGGCTGACGAACTATTTGAAATCATATCCGTACGCCTTTATACTCATTTCTCATGAAACGGGCTTTATGAACGAGGTTGTAAATGTTATTTACCATCTTGAATTTGCCAAACTGACACGCTATTCTGCCAATTATGATAAGTTTTTGGAAATGGCGGATATTAATAAAAACCAACATATTGACGCGTATGAGAAGCAGCAGGAATTTATTAAAAAGCAGGAGGATTTCATACAACGCAATAAAGCCAGATATTCGACTTCCGGCAGAGCGAAGAGCCGCGAGAAGCAGCTGGATCGCCTTGAACGGATTGATCGGCCGGAGGAGGCTGCTAAGCCTACGTTCTCGTTCAAAGAGTCACGCACTAGCGGAAAGACAGTTTTTGAAGCGAAAAATATGGTCATCGGCTATGACCGTCCATTGCTTCCAAGTATGAATATGCTGATTGAACGAGGCGATAAAATTGCAATAGTCGGCTGCAACGGTGTAGGGAAATCGACGCTGCTGAAAACGATACTTGGCGTGATTCGGCCGATTGAAGGCGAAACTTATCAAGGGGATTTTTTAAATCCAGCCTATTTTGAGCAGGAAGCAAAAGCGCCATCCTTAACGCCGCTTGACGATGTTTGGAACGAATTCTCCTTTTTGAATCAGCATGAGGTTCGCGCTGCACTTGCGCGCTGTGGTTTGAAAAATGAGCATATTACACGTTCGCTTAATATGCTTAGCGGCGGCGAGCAGGCAAAGGTCAGACTGTGCAAGCTAATGATGCGCGAGAGCAACTGGATTTTATTCGATGAGCCTACGAACCACTTGGATGTCGTTGCGAAGGCAGAGCTGAAGCGGGCATTAATGGAATATAAAGGAACTGTCGTGCTCGTCTCTCATGAACCTGACTTCTACGAGGATTGGGTTACAAAAACATGGGATGTAGAGCAATGGTCCATGAATAAGTAATAAGCTGAATCAATATTTAAAGCTACAGGGAAATATTTGCAAATCGTGGGGCGCTTGCAATTAGAATTTAGCTTCATTATGATGAAATTAACTAGCATAATGGCTAGATGAACAATCTGTATAAAAAGAAGGTGAGCTTTCCCATGAACGAACGTGTATTAGTCGTAGAGGATGAAACAGGAATTGCTCGAGTACTACAGCTCGAATTGGAGCATGAAGGCTATATTGTCGGTGTTGCTGCCGATGGACGCACAGGCTATGAAATGGCCACCAACGAAGAATGGCATCTAATGCTGCTCGACGTGATGCTTCCAGAGATGAGCGGGATAGAGGTGCTGCGATTGGTCAGACAAGCCGGCAACACTGTTCCTATTATATTGCTGACTGCAAGAGATACGGTGCCGGACAAGGTAAGCGGCTTTGAGCATGGCGCTAATGATTATATAACAAAACCATTTGCTATGGAGGAGCTGCTTGCAAGGGTCCGCAATATTTTGCGTATTTTTCAGCAGCATCCCCGTGAATCTGAAGGCTCGGATACGATCAAGCTAGGAGATCTAACAATTGAGCTGCGTTCAAGAAAAGTATTCCGCAAGGATATTCTGATCGAGCTGACTCCTCGGGAATTTGAATTGCTTGTTTATTTGGTTGAAAACAAGAATGAAGAGAAATCCAGAGAGGATATATTATCTGAGGTTTGGGGCTATGACTTTATCGGCGAAACGAATTTGGTTGATGTATATATTCGATATTTGCGCCAAAAGCTGGACAAGGGATATCGCCATAAGCTCATTCACACTGTACGCGGTGTAGGATATATGATTAAGGAGCCGGATGCATGACGATTCGTAAACGGTTTACGCTTTTTACGATTTTTTGGCTCATATTGATTCTCATTTTTTTTAATATTTTTGTCTACTTTTATGTTATCAAAATTACGACTGAAACCGAGCAGGAGGTTATTTCAACGAAAGTGAACCTCATGCTCGAAAACCCTCGTATTCAAAGCGGCCGCGGATTGAATTCCGCGGATCTGCTTAATGAATACTATAACATTAATGAAATGATCAGAATCATATTGCCTAACAATCGTGTAGTCAATATTAGCGGCTCTGATCCTATTTTGCTGGAATTGCCTGCTGTGTTTGAAGAGCGCATGTCAACCGGCATGGTCATGAAAAGCGGCGAACGCATTTTGTACATGCGCGTGCCGATTCATGAGGATGGCAAAGTAACCGCCATGTTAGAAGTTAATCGTATTTTGGATGAGCTGGATGATTACTTGCAGGTGCTTGTAGCCGCACTGAGCGTAACGAGCGGCGGAGCCATTTTATTTGCCATTTTTGGTACATACTGGTTCACATCGAGATTGACTTCGCCTATACAGCAGATGGTTAACACGATACGCGAAATAGACCGAAGCGGAAAGCTGCGGCAAATCACCATTAATTCAAAGGAAGAATCCGCTGAGCTGCTGCATTTGGTAAGAGCGTTCAATCAAATGATTGAGCGGCTTGACCGGACCTTTGCGAGACAAAAGCAATTTGTGGCTGATGCCTCTCATGAGCTTAAAACTCCGCTTACGGTAATAAGCAGCTATGCCGGCATGCTTAAACGGTGGGGGAAGGATGATGAAAATCTCCGTAATGAGGCAATTGAAGCAATCAGCAATGAATCGGTCAGATTGCAAAATCTTATTAAATCGATGCTGATGCTCGCCGAGGCAGAGCAGGAGGATTGGCTCAATATTGATAACTTTGATGTCGTAACGATGGTAGATGAGCTAGCCACGATGATGCAGACGACGTTCCAAAGACAAATAAGAGTCAAAGCTCTATCCAAATCCGTTCGCATGCAGGGGGACAAGGATAAAATCCGCCAGCTGCTCGTTATTTTGCTGGATAATGCGATTAAATACTCCAAAGAGCCGATTAGCGTCTCCATGGCTGTTTCACGCGGTATTGTCAAAATAGAAGTGAAGGATAGAGGGGTTGGCATTCCGGAGTCGGAGATTCCGCATTTATTCGAGCGCTTTTATCGTGTGGATGGCGCCCGCAGCAGAGCGACAGGCGGTGTGGGCTTAGGGTTATCTATTGCCAAACGCATTGTAGATTTGCATGAGGGGAAAATTGACGTTTTCAGCCTGCCTAGCGTCGGAACAACAATTACTTTGCAATTCAAGCAAAAAAATTAATGGGAAGGGGCTTTAGGATATGAAATTCCGTACAGCGGCTGTGCAGTATCATTTGGAGGATATTAGCTCCTTTGCACAGTTTGAAGCTCAAGTTACACATTATGTACGCAATGCTACGGAGTATGGTGTTCAGTTTTTGCTGTTTCCAGAATTTCTTACGACACAGCTGCTGTCTATAGGAGATGGAAAGGGCAATGCGCTAAAGATCGACCAGCTGCCATCGTTTACTTCTCAATATATCGAGCTTTTTCAAAGGCTTGCTAAAGAACATAATATGTACATTATCGGCGGCACTCATGTCGTTGAGGTGGAAGGCGGAAAGCTGCGCAATGGCGCGCATCTATTCCAGCCGGACGGGACGGTGCATGTCCAGCACAAAATTCATTTAACGCCAACTGAAGTGGTTGAATGGAATATGTCTGCCGGAGAAGGTGTTGAAGTGATTGAAACACCATTTGGCACGATTGCAATGCTGACTTGCTATGACATTGAATTTCCTGAGATTGTACGAATTGCCCGCGCAAAAGGGGCTGACGTTATCTTCTGTCCATCTTGCACTGATGACCGTCAGGGCTTTTATCGGGTACGTTATTGCTGCCATGCCAGAACGATCGAAAACCAAATTTATATAGTGACAACCGGAACAGTTGGAGCGCTTAGACAGGTTGATTTTATGCGTGCTAACGTAGGGCAAGCTGCTATTCTTGCGCCGAATGATATTCCCTTCCCGCCAGCGGGTATTATTAACGAGGGTTTAATGAATCACGACATGCTAGTTGTCGGTGATTTGGATTTAGAGCTTTTGGAACAAGTGCGCAAAGATGGATCAGTTATGACCTGGCGCGATAGACGTATAGATTTGTACGGTGATTGGAAGTAAACTATCCATCTGAGGGAGGGGGAGAGCAGTGAAGAAGGAAATTTATTTGATCGTAAATGAAAAGCCGCAAAAAGCGATGATTCGCAATTATACGCCGGCCGATTTTGATCAGTTAATTGATGTTCAGCGGCTTAGCTTTCCTCCGCCTTTTCCGGAAGAGCTTTGGTGGAGTAAAGAGCAGTTGCTTGAGCATGTAACTAGATTTCCTGAGGGTGCTTTGTGCGCGGAGGTCGATGGCATCATTATCGGCTCAATGACGGGACTGATCGTTTCGCTGGACGATTACGGCCATGCCCATAGCTGGAGAGACATAACAGATAATGGTTATATTAAAAACCATAATCCGAACGGCGATACCCTTTATGTAGTAGATATTTGCGTTGCTCCCGCTTTTAGAAAGTCAGGGATTGGCAAATGGCTTATGCAGTCAATGTATGAAACTGTAGTCCATTTAGGGTTGAAAAGACTGATGGGCGGCGGGCGTATGCCAGGCTACGCGATCAAATCCGCACATGCAACTCCTGAGCAATACATAGAGAAAGTACTGGAAGGGCAGTGGAAGGATCCGGTGATTACTTTTCTGCTGCGCTGCGGGAGGATGCCTGTTGCAATAGCTGAGCAATACTTGGAGGATGAAGAATCCCACAATCATGCCGTTATAATGGAATGGCGCAACCCATTTATTTGAAGGAGGAACTGTCCATGCTGACTTATCATCGTATTACATCGATCGACGACCGTTACTTTAAGCCTTTCCATCAGCTGCTTCAAACTATATTTCCGCCGGAGGAAGTGCTGGAATATGAGCTTTGGAGAGAGCCGATCCAAGATCCGGCCATTTATGTGTATGCTGCCCTGGACGGTGAGGAAGTCGTTGGCGCTACAGAATATAGATACTACAAAGAGCTGCGCGTAGCCATGACAGATTTTACGATCATTGGCAAAGCTTCAATGGGCATTGGACGTTTCTTGATGCGCAATCGTGAGCAGCATCTGGAGCAAATTATGAAAGACTCCGGAACCGTTTCTTTAGGAATGTTTGCTGAAATTTATGACCCGTATCGCGCAGGCATTCATTCATTTGGCGGCGTTTCTCCGATGAATCCGATTGTACGCCGCGAAGTGCTGTCTCATATGGGCTACAAACGGCTTGAGCTGACTTACGTGCATCCGTCATGGGATCATGAGGGCGCTGCTGTTTCTGAGCTGGATTTATGCTTTCTGCCACAAAATGAAGAGCTGTCGGAATTACCGGCGCTATTGATCGTTTCCTTTTTGACCGGTTATTATGAAGCCCTGCCGAACAAGCCAGAAGCATGGCATGCAATGATAGAACAGTTGAAAACGAAGGAAACAGTAAAGCTTGCTCCTTTGTAATAGTTAAATAAAATTAGCTTAGATGCTTATGAACGCTGGAAGCAGCGTTTGTAAGCATTTTTTTACTGACTTAGAACTATGTTTAAGTTTCAGGCTGTTGAAATGAGAATGGACAAGTGCTCGAGGAAACTAACTGTATTTTGTCAGACTGTTGAAAAAGTACTTTTCTGACGAAACCGAAAGCGTTATTTCAACGAAAATAGCCAATTTTCTCTTATAACGAAACTCTACAACCCTATGCGTGTCCGTGCACCTCGAAACGTCTCAATGTATATGAAATTTCATATACAATACGCTGAAATGCCCGAAAAAACACAATTGTATATGAAAATTCATACAGAATGGTTCGGCAGCACCTCCAAACGTCTCATTGTATATGAAATTTCATATACAATACGCTGAAACGCCCTGAAAAACACAATTGTATATGAAAATTCATACAGAATGGTTCGGCGTCCCCTCGAAACGTCTCAATGTATATGAAATTTCATATACAATACGCTGAAATGCCCGAAAAAACACAATTGTATATGAAAATTCATACAGAATGGTTCGGCGTCCCCTCCAAACGTCTCAATGTATATGAAATTTCATATACAATACGCTGAAACGCCCCGAAAAACACAATTGTATATGAAAATTCATACAGAATGGGTCGGTACTTCCACAAATCAAAGTGGTTTGTCATCGTTGCAAAGTGTATACCAAGATTTGTCCAGTGTAATTTTTAGAAAATAACCTTTTTTTCCATAATTTTAAAGTATCCACTTAAACCATCCGCCATGCCCATCTGTTTCGGCGAGCGTTTCCTTATATTCCTTGCCATTCAAATAGTAATCAAGATGGAGCTGCCCTGAATCCCACATATTATTGTATAGATGGAAAATAGCTCTTTCATCACCAAGTTTTTTAATATGTTCTATTAACTCGTATTTATCATCTTCTGGCATTTGATTAGCTACATGTGTGTGAAACACACAAAGCACAGAGTCGCGGGGGATAGTTGAAGCCATTTCAGTGAGCAGCTTCACGCCATTGCCTTCAATTAACTTTAAAGATTGTTGTTTTAAACGATGGCAAGCTTTTTCAAAAGTAGCAAAGCGCTCAGTATGCTCTGGCCAGATTAACGATTTCAACCAAAGGTAGTCATCAGCGTTGTTGAGATCATTAACGTGCAGATCTAATCCGATCCTCGTATTGACTGGCGGACTTTCTTTTAGAAGAAACGGGAGTCCGGTTTCATCAAATTTTGATTCGATTATCAGTTGAGCGAGATTATTTCCGTAAATTTCATTACCGGAATTGTAAAAGTAACCGCATTTGTCCCAAAGGAGCTGTAATCCCGCACTAGTGCCAATTTCAATTAATGCTAAAGGCATGTTTGTTTTCTCGTAAATATAACAAAATGCCGGATATAGATAAGAGCAGCGTCTAACTTCGTTTGTTTGCACAAGTTTATTTTTTAATAGCTGGATGATCTCATGTTTATTTGTTTGGCAGAAATCTTTGAAGTATGGGAACGCTGTTCCAGCAGCCTTCGGTTTATTTACAATGCTGCGATAATACTCTTTTAGCTCATGCTTATTTTCTTTTAATAATAAATAATGAACTGCTCCGAAGAAAAGATTCGGTACGGGCTGCCCGTCTCTAAAATTGGAGGCTAATTGAAGCAATTCATCGTCGTTGGCAATTTTTCTGGAAAGATGTTCATACAAGCTGCTTGATCCCTTGCATTCTCTTTCGGCGAAAGTTATAAAACGATTGGATATTGCTGCTGCTTCCAAAGCAATCCCTCCTTAATTCCGATTAATGGAAGTATATCACTATTTATTGATATCTTTAATTTGAATAAGTTTTCGAATAGATAGAAGTAATTTATCGCTAAAAAAAGCTATCTCGTAGCAACCAAAGCTGCTACGAGATAGCGCAGGGAGAACCAATTAATTGAGTAGAAATTTTGTTTAAGGAATTAGCTTCCAAACATCAGCTTTACCAGGAATTTCGCCCAATGTCCACCATTTTGCTTCATAGTTTAAGCCATTGTACGTTATGATATTTCCGCCAACATACACGGTTGATGAGCTCCATTCCGGATATGCTGCTGGAGCAGCTGCAGTCGTAACGGTAATTACGTTGCTTGGAGCAGATACGTTGCCTGCCGCGTCGAACGCTCTTACAGAGAAGGCGTAGCTTGTTTCAGCGGTTAATCCGTTTACCGTATAATCCGTATCCGTAACTGTTGCAATTCGTGAATTGCCTGAATAGACATAATATCCGGCTACACCTACATTGTCTGATGAAGCATTCCATGCAAGTGCGGCGGTTGTTGAACTAATATTAGAAACGGTTAAACCATCTGGAGCTGAAGGAGCTTCGTTATCTGCCTCACCATTGCCAAAATCAACATCGATTACGTTATAAAAAGCATTCGCAGTATCTGCTACATCCCAAACTGCTAAAATAATATGATAGCCTGTTCTAACAGGAACTTCACAATCATGGGATAATGCAGCGGGAGGCTTATTGCCCTCGTATTCAAGCGTACAGAAAGGAGTCAGATCCAGTTGATCGCGCGTAAGGGGTTTGTTTGGATCCCAATCAGGCTTCGTTATATAGTAGTGAAACTTGCTGGTAGCGTGGTTTGCAGTAAATTTCCAAGTTATGGTTTTTGTGCCTGGGGTAATCGAGACTTTGCTCCAGCGTGTGCTGGATTGTTCATCGAGCTTCGGAAATGCACCAGCAGCACTTGCAATTTTTCCGTCTGCAGGGCCGGCAGCGGGGAAGCCTTTCGGCGCTTCCAGGCTTTGCGGCTCATATACGATTTGTCCGCAGTCTTTGTTAACGCCTGATTTGCATTGTATCGCCCGGCTTGCTGGAGAGTCCACATAACCGTGTGCAGAAGCTTTTTGTGAGAAGGCAGAAAGCGCAAGAAATAACAATAAAAGCAGTCCGATGGTCAGCAAAGTACGAAGCATAAATTGACGTGAAAATTGAATCAAGGTCATTAATTACATCCTCCTACTAAATTTTAGTAAGTTCATCTTGGTGAATTAAAGATGAAAGTGATTAGGTTGTGTCTATTCAATAGTCTCCTTTCTCAAATATTTATATAAACTTAGTAAGCTTATATACAGTTATAATGTAGAAATTGGGATTTTATTTATAGTTTTATGTTGTAAGCGTGCTCATTGAGTATAGTATAGGATAATAAGGAAATGATTGTCAGGGATAAAATCTTCGAAAATAGAAAATTATCCCTATTGGCAATGAAATATTTTATTAATGACAAGTTTAATTTGAAAGTTAGCAAATATTTAATATACTAATTAAATCAGATTAATTTAAAAGATTTCGTACATCTCTCTTATATAAAGAACGAAATGAGCTTGCTAATATAAAGTTGTAAAGCAAATCATAATACTTGATGGGGGTAGACATTGATGAGAAGATGGAAGCGTTCTCTAGGCATCGTACTTGCAACGGCTCTGGTTGGCTCTCTTGTTGCATGTTCGGGCGGCGGTGGAGGCAATAAAAACAGTAATACGGAGCCAAGTGCATCCGCGCCTGCTGCGGGCAATGAGCAGGTAAAGCTAAGAATAATGTGGTGGGGATCGCAAGAGCGGCATGAAGCAACGCTTGCTGCACTTGATCTATACACGCAAAAAAATCCTCATGTAACATTTGAACCTGAATTTTCTGGCATGGATGGTTATTTGGACAAGCTTTCCACACAAGCTGCTGCTAAAAATGCGCCGGATGTCGTTCAGCTCGATCCGGGCTGGGTATCAGATTGGATTGGCCGTAATCAGCTGACCGAGCTTTCGCCGGAAGTGGATTTGTCTAAAATCGATGAAAAGGTTTTAAGCGGCGGACAGCTTGAAGGCAAGCAATATGCTGTACCGCTAGGTTCTGTTGCTTATGGCATGATTTACGACAAAGCTGCCCTTGAGAAGCTAGGCGTAGCCAGTCCGCAAAATGGCTGGACGTGGGATGATTTCTTTGCTCTTGCAGAGGAAGCCGGCGCTAAGCTGCCGGAAGGCCAATACTTCACAAAAGACTATGCAGGCGATTACTTCGCATACAGCGCATTCCAATATGCACGCGGTAAAGGCATGGTTGTTAGCGAAGACGGAAAATTCAATGTAGACAAAGACAGCTTTATTGAATGGACGACTAAATTTGAACAATTGCGCAAAGCGGGAATCGTACCGCCGGCTGATGTCAATACATCCGATAAAGAATTTGATCCGAACATGGACTTGATGGTAAACGGAAAAGTCATTTTCAGACTTAGCTTTTCTAACAATTTCGGCGCTTGGAACAGCTTGAAAAATGATGCATACGCACTTGTAACTATGCCTCGCGAGGTTGAAGCTGGCGGCTGGTTGAAGCCTTCCATGTACTTTGCCGTATCTTCCAACTCCAAAAAGGCAGAAGAAGCGAAAAAATTCGTTAACTGGTTCGTGAATGATCCTGAAGCGGGTCAATTGCTTAAAACAGCTCGCGGTCTTCCTGTAAATAAAGAAATTGCTTCCGCATTGGAAGCATCGATGAGCGATGTGGATAAAGTAGGTCTTGAGCTTCTTCATGCTACTGAGGTTGATGGTCAAACTTGGAAGCCAGGCACTAAAGGATGGACAAACTTTATCGATAAAGATTGGCCGTTAGTTCGCGATATGCTGAGCTTTAATAAAATTACACCAGAAAAAGCATTCGATGAGCTAAAAGCTGCAGCAGAAGCATACGAGAAATAAAAACAACGCAGCAAAGCCGCCCAAAGTCATGAATGACAGTGGGTGGCTTTTTTGCGTTGGCTTAGATGAATATATAATGTGCTTGCTGAGCTGCCGAAAGATTTTCCGACTGCTGTTTATTCAATTTATCGAGATGATGAAGGCCACTATTTGCTAAATGCATTTCCTGTTGTTAGTTTGCTGCTTTTTTGCCAAATACCCAATCTAAAGGGAAAGCATGCACTTAGAATCGCTTATTTATTGGAATCGAGCAATTTTTGCAAGAACTAGATGCAGGAAATGTATTTAACTATAAGAAAACTGGTTTAAACCGGAAAATTAGATACACGAAATGTATTTAGCTGATAGGGAGAGTTTAGAGACAGATAGTAAATCATTATTTTTTAAAGGAATTCGATTATTACTCTTATGTAGCGCTTGGCCCAAACTCTTTATAATTAAGTATAGAACAAGAACATGACAGAGGTGACCTACATGGATCGAATTACTGTTGCCGATAGCGATGCTATTCTAGGCAAAAAGAAACGACGTTCGTTTCTAAGCAGGTGGGATGCGCCCATAGCGGGATATTTGTTTATTGCGCCATGGCTAATCGGATTTATAGGATTGACCGCGTACCCGATGCTCCTATCTCTTTACTATTCTTTTACGGATTATACGTTAATGGAGCCGATCAGCTGGGTAGGCTTTGAGAATTACAAACACATTTTCACTGCCGACAGTAAGTTTGTAACTTCAGTAAAAGTAACATTTCTATATGTTATAGCCTCTGTGCCGCTTAAGCTGATAGCAGCTTTACTGGTAGCACTTGCTTTGAACAAAGCGATTCGCGGTATTTCAGCCTATCGTACGGCTATTTACTTTCCGTCGCTTATCGGAGGCAGCATTGCGGTTTCCTTGCTTTGGAGCAATATTTTTGGAGTCGACGGGCTTTTTAATAAAATTCTGGCCATGTTTGGAATTAAAGGGATGGGCTGGATTACGAGCCCGGATACAGCAATTTGGATGCTCATATTGCTTACAACTTGGCAGTTTGGCTCCTCGATGGTTATTTTTCTCGCAGGTCTGAAGCAAATTCCGAAAGATCTGTATGAAGCTTCCGATGTAGATGGAGCGGGCAAAATGCGCCAATTTTTCAATATTACACTGCCTATGCTTTCGCCTTCGCTTTATTTTAATTTAATTATGGGTATTATTAATGCGTTTCAAATGTTTACGGCTGCATTTGTTATTACTCAGGGCGGACCGATGAATTCAACATATGTTTATGCGCTTTACTTGTACGAGCGTGCATTTAGCCGTTATCAGCTTGGTTATTCCTCTGCATTAGCCTGGATTATGCTATTGATGATTGTCGTGTTTGCAGCAATTATTGCAGGAACATCGAAATATTGGGTATTTTACGAAAGTGAGTCAGGAGGCAAGAAGCGAAAATGAAACTAAAATCTAACCATATTTTGCGCCACCTATTCATGACGGTATTTAGTTTGATTATGGTATATCCGGTTATCTGGTGGGTAGGAGCTTCTCTAAAATCCAATGAAGAGCTAAGCTCGCCCAATCTATTTCCTAAAGTGCCGCAGTGGAGCAATTTTGTTGAAGGCTGGAAATCTGTTCCTGGACAAACCTTTACTACGTTTTATGCCAATACGCTTTGGCTGGAATTTGCGGTTTTGGTCGTAACGCTGCTTTCCTGTAGCTTGGTTGCATTCGGTTTTGCTAGACTGGATTTTCCGCTTAAAAAAATGTGGTTTTCCTTGCTAATGGTTACGTTAATGCTTCCAGGCCAAGTGTTGATTATACCGCAGTACGCGATGTTCCATCAGCTTGGCTGGGTTAATACGTATTTGCCTTTTATTGTTCCGCATTTGCTGGCAACGGGAGCCGGTGGCACGTTTTTCGTCTTTTTACTCATTCAATTTATTAAAGGGATACCTAGAGAGCTTGATGAGTCGGCGAAAATAGATGGATGCTCCTGGTTCGGCATCTACTGGAGAGTTGTTATGCCACTGACTAAGCCGGCTATAGTTACGGTTATGATCTTTTGCTTCCTATGGAATTGGGATGATTTCCTTGGTCATTTGCTGTACATCAATTCAGTTGACAAATATACGGTAGGACTGGCGCTGCGCATGATTAATGATTCGCAATCCGGCCAGCAATGGGGGCAGTTATTGGCTATGTCGTTAGTATCTATTATGCCTGCCACGATCGTATTCATGTTCCTGCAAAAGTATTTTGTCGAAGGAATTGCAACAACTGGCATAAAGGGCTAATATAATAAGCGATTGCAAGTATACATGCTTGAAAGCAGAAAAAACGGTAAAGTATTAACCTCAGGTTAGCGCTTTACCGTTTCTTGCATCTTTATTTTTATAGAGAAGGAGCATGCTCAGCTTGACTAATCCATTTAAAAAGTTTCGTATCGAGCATTTATTTTTTCGCAGCTTTGCCATTATTATTTCCATTGTTATTATCGTTTGCGCATGGGCCAGCTATAATAGCTCGTCTAAGGAATTGCTGAAAACTACGTTCCAATACCAGCAAAGATTGTTAGATGTTCTTAATAATGAAATAACGACCAGACTGACGACGATTGAGCAAATTTCATTATCGACATCCAGAGATCAGGAGCTTGTCTCTTTTCTTAGCCAAAAGCGTGATCAATTTGATCATTATGTAAGCAAGCTGAATGTAGAACGAGCACTAGCGAATTTAACGTATTCTATCCCGCTGATTCAAGGCATTGATCTTTATATGGATGATCCGCTAAAGGGGGATGCCAAAAGTTATATTCAATTCAAGGATCGCGATGAGCTGGAACAGGAAGAATGGATGCAGCTGCTAGTTAATAATGATTTTTCATGGATCGGGGAGCACAGCATTGTCAGTTTCCAAGGAGAGGTGCCTGTTCTAAGCTTTGCTCGAAAAATCGTATACAACGATAATTACTTAGGCATGCTGGTCTTGCATGTGAAGGCTGAGCATATAAGAACACTTCTATCCGGCAATTCTCCGGATACGAATCGGGCTATGATCGACAAGCAAGGCACAACTTTTTTGAAAATCGGACAGGCTCCTGAGCATATTGAGCTGAGCACCTGGTTTAATGAAGAGCTTGGGCAGTCCAGCTATGTCAGAACCGCAAGCAGCTCGGCACTTGGCGATGCCTTGCTCGTTTATTCAAAGCAAGCAGATTCTAGATGGACATTTGTAGAAATTACTCCCGTCAAAAACATTACCGCCAGCAGCATGAATAAAATGCTACAAGTTATAGCGCTCGTTGGCGCAGGCGCTTTACTTGTGACTTTACTGATGACTCATTATATTAGCAGGCAGTTTACAAAGCCGATCAAGCAGCTCAAGCATGCGATGGAAGTGTATTCCGTCGGCGGTAACAATGTTGCTTTGCCCATGGATTATCGCAACGAGTTTGGCTATTTATTTGCAGGATATCGCAGGCAAAATGAAAGGATCGAAGCGTTGTATGAATCTTTACAGCAGCGATACGAGCAGCAGCGAAAAGCGGAAATTGAAGCGCTTCAAGCTAATATTAATCCCCATTTTTTATACAACACGCTTGATCAGTTGAATTGGATGGCCATAGAAGCTGGACAGGATGAAATTAGCCGAATATTAGAGTTGATGGGCCGTATGTTCAGAATTGGACTGTCGAATGGCGCGGCATTTATACCGATAGAGGATGAGCTTAAGCATATAGAGGCGTATCTCGAAATACAGCAGCTTCGCTGGGGTGAAGGGCTTGAATACGAGATTAGTGTACCCGCGTCCATTCGCAAGCTCTTTATCCCCAAGCTAACCTTGCAGCCTTTTGTAGAAAACAGTATTGTTCATGGTTTTAACGCTAAAAGCACAGGCCATATATCAATCCGCATGCAGGCGGAAGGCGAACGACTTGTTATGCTTATAGAAGATGATGGCCACGGCTTGAATGCAATGCCTCAGTATAAACCGAATCGTCGAACAGGCGGATATGGTATTCGCAACGTAAAGGAAAGAATCGCAGGTTATTTTGGCACCGAATATAATGTTAGTTTGAGCGAGCGCAAAGAAGGCGGCACAATCGTAACGATCACTTTGCCTATGTTAATAAAACCCCCAAAGGAGTAAGAAACGCACTAAGCAGTTGAAGCTTATGGGAGGAATTAAAATGTGGAAAATCGCGATTATCGATGATGAAAGGCAAGTGCTTCAAGGGATGAAACGGGTTATCCCATGGGAGGAGCTGAATGCGGAATGGGCAGGCGAAGCGCTTAATGGCGCGGACGGTCTTGCATTGATTCGTGCAGAGCAGCCAGATATCGTCATTACTGATATTTATATGCCTGTTATGAACGGCATCGAAATGATTCAACAGCTGCGTGAGGAAGGTTATGGCGGAAAAATAATTATTTTGAGCGGCTACTCTGACTTTGAGCATGCAAGGCAAGCTTTGCGTCATGGCATTAGTGATTATGTATCTAAACCGATTAGTGTGCCGACCTTGAAGGAGCTGCTGGGGAAAATGATTGCAGAGCTCGCGGATGAGGAAGAAAAAAGGATCCGGCAATATGAGCTGGAGCACAGATGGTCGATTTATGAGCCTTTTATTGAACGAGAATGGGTGAAGTCTGTTGCTGCCGGGACGCTTGATTACAGGCTGGAGGAAAATAACAGGCATATGCCTGATGCCTATGCCTACTGGCATAATACAAAGCATATTGTTATCGGTATTCATGTCGTTAAGGATATTCGAGCAGGGCAATATACACCGGCTGATTGGAATTTGCTTCGTTATGCAATTGGGAATATTGCATGCGAGCTTGCTGTACAATCTTTTTCGCTGCATGAGTATACGGAATTACACGGCGCAAGGGCAGTTTTGCTGCTTCACCTGGAAAAAAGCTTTGAGCCAGAACAGCTGGCTTCTAAACTGTACATGCTGGGCAAGGAATTGATTTTGTGCGTCAAGCAATATTTGAAGCTGACCATTCATGTTGGAATCGGCGGGTTAAAGGAATCATGGACTGAAATAGCTGATTCTACCGAGGAAGCCTTTAGAGCTATTGAACATAGAGAGAAGCGGGTTGAGCCCGCGATGGATCTGTTCCAATTCAATCCTGTCGCAGGCGAAAGCAAACGCTTTGAAATACGTCCAGTCAAATTTTACTACGAGCTCGCATCCGCAATGAAAGCTACCCAGCAGACAAAAGCAGAACAGCTTGTTGCGCAGTATGTGAAGCAGCTGGAAGAGCAGCCTGGCATATCTGACGAAATCGTTCAAATGATTGCCGGGGAGCTGTGGGGGATATTTGCTTACTGTCTATATGAAATTGGAATAACTTTGGATGAGCTGTTTTCAGCTGAGCAAATATTTGAAGAAATCGATCAATTGAAATCCCCGCAAGAGCTAGGTCAATGGCTTTCTGATAAAATCGCTTATATTTGCGGCAGCCGGGCGTGGAAGGGGAACAGCAAGCATAAGCAAATTGTTAATTTTATGACCGATTATATGGATCAGCACTATGGGGAAGAACTGACGCTGGGCGATTTGGCGGATAAAGTATTTATATCAAGAAACCACTTATCTATCATTTTCAAAAATATTACAGGGGAAACCTTTAATAATTATTTAACGAAAGTAAGAATGGAAAAGGCGAGGGAACTGCTGCTTGACCGCAATATGCTTGTTTATGAGGTGGCGGAACGAGTCGGTTATAAAAATGTTCCTTATTTCAGCACGATATTTAAAAAATATACAGGATTAAATCCTACCGAGCTGATTAAATAATAGGAAAAGAGGAGAAGCAAGCATGACAATTCAATTGCCAGCTGCAATGAAGGCAGCGGTTATGACTAAGCCCGGTCAAATTGTACTCGAGGAGCGGGAGCTGCCGCAAATTAAGGCAGATGAGGTATTGATTAAAGTAATGGCTGTCGGAGTATGCGGCTCAGATCTGCATTATTATGAGCATGGCAGGATTGGACGTTTTGTGGTGGAAAAGCCCATTATTTTAGGGCATGAATGCTCGGGAGTAATTGCAGCAGTTGGAGAACAGGTAACATCAGTTGCTGTAGGCGATCGCGTTGCAGTGGAGCCTGGTATTACTTGCGGTCAATGCTTTTATTGCAAGCAAGGAAGATATAATCTTTGCCCGGATGTGCAATTTCTAGCTACTCCGCCTGTAGACGGCGCATTTGTTCAGTATATGGCGATGCGTCAGGATATGGTGTTTCCCATACCGGATGAGCTCAGTTTTGAGGAAGCGGCGCTAATTGAGCCGTTCTCTGTAGGCATCCATGCAGCGAAGCGCTGCCAGCTGCAGCCTGGCTCCGTCGTGGCGATTATGGGGATGGGTCCGGTAGGATTAATGGCCGTTGCTGCAGCCAAATGCTTCGGAGCCAGTCAGATTATTGTGACAGATTTGGAGGATAACAGGCTTGAGGCGGCGATACGAATTGGGGCAACCCATACAATAAATGTCCGTCATGAAGATGCGCTGCAAAAAATTGCGGAACTGACTGGCGGCATTGGCGTGGATGCGGCATGGGAGACTGCCGGAAACCCAAGAGCGCTGCAAACCGCTCTGCATAGTCTTCGCCGCGGCGGCAAGCTTGTCATTGTCGGTCTTCCGGCACAGGATGAGATTGCGCTTAATGTCCCATTTATGGCGGACAATGAAATAGATGTGTACGGCGTGTTCCGGTATGCAAACACTTATCCGGATGGCGTCAAGTTTTTGTCTTCGGGCAGTATTGACTCACTGGCATTAGTAACCGACCGCTATTCACTTGAACAAACGCAAGATGCGCTTGAAAGAGCTATTCATAATAAGCAGGGCAGCTTAAAGGTGATCGTTTATCCAAATGCGTAGACTTAGCAAGCAGTGAAGAGAGGAGCAGGTGCAGATGCAGATGAAACCAGCAAAAGAGCCCGTAAAAATACCTATAAAAGATACTGTAACAGAGCCATCAACAGAGCTTGTAACAGGGCCCATAACATTTGGCATTGTTGGCGGTGCAGGTTTTCGTGCACAATATTTTTTGCGAATTGCTCAGGCGCTTCCACATAAGTTTAGAGTGAGCGGATTAGTCGTTCGGGATCATGCAAAACGTGCAGCGATGATTGAGAAGTGGGGCCTTCCGGCGTTTGCCGCGCTGGAGCAAATGCTGTCGCATGAAAAACCTGACTTCGTCGTCATCTCGGTTAGCGGAACTGCGGGGATGAGCTATTGCTTTGAGCTTGCTGAGCTGGGAATTCCTGTGCTGCTGGAAACTCCCCCAGCGGCATCGATTGCAGATATGGAACGGATGCACGAAAAATTGACTTTACAGGGAGCGCGTGTGCAAGTAGCTGAGCAGTATCATCTTCATCCCCATAATCAGGCAAGGCTTGCTTTTATTCAATCTGGCAAGCTGGGGATGGTTACAGAAGCTGCGGTTTCTATTTCGCATCTTTATCATGGGGTCAGCTTAATACGCAGAATGCTTGGATTAGGTTATGAATTGCCAGTAATAAAGGCCCATCGTTTTGAAACGAGAATGCTTCAAGGTCCGACCAGGAACGGTCCTCCGACTGAGGATAAGCTGATTGCTGTGCAGCGTGATTTGGCATGGCTTGATTTTGGTGATAAGCTGGGCATTTATGATTTTACTAAGGATCAGCACAGGTCGTGGATTCGGTCGAACTATATGAATATACGCGGCGAGCGGGGTGAGATTTTTGACAACAGAGTCATTATGCAACAGCCTGACTGTGTGCCGCTGCAGCTTGATTTAAAACGGGTCAATAAAGGCGAGCTGGAAAACCAGGAAGGCTATTTTTTACAAGGAGTTCTTTTCGGAGAAAAGTGGCTTTATACGAATCCATATGCGCCTGCAAGACTGTATGATGATGAAATCGCGATTGCAGAGTGTTTGCATAGAATGGGGAGCTATGTAAAAGGAGGGCCAGAGTTTTACAGCTTGGCTGAAGCATCGCAGGACCATTATATTGGTATGCTGATCGAACAGGCTTTGCAAACCGGTGATGTTGTGAAAGCTGAGCGCCAATGTTGGAATGAGTAGGGTAGCATAGTTTAGGAAGGTATCCCGATAAGCTTCCAGTTATACTTGATACCTGTTAATGAGTGAAGAAGGAACTTTTAGCCATGACAAGGGATGCCCAAGCAGTCAAAAATGACCTGGGACTCCCCCTTTTCTTATATAAATCAGCAAAATTTCATACTAATCATAATGTCCATATGTCCATAGTACGTCCATATGATCCGAATGTACAGACGCGTCGCTCAGCAAGCCGTTTATTCATCTTTGCTTTCAATAATGAGCAGCTTGCCGCTGCTATGCTCAACTTTTCCTTCTTCAGCAAGCAAAATATTGCTTACACCAATGGATTGTCCCATTGTTAACGTTGCTTTAGTAAGCGGGTATTTGAAGCCGGTCAGTGTGACGCCGGTAACCTTGCTGGATAGAGGAAGCAGTGATACGTGTTTATAGCTGCTTCTTTTTAGTATTGTGCTGCCGCTGGCAAGTGAAATGCGATTGTTAGCATCGATGATGCTTGCGTGCACACCGGCTTGATGAGCGAGAACGAGCAGCTCAATATTAGCAAGCGAGTGATCGAGCCTTGTGCCAGTAGCGCCAAGCATTATTATTTCAGCAGGCTTCATATCGAGTGCAAGCCGGAAAGCCATTTCGGAATCCGTATAATCCTTGTCAATCGGGTCACAGCTGATCATCTGACGAGACTGCTTTGAAATATGTTCGATTTGCTCTAAACTCACTGAGTCAAAATCTCCGATTGCAACATCTGGATTAAAGCCGTGTTGTACTAAAAAGGCAGCCCCCGAATCGGCACCAATTAACGTATGCTTTTCAGATATGTATCTCAGAACCCAATCACCAAGTTGACCGCCTAGAACGATAATAACAGTATTAGACATTTAACTTATCCTTTCGTTGCATGCATCTATTTAAATGAAGCTTGTTTTAGGAATGTTGTACGTTAAATAAGTATAAAGCTAATTGGATACTACTACAATAAAGAGGCGATCTTTTGGATTGACGAATAGTGCGGCGAACGTTGGATGGATTGCCAAATAGTGCAGTGAACGATAGAATGGGAGAGCCGGCTGTCATTTCAGCATGCAAAAGAGCAAGGGAGTAGGGATGATAATGCATATTCGTATTTTGTTTGTTTGTCTTGGTAATATTTGCAGATCGCCAATGGCGGAAGCGGTTATGCGCAAGCTAGTGCAGGATAATGGCTTGTCAGCGCAGGTTGAAGTTGATTCTGCCGGAACTGGTGACTGGCATCTTGGGAAGCCGCCTCATGAAGGGACACGCCGTATTCTAAGCGATCGTAATATTTCTTACGAAGGAATGGCTGCTAGGCAAGTTGTTCCAGGCGATTTTGAGCAGTTCACTTATATTGTGTGCATGGACAGCAGCAATATTAGTAACGTTAGAGCGCTGTTGAAGGAAGCAAAAGAGCGGGAGACCGACCGGTTCCATCCATACGCTGGCTCAAAGGAGCAACTGTTCACATTTATGGAGTTACTGCCAAAACAAGGGATACAAGATGTGCCTGATCCTTATTACACAGGCAACTTTGATTATGTCTATGAGCTGGTCGAAGCTGGCTGCCAGGCGCTGCTTAATAAAGTTAAGGCTGATATGGAGCAAGCTTAAGCTCGCTTCCTATCAGCCTTTTTTGTAAATAGCAGTTAAATTTGTATAAACGGTAAATGTGCCTGACCAAAGGGCCGCACTGTTGTCTGCCCTTAGGTTATTCAACTTCTATGAAATAACTAAGCGCTTGCGGCAATTCTTTCTGCCAAAAGCCCCATTGATGCTTGCCATCTTTTTCTTCATAATAGAGATGAGCAGACCTTTCTTCGAGCAATTGTCTCATGGTTCGATTAAGGTCGACAAAATTATAAATGCCTGTGTCTGTTTCATATGCATCTTCTTGCAGGCCGACGATCATGTACATACTTAGCCAGCTTAAATCGCCGCAACGTGACAGAACTTCCTGAGAGCTAGTATAAAAAGCGCCGGATAAAGAGATAATGCGGGTGAACAGCTCAGGATAGGTTAACGCAATATGCAGGGATACTGTTCCGCCAAGTGAATCGCCAGCAAGCAGCCGATGCTCTGGGGCACGGCGGGCTGCATAATTTTCTTCAACAAAAGGCACCAGCTCTTCGCCGAAAAATTTTACATAATCAGCATGTCTGGCACCGTCTGCCGAGTATTCAGAGGTTCTGACCTTTTTGTTTACTTCAACACCTACTATTATAAAGGGCTCAAGTCCTTCATCCAAAATCAGCTTGGTTGCTGTTGTCGCAATTCGGCCGAAATTGAAGAAATCTTCGCCATCCTGACAATATACGACAGGGTAGCTTAGCAGATCATTATAGCCTGGAGGGAGAAAAATTCTAAGCTGACGTTCTTCTTCCTCCAAAAATTGACTTGCAACAGTTTCCTTAACAATAGTTCTTTTTAAATAACGATCATCAGACATAGTTGTCAACCTCCTAGTGAAATACCTTTCAAATTGCTGAATGGAAAGGGTGTGTTATGGGTAAATAATAGTAAGGCTTATTATTCTAACGAAGCTGTCGAGATTGTCATTTCATTGTGGACGCTTCACCAGTCTCAAACATGCACTACGTTAACTTATCTTGCTTGCGAATTTTACCCGAAATGAATGAACATGGTCACTCGTTCCGTTATTTGTGTAAAAACCGCCATTTTTTTAATTTCGCGGACACACATTCCGCTATACGGCTCCAAATGGGTCACTTTCTGAGATTTATTGACCAATAACGGAACGTCTGTCACTTTGCCTCCTCAAAACTGCGATTTTGGGAGTATTAACGGAACGACTGACCATCAGGCGCAGATCGACAGTCTCCTAGTATTCGTTACAGCTTTGGCACATTAATGCTCGCACGGTAAAACAAGAGTTAGTCCTTGTAGAGTGTAGAGTTATTCTCTCTTAATTGTTAATTGTATTAATCTGTTATACTACAAAAAAATATCTGTAGCATATACAACTTGCACCTAGATTCATGAAAATTATTGAAAAAACAGTGGTTTGGCGTTTTTTTCTTTGACCATTTCGATGAAACAGGTTAATATTAATATTATAACAGAAGTAGTAGGTTTTCAAATATTTCGATTGAGGTGAGCGTTCAAAATGAGCAAATTGCCATACGAAGTACAAACGGAACCGGTTACGCCGCTGTCCGTACTGTCTCTCGATGGAGAGGTCGTCAATCCGGACCTAATGCCTGCTTTGACAGATGAACAGTTGAAAGAAATTATGTATCGCATGGTATTTACCCGTACATGGGATGAGCGTGCTGTTAACCTAGGACGCCAAGGAAGACTTGGTTTTTATGCTCCTGTTTCCGGACAGGAAGCTTCGATGATCGGCAGTGAGTACGCGCTTAATAAGGACGATTTTATTTGCCCTGGATACCGTGACATGCCTCAGTTGGTATGGCATGGCTTGCCACTATATCAGGCATTCCTATATTCCCGTGGTCATCAGCATGGAGGTCAAATTCCTGAGGATGTTCACGTTCTAATGCCGCAAATTATTATTGGCGCGCAAATTTTGCATGCTACTGGCGTAGCGATGGCATTCAAGAAGAAAAATGAAAAACGTGTCGCAATTGCTTACACAGGCGACGGCGGTTCGTCAGAAGGCGACTTCTACGAAGGTCTTAACTTTGCGGGTGCATTTAAGCTTCCTGCTATTTATGTTGTACAAAACAACGGTTACGCGATTACAACTCCATACGAAAAGCAGACAGCAGCACTTTCCGTTGCCCACAAAGCAGTTGCAGCAGGAATTAAAGGTTTGCAGGTAGATGGAATGGACGTTTTGGCTGTTATTAAAGCCGTTCAAGAAGCAGCAGAGCGCGGCCGCAACGGCGAAGGCGCAACATTGATCGAAATGTTGACTTACCGTTTCCGTCCACACTCCATGGCTGACGATACGACAAAATATCGTACTAAAGATGAAGAAGCAGAGTGGGCGCTTAAAGATCCATTGACTCGTTATGGCAAATTCCTTGAGAAAAAAGGCTTGTGGACCGAGGAAGACACAGCTCGTGTGAAGGAAGAAGCGAAAGCTGCTGTAAACGAGCATATCAAAAAAGCAGAAGCTGTTGAAAAAATGACAGTGGCTGGCTTGATCGATACAATGTTCGAAACTACTCCACAATATTTGGAAGAACAAAAAGCCGATTTTCAATAATAAGGGAGGATAAACGATCATGGCTCAAATGAATATGCTTGAAGCGATCCGCGATGCAATGCGTGTCGAGTTAAAACGTGATTCCAATGTGCTCCTATTCGGCGAGGACGTTGGTAAGGTTGGCGGTGTATTCCGCGTATCTGAAGGTTTGCAAGAAGAGTTCGGCGAGGATCGCGTATTTGATACGCCGCTTGCGGAATCTGCAATAGCTGGTCTTGCAGTCGGTATGGGGGTACAAGGTTTCCGCCCAATCGCCGAAATTCAATTTGTCGGCTTTATTTATGAAGCACTTGATCAAATGTTCGTACAGGCAGCTCGTATGCGTTACCGTTCCGGCGGACGCTACAACTCGCCTATCGTATTTAGAACGCCATTTGGCGGCGGTGTAAAAGCCGCTGAGCTTCATACGGATTCTTTGGAAGGCCTGGCGGTTCAAACGCCTGGTATTAAAGTTGTTATTCCTTCCAACCCATATGATGCAAAAGGTCTAATGATTTCTGCAATTCGTGATAACGACCCTGTATTCTTTATGGAGCACTTGAACCTGTACCGTGCATTCAAAGCAGATGTGCCAGAAGGTGAATACACGATCGAGATCGGCAAAGCCAATGTTGTCCGCGAAGGCAGCGATGTAACGATCATTGCTTATGGCATGATGGTTCACACTGCAGTTAAAGCTGCAGAAGAGCTGGAGAAAACAGGCGTGAAGGCAGAGGTTATCGATCTTCGTTCACTAGTTCCTCTAGATATCGATACTATTGTTGCTTCCATTCAAAAAACAAACCGTGCTATTGTCGTACAAGAGGCTCAAAAAACTTCAGGTGTTGCTGCAGAGGTTATTGCACAAATTAACGAAAAAGCTATTCTTCACCTTGAAGCGCCGGTACTGCGCGTAGCTGGTCCAGATACGGTTTATCCATTTGCTCAAATCGAGGATGCTTGGCTGCCGACATCTGCTCGCATTCAAGCAGCGGTTAAGAAAGTAATGGAATTTTAATTATAGATCGATGCATTTATTTTGAAAATAAGGAGGGTTCCCTCGATGGCAAAGTTTGAATATCGTTTTCCAGAACTGGGCGAAGGCTTGCACGAAGGTGAAATTATTAAAGTCAATGTAAAGCCAGGCGACAAGGTTACAGACGATGATATTATTATGGAAGTCCAAAATGATAAAGCAATCGTGGAAGTGCCTTGCCCTGTCAACGGAACGGTTTTGGAAGTACTTGTGAAAGACGGGCAAGTGTGCACAATCGGCGAGATTGTAGCAATTATTGATGCAGAAGGCGAAATTCCAGAGCAAGCAGAAGCTCCGGCAGCGGAAGAAGCACCTGCTGCTCCAGCTGCAAGTGAGGCTCCGGCAGCTCCAGCTGCTAGCGAAGCCGCTCCAGCTGCTAGCGAAGCGCCAAAAGCTACAGGCGCTGGGGTTCTTGCAACGCCTAGCGTGCGCAAATATGCTCGTGAGAAAAGCGTTGATCTTACTCAAGTAGCCGGAACAGGCAAGAACGGCCGTATTACTCGTGATGATGTTGATAACTTCAATGGCGCGGCACCTGCTGCAGCTCAGACTGAGGCTCCAGCAGAAGCAGCTGCCCAAACAGCAGCTCCAGCCGCTGGCGCTGCTCCAGTAGCTGCAGGTACAGCTCATCGTCCTGAAGAACGCGTACCATTCAAAGGCATTCGCAAGGTTATTGCTAATGCAATGTCCAAATCTGTATACACAGCTCCTCACGTAACAATTATGGATGAGGTAGATGTAACAGAACTTGTTGCGCTTCGTGCAAAATATAAGCCATATGCAGAGAAGAAAGGCTCCAAGCTTACTTATCTGCCGTTCATTGCAAAGGCGCTAGTGGCAGCTTGCCGCGAATTCCCGATTATGAACGCTACGCTTGATGAAGCGAATCAAGAAATCGTTCTTCGCAAATATTACAATGTTGGTATTGCTACAGATACAGATAACGGACTTATCGTTCCAGTTATCGAGGATGCAGATCGCAAGAGCATCTTCATGATTGCTGATTCCATCCGTGATCTTGCAGTTCGCGGACGTGATGGCAAGCTTGCGGCACATGAGCTGAAAGGCAGCACCATTACAATTTCAAACATCGGATCAGCTGGCGGTATGTTCTTTACACCAGTTATCAACTTCCCAGAGGTTGCGATTCTTGGAACTGGACGTATTACAGAGAAGCCGATTATTCGCGACGGCGAAGTTGTAGCGGCTCCTGTTATGGCACTTTCCCTAAGCTTTGACCATCGCTTGATCGATGGCGCAACAGCACAAAACTTTATGAACTTTATTAAACAGCTTTTGGCACAACCAGAACTGTTCATTATGGAGGTTTAAAAAATGGTAGTTGGAGATGCTTCCCTAGATATTGACACTCTAGTCATTGGTGCAGGTCCTGGCGGCTATGTAGCAGCAATCCGTGCTGCTCAGCTTGGACAAAACGTACTTGTAGTAGACAAGGAAAACGTTGGCGGCGTATGCTTGAACGTTGGCTGCATACCTTCCAAAGCACTTATTTCGGCTTCACATCAATATGAATCTGTAAGCAAGGCTTCCGATTTCGGCATTGAGGTTGGCGAAGCGAAAGTTGATTTCAGCAAAGTGCAAGAGTTCAAAAATGGTATCGTTAAAAAACTGACTGGCGGAGTTGCGGCACTTCTAAAAGCAAACAAAGTGCAATACTTTAACGGTGAGGTTATGTTTATTAACGAAAACGAAGCGCGTGTGTTCAATGATCAGGAAGCACCTCGCTACCGTTTTAAAAACTGCATTATTGCAACAGGCTCTCGTCCAATCGAGCTGAAAGCTTTCCCGTTTGGCGGACGTATCATTTCCTCAACAGGAGCCCTTTCCTTGCCGGAAATTCCTAAGAGCATGATCGTAATCGGCGGCGGATATATCGGTATCGAGCTTGGTCAAATGTACTCCAAGTTTGGTACAAAGATTACAGTAATTGAAGGCTCTGATGCAATCCTTCCTGGCTTTGACAAAGATATGTCAACGATTGTTGCTAAGAAACTTAAAGGCTCCAATGTTGATATTATTACTGGTGCACAAGCGAAGAGCGCTGAGCAAACGGACAGCGAAGTTACTGTAACTTACACGGTTGGCGACAAAGAAGAAAAAGTAACAGCTGACTACTTGCTAGTAACAGTTGGCCGTCGTCCTAATACAGATGGCGAGCTTGGACTTGATCTAATCAACCTTAAGCTTTCCGATCGCGGTTTGGTTGAGGTTGACCAGCAATGCCGTACTAATATTCCGCATATTTTCGCTATTGGCGACATTATTGCTGGCCCAGCTCTTGCTCACAAAGCAATGTACGAAGGCCGCGTAGCAGCAGAGGTTATCTCTGGCTTGCCAAGCGTAATTGATTATAAATGTGTACCAGCAGTTTGCTTCTCCGATCCAGAATGCGCAAGCGTTGGTTACAGCGAGAAGGAAGCAAAAGAGAAAGGCCACAACGTTAAAGTTGGCAAATTCCCATTTGCAGCTAACGGCCGTGCGCTTTCCCTTAATGCAGCAGAAGGCTTTGTGAAGCTTGTATCCGATGCTGATTCCGGTCTTGTACTAGGCGCACAAATCGTTGGTCTAGAAGCTTCCAACATGATTGCTGAGCTTGCTCTTGCAATCGAAATGGGTGCAACTCTAGAAGATTTGGCTCTTACAATTCACGCTCACCCAACACTAGGCGAGATCGTTCTTGATGCAGCTGAAGTTGCTCTAGGACATCCGATCCATACATTTGTAAAATAAAATCCAACTCATTGAACAGAGTCTGCTAAGGCAGGCTCTGTTTTTTTATGCACAATTTTTACATTTGTGAGTACGGTATATAACCGCCTTGGTTTAAAGACGTCATATTCGGGTATATAGGCTTATACGAAATGTGAAACAGATAGATTAGGAAAGTTAAAAAGCTGTGCTAAAACTCACTTTATTTATATTCATTTTTATTATATAATAATTATAAATAAATTGATTCCTGCTTTTCAATTTCATATTGAGCAACCTTGGTTGCTATGTTTACATGCTGCTCCGCTTATGGAGCAGCATGTGCTGTTTTAAGGGTCGTAATAATGGAATTCATTATCAATTGGAGGAGATGATTCGAATGGCAACTCTATACAAAAGTGAGCTAAAAGCACGTAGAGAATTTCAGTTTAAATGCAATGAAAGTAAAAGAACCACATTAAAGAAATGGTTGAACAAGTATGGGGAACTTAGCGCTGCTATAGTAAGCGGGGTTTTTATCGCTCTTGCTTGGGCAATTGGTTCTGTGTCTCCGTCCTTAGCAGTTATATTGTATGCAGTAGCTTTTATCGTTGGCGGCTATGCCAAAGCTGCTGAAGGCATTCAAACGTTATGGAAAGAGAAGGATCTAGATGTAAATTTATTAATGATTTTTGCAGCAATAGGAGCTGCCAGTATCGGATATTGGATGGAAGGAGCGCTGTTGATTTTTATTTTCTCATTAAGCGGAGCACTTGAAACCTACACCATGAACCGCAGCAGCAGAGATATTACAACTCTAATTGAGTTGAAGCCCGAAACAGCAATCGTTATGAAGCACGGTAAAGAAGTAGCTGTATCGATCGATGCTCTACGAATAGGAGATATTACGGTTGTGAAGCCTGGTGAACGTATTCCAGCAGATGGTGTAGTCGTAGAAGGATTATCGGCAGTCGATCAATCTTCCATAACAGGAGAATCTATCCCGGTAGATAAAGTACAAGGCGATGAAGTGTTTGCTGGAACATTAAATGGGCAAGGTGCTCTATTCGTTGAAGTGACAAAATCTAGCGAAGCTACACTTTTTGCGAAAATAATTAAACTAGTGCAAACTGCACAAAATGAAAAGCCAGCATCACAAAGCTTTATGGAGAAATTTGAACGTCTTTATGCGAAAATCATTATTTTAATAACAGCGGCAATTATACTGATTCCACCGATGCTACAACTATTAACTTGGGAGGCAGCGCTCTATAAAGCGATGGTTTTTATGGTTGTTGCTTCTCCGTGTGCATTAGTTGCTTCTATTATGCCTGCTATGCTGTCAGCGATATCTACAGGAGCAAGAAGAGGTGTGCTCTTTAAAGGTGCTGCTTATTTGGAGCATTTGGCAGGTGTGAAGTGTATTGCTTTTGACAAAACCGGGACGTTAACGGCAGGAAAGCCTGTCGTTACAGATGTTCTGGTGTATGGCGGCTATGAAGTACGAGACGTTTTAAATATGGCAGCTGCAATGGAGTGCTTATCCAAGCATCCTTTAGCGAAAGCAATTATAGCGAAGGCTGAAGAGAAAGACATTGAAGTTGCGATCCAACAGATGTCGGAGTTTCAAGCGATACCCGGTTGGGGGCTGCAAGCTCGATTTAATCAGGTTCTATGGAAAATTGGCAAGCCAAAAATGCTGAGTGAATCCGTTTGTACAGCAGAATTGTTGGACGATATTGCAAGGCTAGAGAAACAAGGAAAAACAGTAACGGTACTCCATAATGAAGCCGGAGTTGCGGGCGTTATTGCGCTTCAAGACAGGGTAAGGGATGAAGCGAAGCGAGCTGTAGCTATGCTTAATGAAGCTGGGGTCGAGGTCATTATGCTGACAGGCGATCAGCCGCAAACAGCTTATGCGATCGCCGAAGAGTTAGGGATTAAACGTGATCATGTATTTGCAGGATTGCTTCCAGAGCATAAAGCACAGAGAATCAAACAGATGAAAGAGCGTTATCGTTCAGTGGCAATGGTGGGAGACGGTGTCAATGATGCTCCGGCACTCGCAACTGCAACGGTTGGAATCGCGATGGGTGCTGCTGGTAGTGGCGCGGCCTTAGAAACAGCAGATATTGTGTTAATGAATGATGGTATTGATCGCATAGCAGAATCTATTTCGCTGGGTAAAAGAACGGTGAGGATTATTAAGCAAAATATTGTGTTTGCTTTAACCGTTATTGTTTTCCTCATTAGCACCAATTTTATTAACGGAATATCATTACCGCTGGGAGTCGTTGGGCATGAAGGAAGCACCATTCTAGTTATATTGAACGGATTGCGTTTATTGTTGCGTTCTCATTGATCATAACAATAGTTGGACACTAGCCGAAAGGGGGTTAGTGTCTTTTTTTGTTCTTTTAAAAGAATAATATTATCTTTTTCGAAATTTGAATATTTATAAAAAAGATTTAAAGCCTTTAGAACAAAAGGAATTATAGTTACAAAAGAGTAAAGGTGTGATACAATCTGATCATATTTATTTGTTCTTATTAAAGAACAAAACTGTCATCATAGAGGGAGGCGAGATGTTGAGTGCGATTGCTGGTATCCTTAACTTGAACGATGAATATTCTTCTAGAGAAACTATCGTGCAAATGATGAAAGTCCTCCAGAAATATCCGGCAGACGAAGCGAATATTTGGCGCGGTGATTGGCTGTCAATGGGTTGTCATGCACAATGGGTTACTCCAGAATCCATCAACGAAGGTCTTCCACGTTATGATGCAAACAGAGAGCTTCTCATTACTGCTGATGCCATAATTGATAATAGGAAGCAGCTATGCGATCAGCTGGAAATTGATTATAGCGCGAGGAAAACAATAACGGACTCTGAACTTATTCTCGCTGCCTATATAAAATGGGGGAGAAGTGCTCCATTGCATTTGATAGGCGATTACGCCTTTGTGATCTGGGATAAACGCCGTCATCAGCTTTTCGGTGCACGTGACCTGCTAGGCAGGCGAACATTGTATTATCATCATTCATCGACAAGCTTTTCTTTCTGTACAGTCATTAATCCTTTGTTTGCAGTACCAGGTATACACAAAAAGCTTAATGAATCATGGTTTGCCGAATTTCTGGCCATTCCTATGATGTTTGATACAGTCGATGTTCACTCCACGGTATATGAAGATATTAAGCAGCTGCCTCCCGCTCATTCCTTTACAGTAGTTAAGGGCGTTGTCACGATCGAGCAATACGATGAAGTGGAAGTAACGTCCCCTAAGCTTAAGCTAAGGTCGAATGGCGATTACGTGGATGCCTTTAGAGAGGTCTTTCAAATAGCCGTTCAATCGAAGCTGCGAACGCATCGCCAAGTTGGCGTAAGATTAAGCGGAGGGCTGGATTCAGGCGCCGTTGCAAGCTTCGCGGCGAAATCGCTTCTTCGGCAAGGTAAGGTACTGCATGCCTTTAGCTATACTCCAGCAGCGAATTTTGAAGATTGGACACCGAGAAGATTAATTGCCAATGAAACTCCCTACATCCAAGCAGCAGCCCGCCACATTGGCAACATTGAAGAAAACTACTTAGATTTTGAAGGACGTAATGCGATTAATGAGATGGATACTATGCTGGAGTTGATGGAGGGACCCTATAAGTTTTTCGAAAACTCATTTTGGCTAACGGGTATGCTGGAGCGGTCCCAAGAACAGGATGTAGGCGTTATGCTCAATGGGAGCCGAGGCAACTATACCATTTCATGGGGCGATCCCATTGATTATTACGCAAGGCTATTGCGTACTTTTCGTTGGGCGAATGTTTTTCAAGAGCTGAATCATTATACACGGGTGATGCGAGCAGGAAAATCTGATGTGATCCCGATTATTGTCAAGCAAGCGTATGCCCACTTGATAAGATCGGCACTTGCAAAGAGGAAGACGGATATCCCGCTGGTCATTCATCCCGACTTTGCCGCTCGAACAAAGGTAATGGAAAAGCTTAAGTCTCATTATGTCGGTCTCACAGCTTACGTCCCAGATGAGGTCACTGCAAGAAATAATCAATTTCAACGATTCTCGGCATCCAACCATATTGGAACATCAACGACGAAGCTATCATTGCCTTATGCAGTCAGTGAGCGTGATCCAACCAGTGATCCAAGAGTTATTCGCTTCTGCTTATCTTTACCACACGAGCAATATATTCAAAATGGGATCGATCGCTCCCTTATACGAAGATCGACAGAAGGTTACTTGCCCGATATGGTGAGAATGAATATTCATGCAAGGGGCGTACAAGGAGCGGATTGGATATATCGGATGCTGCCGGATTGGGGAGACTTTAGGGATCAATTGCATAAGCTTTGCCAGGACTCTAATGCTTCGTACTATTTAAATGTTCCTCAAATCAAGCAATCACTTGAAAAGCTAGGGACGAAGCCGAAGCTGGAATATGCTTTTGATCATAATGCCCGATTACTGATGCGCAGCTTGATAGCTTATCGCTTTTTACAGCAAATATCTTAAAACCGATTTATGTGAAAGGAGGTGAATCTATATGACAAAGCAAGTGAAGCGAGAGTGGCAGCAGCCAGCGTTGGAAGAGTTATCGGTACAGATGACAATGGGAGGACCGAATTGGTGCAATCCAGACGCGAACAATGACGGACATAATAACTCAATCAAGTGTGACGCATTTCTTGATCCATCTTAGTTGTTATATGAAATAAAGCTTTTTGGAAGTAAAGCCCGTATACTTATCCCGAGTATAAGGGCTTCTTTCGGATTTTAGGCTTATCATATTGAATGAGGGAGAGGCAGATTAAACATATGTTGATATCCAAGTCTGTTGATATGATGTACAGCGTTTTTGGACTAACTCTTCAAAGTGAAATTGAGCTTCAAGAGCTTCTCCCCACATTGGCACAACCGAAGACTGCAGATGTGACGATCCGTCAGGGAGATTTGAAAAATGCCTGGAAGCAGCATGGGGATCTAACAGGTCATTATGGGTTTAATGACAGAGAGTTTTATCTCTATGTTCCAGACGCAGCGATATTTTGTGTTCGGGAAGGTAGGGAAATTATTATAAGCCCACATCTTGGAGCGAACGAGAAGCTTATTCGACTTTACTTGCTCGGAACGTGTATGGGGGCACTCTTGATGCAGCGAAGGACACTGCCCTTGCATGGAAGCGCAATTGCAATCAACGGAAAAGCCTATGCATTTGTAGGTGATTCAGGAGCAGGGAAATCAACGACAGCAGCCGCTTTTCTTGAACATGGGTGTCCACTTTTAAGCGACGATGTCGTTGCTTTATCTGCCAGCTCGGATTATATGAACATACCATTCATATACCCTGCATATCCGCAGCAGAAACTTTGGCAAGCAAGTTTCGATATACTGGGTAAGGATTCATCATGCAGCCAAATTTTGTATGATCAAAAATATGCTGTACCCGTTCATGCTCAATTCTGTAGTGATCCTATGCCAATAGGCGGTGTATTTGAGCTAGTCAAAGACGAGCAAGCTGAGACAATTCATATTTCTGCAAATGGCGGTCTTGAAAGTATTTCAATACTGATGAACAACACTTATCGTTCTTTTCTTATTCCATATTTCGGCCTGACACGGTGGCATTTCGCTGCTGCTGTTGACTTGGCCGGCAAAACAAAAGTATATCGAATAATCAGACCGGCAGCAGGTTGCACCACAAAGTCACTGAAAGGGCTTATTATGGAGGCGATTCAAGAAGAAGCTTAATTTAAAATATAAAAAAGTATAAGTTTTTGTAACCAATAGTTGGACACTGACCGAAAAAGGGGGTGTCTTTTTTTATATACAATTTGAAAAAGAAACATTCAAATGTGGTAAATGTTGTATAATAAGGGGATGAAGTTCGTGAGGAGTGGAGTTTATGAAAAGAAAAGGCATTGTTTATATGTTGATCATATTAATATCTTTATTTATGCTGCCCAACAATCACTTGAATGAGTCTTATGGTGATAAATTATTTCAATCCATGGGTATACCGGTGTGGACAGAAAATAATCAATCTGGATTTCATCTATCCTTGCTAGTATTTTTGAGTCTGCTAATCTTTGGCATATCAAGAACAGTTAAATTATACCGTCCAACATTTCCGAAAATCTTAAGCAGAATAATTTTAAGCTGCATCGCGTTTATTTTACTTTTTCCGATCGTCAGTGAGAAGATGACCTTTATGTTAAAGAAAAATACAACCGGGATTTATTCAATTGATTATAATAAAAAAGATAGCGCCTGCAGTTTCAATTGGGAAGAAAGAACTGTAAGCGCTAATTGTAAATTTACATTTTTTAATTATGGAAAAGAAGAGAGAATAGCAGTTAAACCTATTTTTGAGAATAATGCAATTGACTTTGAAGAGCAGACATTTTCTATAGCCCCTCATGATAAAGTATCATTTCGTGCTCAGTTTGATGGGAAATATATGGAAGGAACTGGTCGTTTAAGTGAGCTTTATGATCTTCATATAAGTGAGCTAAGAGGGTTCGGCGTAGAAGTGCAAGCAGGTGATGAATGGAAGCAATTTTATTAGTGGTCAATAAAAAAATGGAGGTAAACGAATGGTACCGAATAGAGTAAGTTTAATCACTATAGGAGCTAAGAATCTGCCGGAGTTAAGAAAATTTTATCAGAAGCTTGGCTGGAGCGAGACGGAAATAAGCTCAGATCAATACTGTGTGTTTAAAACAGCAGGTGTATTATTATCATTGTTTCCAATCGAAGAACTGTTAAAAGATTGTGGTTTAGAAGAAGTTCAGATGGAAGATGGGTTTAAAGGAATTACATTCGCTATTAATACAGATGAACCAGATCAAGTCGATCTTATTACTGAGGAAGTACGTGCATCAGGCGGGAAAATTATTAGAGAAGCAAGCGACGCTTCTTGGGGAGGCAGAATCTCTTACTTTTTAGACCCTGAAGGCAATGCATGGGAAGTAGCTTGGAATCCAACAGCGGTGTTTGATGAGCGGGGGGCAATGATTCACTTCTAGTCTTTTATTGCTGGTAAATAAAAGATAACCTGTCAAAGCAAAAACAAAATGAGTAAGAAGTAACAAATTAATTGGAGTGAAATCAATGGAATTAGTAGAAATTAAGAGAGATTTATTTACTATGCCAGACGAGTATTGTTTAGCTCATTGTATTTCTGCTGATGCTAAAATGGGAGCGGGAATAGCAGTTCTATTTCGAAAGAAGTTTAAACTGTCTTCACTGCAAGAGAAAGCGTTAAGAAATGAACTGGAAGTTGGAAAATGCTATAAGGTAGATAGAATAATTAATTTGATAACGAAGAGCAAATACTGGCATAAACCAACATATGAAACCTTAACAGCTGCAGTAAGCTCAATGAAAGAGATATGTATAAGTGAATCTATAAGTAAACTTGCTATGCCGGAAATTGGATGCGGCCTGGATAAGCTGCAATGGGGTCGGGTAAAGGAAATTTTAAAGGAAGAATTTAAACAATTACCGATTGAGATTATTGTATGTAGATTATAGCTTGGATTTTTGATAAAAGAAGAAAGCAGAATAGATGTTACCGCGATTTTAATGGCCGAATTAATACATACTTATCCAGATGGGAGGATAAATTTAAGGAAGTCATTATGTTCTAGTGACGCATCAAAAGACGATGTTATTTTTGTGGGGGCTTTATTTCATGATGTAACAAAAGGAATTGAACCACACCATAAGACCGGAGCTCAATTAATTAAAACAATATTATATGAAGAATGTTCAGAAAAGAGCTTGGTGAAATATCAGAAATCATTGAATTTCATAACTCTAGAAATCGTGAAGATTTGCCCTTCCATATAAAAATTATACAAGATGCAGATATTTTGGACCCTTTTGGAACACTAGAGGTATGGTTGAAGTTTATGTACAGCGCACACAAGGAAGAGAACGTATTTGATGCGATACGTTTATGGAATAGTACTGAGAATTTGGAATACATAAGAGCATCAAAAGAATCATTAAACTTCGAATTATCTAAGGAAATATTTGATAAGAGAATAGAATTTGTAACATTGTTTCAGAAACAATTTAAAAAAGAATGCTATGGAAACCTATATTGAATGATTTTAATCCAGGGGGAGACGCAGAAATGACTACTTTAATGAAAAAGTTTACGTTCTGGTTTTGTATATTTTCATTATTGATCTGTTTTCTAAATTTGTCTGGGAATGATGATAAGAACATTTTGATTTTTCTTACCAACCCGATAAATATGTTATTGGTTGATTGGCTAACTGATATTAATACAAATCCGGATACGACACAGCTTTTTAAACCGTTAATTTATGTACTGCATTTAGCTTTCTGGATCTTACTAGGATTGGTAATAGATTGGTTAGTAAAACGTAAAAAGAAATTTAATGACCATCAATTTCGAGACGAGAAATAGAATTAATAAACTAATTGATTATTTTGAGGAGCGATGATGTCTGAAATTCAATCTATTGAAATCGTTGTAAAACTAAAAGAAAGTGGGGGACTTTAATAAATGAGTATTTTAATAGTTCTAATTTTGATCATTGGATTAGCGGGTCTCATTGGTAATCAATATTCAGGACTAAAAAGAATGGAAGAGATGCAAAGATCTTTGGATGATATAAACCAAAAATTGCGGGAGAGGAATCATAACAGTAAACCATAAAAAACAAAAAAGGAACAATTATTATGATCTTTACTTTTAAACCAATGACTCCATTACACGCAGAAATAATATCAACATGGAAGTATCAGGAACCATACAATTTTTATGATTTCGAAACCGATGCAGAAATTATAGATGAACTGCTGAACGGCGATTACTTTTGTGCTTTTAACGATGTGGAAATTTTAATTGGCTACTTCTGTTTTGGTAACTCTGCAAGGGTTCCAGGCGGATACGCTGCAGGTATCTACGAAAAGGAAGATATGTTGGATATTGGTCTAGGACTTGAACCATCCAAGACTGGGAAGGGATTAGGAAGAGTATTTGTGAAAGAAGGCATTGATTACTTAAAGCAACAATTAGATATAAGGAAATTCCGATTGGTTGTAGCAAGTTTTAATCAGAGAGCGATAAAGGTTTATGTCGAAAACGGATTTGTACAGAAAGGTAAATTCTTAAGCAAAGTTAATGGCACAGACATAGAATTTACTTGCATGATCAAAGCGAATTGAATAGAAAGAAGCTAATTTGAGAGTATATCCAAGATGGTATTCCCATTATACAACACTCTAATATTTGTTCCCCTCAGAAATGTATTAATCCCTTATTCAACTGATCGCAGGAGCGTTTACTGATGCAGTGTCGGCAATTAATAGTGCCAAGTTCAAGGAAAGGAATAAAGTGCTTGGCGTGGCGGAGGAAGATGCGTAAACGAAAGATTAGGACGCAAAGCAAAGGGTTATACACACGAGTGCAATAACCGCCGTGTTGATCTATCGAACTTACTGTTAGGACAAGGCACTACCTTAAAGGGTACGTGTCTTTTTGTCTTAATTCCATATTGAACAAAAGGTGAAAACAGATGGAAGAGGTGACCCGCTAACGCAAGTTCATAAATACAAGACCGTTACATGAAATTGCGGGATTTAAAAACCTAAGAAAGACATATATTAATCCGAACGATCGTTCTTCATCTTAATGGTATAACGTGGTAGAATAGCGAAAAAGAGTTAACAATAATATAGAAGTCGAATCAAAGAACTTCAGGTGAAATCTTCGAAAAAAGAAACCAAAGGAAGATATGATGATGAAATTTGACCTTTATCATTATTATGAAAGAAATCAAGGACCGTTTAAGAACTTATCAGCTTTAGAAATAGATGAAGCAGAAAAGATTTTACAAAAGATAAGATACAATGGAGACACTTTTGCAAGCAAGCGATCATTGGATTATATAAAAATAAGGAAGGGATTAGAGAATAAAGCGAGAGAGGCGTTTATTGCTAAGGGTGGGAATCCTAAAAAAATGTATCCGCATTATATGACATTGGGCGAATGTGGTTGGATTAAAGAGTGGTATAGAGATGGAAAAGAGGTCAAAATATCATTAGCTGAATTTAAAGAAGATAATATAAGTTTTACGTATGGGGATCTTTTTCCGACTATGCGATATCAAGACGGGAAAGAATACCGAGAACAAGTATATACAAAGGAAGAAATAATGAAATTGATAGAGAAATATGGATTACCACAAGAGTGGAATAAGGAAGGGACATATGGGCCCGAAAGATATATTGAAGTACAAATCTGGAGTAATGAAGTTATTAATAAATATGTTTAAATATGTGGAAGTATTGAAAATGATTCGGAAAACACAATAAGAGAATACATGGAGGAAAATAATAAATTTAGAATGGAATGCTTGGAAGCCGGAGAGAAGTTTTTTGAAATAAACTACAATTATGAGCAAGAAATCGATGCGGTTTATGAGTATATAGAAATTCAAAAACATAAGTTAGAAAGTAATCTTTCATGAAAATCCTTAAAAGAAAGTGGGATCAATATGAATTTATTGCTAAGAGAAATAAATGAGAATGATCCAATTACTATCTCAAATGCATTTAAAGAACAAGGTTGGGACAAGCCAGTTGCTCAATATAAAAGATATATAAATGAACAGAAAAACGGGGAGAGAGTTACAATAATAGCCGAAATTAATGGAGTATTTGTTGGCTATTTAAATGTAATCTGGAACTCTCATTACCCTTCATTTAGGGAACAGAACATACCAGAAATTAGTGATTTTAACGTTTTAATTAAATATCGAGGATTGGGCATCGGTTCACAATTAATGGATAAAGCTGAGGAAGTAATAAGTCGAAAGTCATCAATTGCTGGGATTGGTGTGGGTGTTTTTTCAGATTATGGGGTAGCTCAAGTCATATATGTAAGGCGCGGATATATTCCGGATGGAAAGGGATTACATAATGGTCATCGGTATATTAACTACGGGGATAATGTTGTTATAGATGATGATATTGTGTTGTACTTTACAAAGAAATTAAGGGAGTAGCTGTTTACGAAAAAATCATATAATAAGTATTTATTGGGTTTTTCCTTGGCGAATGGATACCTGATAAAGAGAAGCAAGAGTTAATTGAAATAATCAGAAACAATTTGTAAGGAGCAATGGGGAGATCAAAATCCCCTTGGAGGTTAATAGATGTATACTACGAAATCATAGTAAAACGAAATATGAAGGAGATCGAATGAAAAAAATACGTAACATAATAGTAATAGCACTTCTAGTAATTATTACATTAGCGTTTTTAGAATATAAAGGCATCATTTGGCATAATTCATTTTTTGCAAAGAAATATGAAGTTAAAGGACTTGATGTTTCACATTATCAAGGTGACATTAACTGGTCAGAGGTCGTAAAGGAAAATGAGTATCAATTTGTATTTATAAAAGCTACGGAAGGAAATGACTTTATTGATAAAAAATTTGATTATAATTGGAAGGAAGCGAAGAAACAAGGGATATTAACTGGGGCATATCATTTTTTTTCAATGAGAAGTTCTGCTGAAAAACAAGCAGAAAATTTTATTAATATTGTTCCAAATGAAACTGACAGCCTACCGCCAGTTATTGATATTGAAATTCACCTCAAGCATGACCCGAAAAAAGTAAGGGATGAGATACAAACTTTAGCTCATTTACTCGAAAACTATTATGAAAAGAAGCCAATCCTTTATGTCACATACAGTACATACAATACTTACATTAAAGATGAATTTATAGACTTTGATATATGGATTCGCGATATTATCAAATTTCCAACGCTTGGCGAACGTAAATGGATATTTTGGCAATATAACAATAGAGGAAGAATTGATGGTATAAATATGTATGTTGATATTAATGTTTTTAACGGTAATATTGAAGAATTGAACAAGAAATTCAGATAATTAATAGGTGTATGTTAATACTTCACTAGCAGAGAGGAACTAAATTATGCGGAAAATAGAAGTCATCGAAGTTGACGAAAAGCAAAAATCAATTTTAGCCCATTTAATTGAGCTATACGAATATGATTTTAGTGAGTTCAATGATCGGGATGTAAACGAGTTTGGCTTGTATGGATATAAATATTTGGATCATTACTGGACAGACACTGATCGCCATCCGTTTTTCGTAGTGGTCGACGGCAGTTACGCAGGTTTCGTTTTAGTAAATTCTTATAGCAACCTGCAAAAAAGTGATCCAGTTAAATCTATCGCTGAATTTTTTGTAATGCGTAAATATCGTCGTAAAGGAATTGGCGAGGAAGCAGCCAGGCAGATTTTCGACAAATTTAAAGGCAATTGGGAAGTGCTTCAACATGGAAATAATGATCCTTCAAAGTATTTTTGGAAAAAGGTAATAGAGGAATATACAAAAGGTGATTTTGAGTTACTAGGTGTTCAAACTGAAAACTGGATTGGGCAAGGATATTTATTCTCGAACTTTTAAACTGAGCTATATGAGAATATGTCATTATATGTTAAAGTAATAGTAATGATAATCATTTTCATTATATAAACTCTTAATGATCAAAATGATGTGCAAAACATTCGTTGCAGGAGGACAAGATGATTCGTAGGTTTTTCAGTTATTATCAACCCTATAAAGGGTTGTTTATGCTTGATTTTGGATGTGCCATACTCGCCGGGCTGCTGGAGCTGGCGTTCCCGATGGCGGTGAAAGTATTCATTGATGATTTGCTGCCGGGGAGCAAGTGGGATTTAATTGTTTGGGCTTCTGTGGGACTGATTGCTCTTTATTTTTTGAATACAGGTCTTATGTATATCGTCAATTACTGGGGACATATGCTCGGTATTAATATTGAAACGGATATGCGTCGCAAGCTGTTTGCCCATATCCAAAAGCTGTCATTTCGTTTTTTTGATAATACGAAGACTGGGCATCTGATTGGCCGACTGACCAATGATATGAATATGATTGGCGAGATGGCGCATCACGGACCGGAGGATTTATTCATCGCTGTGATGACGCTGCTAGGTTCCTTTATACTGATGCTGCTAATCAATTGGAAGTTAGCCGTGCTAACCTTTATTGTAGTACCCGCGATCATTTGGGTCGTGGTTTATTTCAATGGAAAAATGACGAAAGCTATTCATCAGCTGTATCGCGACATCGGTGATTTCAATGCTCGGATTGAAGATAATGTGGGCGGTATTCGTGTAGTTAAAGCGTTCTCTAATGAAGCGCATGAAGAAGCGCAGTTTGCCGTCAACAATAACCGCTTTCGTCAAACGAAGCTGTTATCGTACAAGCTGATTGCGAAAAACGGTGCTATCAGCTATATGATGATGCGATTTGTGACGTTGTTTGTAATGGTATGCGGGACGTGGTTTGTCATTCAAAACCAGCTGAGCTACGGTGATTTTGTCGGCTTTTTGTTGCTAACGAATGTGTTCTTTCGTCCGATTGAGAAGATCAATGCGATTGTCGAAAGCTATCCACAGGGCTTCGCTGGCTTTAAGCGTTATGTAGAACTGATGGATACGGAGCCGGATGTGGCGGATGATCCAGATGCAACAGAACTCGATGCAATCCAAAGAGATATTGTTTTCGACCGTATATCATTCGGTTATGAAGGTGAACGGCAAGTTTTGCATCAGGTGGATCTCACAATTCGCAAAGGAGAGACTGTTGCCTTTGTTGGCCCGTCTGGAGCAGGCAAGACAACGTTATGCAGCTTGCTGCCGCGTTTCTACGAAGTAGAGAGCGGAGCCATCCGCATCGATGGAGTAGATATCCGAAAGGTGACGCAGAGCTCACTGCGTAAACAGATCGGTATTGTGCAACAGGATGTATTTTTGTTTGCGGGGACAATTCGCGAAAACATTTTGTATGGCAAGCTTGAAGCGAGTGAAGAGGAGGTGTGGGAAGCGGTGCGTCGGGCGCATCTCGAATCCTTTGTCCGTACGCAGGAGCTAGGGCTAGAAACGGTTATTGGAGAACGAGGTGTAAAACTGTCAGGCGGACAGAAGCAGCGTCTGGCGATTGCACGGATGTTTTTGAAAAATCCGCCGATACTCATTCTTGATGAGGCGACCTCGGCACTGGATACGGAGACAGAGATGGCGATTCAGCAATCGTTAGCGGAGTTGTCGAAGGGGCGGACAACACTAGTCATCGCCCATCGTCTGGCTACGATCAAGGATGCGGATCGTATTGTGGTCGTCACCGAAGATGGTATTACTGAACAGGGACATCATGAAGAACTCGTAGTCGCAGGCGGCGTATATTCCCGTTTGCATCAGGCGCAATTTGGCAGATAGGGATCAAGGGAATCATCCGGATCTCAGAAGCGAATCGATAAAATGAATGAGATGTTTGAAAAAAAGGGTATAGGATGACGGCACAAAGGAAAGCGACTATTCGGATTTTGCTGGAGCATGAAGAAAGACCAACTATCTTCGGAGGATATATTTTTTCTCGTGAGATGCATCTATCCCGAGATGGGAATCGCCACATTGTACCTCAGCTTAGACCTGCTGACTGAGTTCGATATCGTTAATAAATTTAACTTTGGGAACGGAGCTGAACTTTTCAATCTGTTCAGTGATGAGCAAATTCAAATGCACCATTACTTGATCTGCAAAATATAAGAAATTAAAATCGCAAATCCACGGGTATTCTGCACAAATGCAATGACTGTCGTATTAACCTATCGGACTTATTGTTGGGACAAGGCACTACCTTAGAGGGTACGTGTCTTTTTGTCGTGAAATTGAAATTTACTCATTATCAAATTGATGAGTTATATGCACGTTTGGCACTTACGAATATAAATATATTGGTGCTAGGAGAAATTTCATGAGACCTCCGAAACTGGATTTTTAGACAATGAAGAGAATAAAGAATACACAATACACAATATCTTATGAAAAAAGACTTTTTGATCAATATAGACTTAAAAGATATTTCAATAATTAATAGAACTTATTTTATAGAAATTGAATTAGGGTATATGAATCCGATCCGAGGAGGACTTTGTGCACTGTATAAAGAATTAATTGAAGAACTTATCAAGAGGCAAAGCGAAAACGAATAATTCCTTTGATTACAGTTCATTGTTAGTTACTGAAATTCCTTGAAAGGCGGAAAAGACATTAGAAGCTATAATACACCAATATTAAGTTTTATAGGGCTATGTATATTCGCAATAACTTTAATAGCTAATATGTGTTTTAGATTTATAAGAACTTCAGATGTAGGTACAGGCATGCTATTGTCTGTTGCAAATGCATTATTATTAGTATTTACCTTGATATGGAGTCTAATGGGAATAGTTGAATTACGTATATTATTACGAATTCAAAAGAATAATGAGACTAGATTTAAATTGAATATTATCGACAATCATGAATATTTGAATAGGTCAAAAAGACTTAAATTTTGTTTCTCTATTAATATTAGTTATTTAGTTATTATCATATGTCAGCTAATATATGTAATTTATAACTGGGAAGAAGTTAACGTTTAGTATTTGTTACATGATTAGATTTAAGTAATTGCGAAGAATTAACTTCAATTAATGAAATTGGGAGGTGAGCTCTAATAAAATCAACTACACAGTTAAATAACAACATTCAGTTGTTTTTATTATTATTTATTCCACATATACCTTTTATGATGTTGTTATTACATTTATATCCCCATACGGGATTAGGGAGAATTATTTCAATTCCTTCAACCATAATAATTAACTTGATACTTTCACTGGGGGGATGCTTTTTAATTAATATGATTAGAATTAGACAAACTCGTTTTATTATAATTTGGATACTTATTACTCTAATAGTTACTTTATTGTTTTATCCTCAAGATGAACCTAGGCATGTAATAAGTTTGATTCTGGAAGATATTTTTAGTAAATAACTTTTCTAACTGGGTTGTTTGAATTTTTATGCAGAATCTTTCTTGATTTTTTTAACGTACTTAACTATTTTCTCCTTTGTGTATGCACTAATTATATTCAAGCCTAACTTTCATTTGTTTAAGTTTTCAGGAAGCGTCGATCGTTTCTGTATGAAATTTCACATACATTGAGCCGTTTTGAGTGATCCCGACTGGATATGTATGATAATTCATATACAATCGTGTTTTTCGGGATATTTCAGCGTAATGTATATGAAATTTCATATACATTAGCCCTTTTGAAGGTAACCCCGACCGGTTATGTATGATAATTCATATACAATCGTGTTTTCTGGGATATTTCAGCGTATTGTGTATGAAATTTCATATATAAACGTTACCTGATGCATCTTTTACAGTTACTAGCAATGAGCCAAAGCGCACGAAGATGGAGAAGTAAAACTAATTTCATTGTAGGAACATTGTATGTAACATTTATGCACATATTTCAACTATTTTATTTTATTTATCAGTAGAGAATTTAATTGATAACTGGTTTTAATCATTATTTTTCATTAATATAGCTATTGAAATTACTGTCAAAGACTGGTTTACTAGTCATACTAGGATGCCGCCCGTTAGCATTTAAGTTTCCCGTTTCAGAAAGATGGTGCTTTAAATTTTGAATGATGTAATCATACTCGTAATTATCGTGCTTATTGCCTCACTCCTACAAACCAGTACAGGATATGGTTTTTCTATAGTTGGAACGCCCTTTTTACTATTAATCTATCCGGCTCATACGGCCATTCAGATTAATATTATTCTATCCATTTGTCTTTCTGTTTTTATGATTGCTAAAATAGCCAACGAAGTAGATCGATCGCTTTTAATAAAATTGATAAAAGGAAGCTGCCTAGGGTTGATTTTAGGGATATTTATTTATCTTTATTTGGATGTAGAATTATTAAAAGCGATTGTAGGCGGACTTATACTAGCTGTCACGATCATGCTTATTTTAAACCTAGTTATACAGCGTACGGGTAAAAAAGACTATATAGCCGGGGGATTATCGGGGCTGCTCACTACGAGCATAGGTGTGCCAGGGCCGCCTTTATTGTTGTATTTCGCAGGAGCAGGGATTGATAAAACTGTATTAAGAAGCACGACTTTGGCCTATTATTTATTTGCATACTCGGTCAGCTTGATCATGATGGTTTCTGTCAGCGGCACGAGTAAAGTGATATGGACATCGTCGCTAATTGCATTGCCATCGCTTTTTGCAGGTATTCTGTTGGGTCAGCTATTGTTTAAATGGATCAGTCAGCAAGTATTCCGGATCACCACCTACGTGATTCTTCTTTTGACTGGAGGATATCTCGTGGTGACTAGTATCTGGGGATAAAATAAAGCGTGATGAATAAATAAAGACAAGGTTACCCTCCAGATGATTTTTCAGCTATAATATATGAGGTGAAGTAATACGGAGGTGGATTTAAGTTGGCTAATGAGCTGGAGCAAACATACTTAGATTTTTTACAATACATTTTAGATAACGGTGTGAAAAAGGAAGATCGCACAGGTACGGGTACAATTAGTGTATTTGGGTATCAAATGCGATTTGATTTATCAAAAGGTTTCCCGTTGTTTACAACTAAACGTACGCCATTTCGGCTAATTGCAAGTGAGTTGTTGTGGTTTATAAAAGGTGATACAAATATTCGTTATTTACTTAAAAACAACAATCACATTTGGGACGAGTGGGCATTTAAAAGATGGGTGGAATCTGAAGAGTATAACGGTCCTGATATGACTGATTTTGGACGTCGTTGCTTAGTGGATGAAGCCTTTAATCAAGTGCTTGAACAAGAAATGAAAGCTTTTTGTGATCGGATTTTAAACGATGATGAGTTTGCAGCCAAATACGGGGAGCTAGGAAATGTTTACGGCAAGCAGTGGCGCCACTGGACAGATTCCGAAGGAAATGAAATTGATCAGCTGCAGGATGCGATTAATCAAATTAAACGTAATCCTGACTCACGCCGCATTATTGTAAATGCATGGAACCCGGAAGATGTTGTGAATGCCGGCGCAAAGGGAAGTAAAGCAGCATTGCCGCCATGCCATGCGTTGTTTCAATTTTATGTAGCAAACGGCAAGTTATCTTGCCAGTTATATCAGCGCAGCGGTGATTCTTTCTTGGGCATTAACTTTAATGTGCCATCTTATGCGCTGCTGACACATTTAATTGCGCATGAATGCGGCTTGGAAGTGGGCGAATTTGTGCATACGATCGGTGATGCTCATATTTATTTGAATCATATCGATCAAGTCAAAGAGCAATTATCTCGTGATTTGCGTGATTTGCCAACGTTGAAAATCAATCCGGAAAAGCAATCGATTTTTGATATCGAGATGGAAGATTTGACGATTGAAGGGTATAATCCTCATCCAAGTATTAAAGCGCCGATTGCGGTGTAAAGCGCCAAATCCTCTATCTTTTCTCATGTTTGAAGCTGGGCGCAGCTGATTTTAGATCGCAGGAAGGATGTATACTATGTCTATAACGCTTATTGCTGCCATGGATCGCAATCGTGTGATCGGCATTGAAAATAAATTGCCTTGGCGTTTGCCTGCCGAAATGGCTTATTTTACAAAAATGACAACGGGTAAAACCGTGTTAATGGGCAGAAAAACATGCGAGTCTTTGCCAAAGCCTTTGGTCAATCGCAGAAATGTCGTGTTGACACGGCAAACGGATTTCGCAAAAGAAGGATATGAATATGTACACGACTTGGAGGAAGCGGTGGAGCTGGCGCAATCCGCTGATCTGATGGTGATGGGCGGAGCTGAGATTTATAAACAGCTGCTTCCGTATGCAGATACTGTTCTTTTAACGGAAGTACATACAGCGGTAGAGGCAGGCGACGCTTTTTTTCCTGATCTTCCAGAGGCAGAATGGGAGCTGGCCGAAAGTCATTTTAGAGCAAGTGATGAAAAAAATAAATTCGATTTTACTACACAGGTTTTTAAACGCAAGAATTAAGCATTTATATGAAGCGGAATAAGAAATTCCAAAGAAGCGCCGCATGGCGCTTCTATTCACGTTGTGGCCGGGAGGAGCTTAAACAATGATTCAATACGGTTCAGATCGTATAACAGAGCTGAAATTCAAGCGGCTTCATCCTGCCTTGGAGCGCCGCGACTGGCAATGGGTCGATATCACTTTGCGCGCAGAGCTTGCAGAAGAGACGCCTCTGCCGGAGGATTTGATTGATTTTACAATTTTGGTCATTTGCTTGGCAGCTAACGGAACGATCGTTCAGATGATTCCGCAGGATGAGGGTTGTGATTGCGAATATCAATTTACGTTTTCGGAGAAAGAGCAGCTGCGCCAGTTTGTTGAGCAGGAACATTTACAGCAGCAAATTGTAAATTTGCCAATCCCTGAGTAAGAAAATTATGGTACTATCGGTTTAATAGGACATGAAGGAGGAAGCTTCATGACAGCCGAGAACGCATATATTTTATCCAGTAATGATATTCGCAGAATAAGAGCATATGTGCAGCAAAAATACGCTGCTGTTTCCGGCGAGAAACGAGCAGAAATTGTAGCCGATGCCGTTAAAAAAATATTGTACAAGCAGCTGCCCGATTTTGAGGAGAATGTGAAGAAGGATCTGCTGCAGCAATTGCTTCGACAGTGCGTGGCTGAGGAGCGGCGGTTGGTTCAGCTCAGCGATATCGATGAGCTGTGCTCGCAGCTGGATCAAAATGAGCCTTCCATTGCTGCTGCGCTGCAAAGCTGGCGTGTGAAGCAGTCTGATCAATTAGGAGGATCACAATCGGAGGAGCGTTCCGTGAAAAGGCTGTCGGCTGAAGCAGGCGGGAAGGTCATTCCGCTTCCTTCAGCTGTCGCCTATGTGAAGCAGCAGCGGAGAAAGCAGGCTTTTACCTATAGTATATTATTCGCATCGCTTGTGTTCGGATTGCTGATATATGGCTGGATAAGCTCGAAGGCGAGTGATGAAGCAGAGCATATCGCGGATCGAGCAGCGGAATTACAGGCCAACGTACAAGCAGAAGCCAGTCTGAGTTCACTGAATGAGCTGCCTGCCGCGCTTCGCTACGCAAAAGTCAACACAGAAAAATTAAAACAATATCTCGTCAATAAATCCTCGCTGCTTGCGGATGAGCCGTATTTTTCGGCCATTTTACAGACGGCTAAAGATTTTGACATACATCCTGCGCTGCTGTTTGCAATTACCGGCCAAGAACAAGGGTTTGTGCCCAAAGCGCATAAAAGAGCAGTGGAGATCGCAAACAACCCGTTCAACGTATTTCACAGCTGGAAGGATTACAATACAAATATTACGGAATCCTCGCAAATTGCGGCGCGTATAATTAATCGACTAAGCAAAGAACGTCCCGAACATATAGATGCCTTTACTTGGATTAATCGTGAATATGCTGAGGATAAAAAATGGGCAGATGGTGTAAGGTCCATCTATGGAGCAATTATTCAATTTATAACTAATGAATAATAAGAAAGTTTCAGCTTCCTGGCCTAGCTCGACGCAAAGGAGCTAATGATAATGAAAACATTAATTATTGCAGAAAAACCGGATATGGGGCGCAATATTGCTGCAGCTATCGATCCGAAAGCTAAAAACAATCGTACTCATCTTGAAGGGGAAAAATATATCATTACTTGGGCAATCGGCCATTTGATCGGTCTTGCTGAGCCTGATGCTTATGATAACCGGTACAAGAAATGGAATATTTATGATTTGCCAATTATCCCAAGCAGCTTCAAGCTCGTTCCGCATAAAAATACGCTTAGCCAGTTGAAGGTTATCGCTGATCTTGCCAAGCGTTGCGATCAGCTTATTAATTGCTGTGACGCCGGGCGAGAGGGGCAATATATCTTTTCGCTTATTCAACGGCACTTGAAGCTGGTTCAGCCCGTTAAGCGGCTTTGGATTTCTGACCTTACGCCTGAGACGATTCGCAAAGGCTTTGACGAGCTCAAGGATGAATCAGTACACGCTAATCTTACAAGGGCGGCAAGAGCTCGCAGTGAAGCTGATTGGCTTATAGGGATGAATGGATCGCGCGCATTTACGACTAAGCATAATGTATTGATGTCTGTCGGGCGTGTTCAGACGCCGGTGCTTGCCTTAATTTATGACCGTCAAATTCAAATTGAGGCTTTTTCTTCACTTAAATTTTTTGAAGTGGAGGGGCAATTCCAGCAAACTGGAACAGCCTATAGCGGAATTTGGCAGGGTGATCGAATAACGGAGCAGTCTAAAGCGGAAGCGATTGCAGCGAAGGTGAAGAATAAAGCAGGCAAAATAGCGTCCTATGAAATGAAGGAGACGAAAGAGTATCCGTATAAGCTGTATGATTTGACCTTGTTGCAGCGGGAAGCAAACGGTAAATTAGGCTTTTCCGCCAAGAAAACGTTAGATACGGCTCAAGCGCTGTATGAAAAGCATAAGGTTATTTCCTATCCAAGAACGAATTCTAATTACGTTACAGAGCAAAATATTCCCGAAATGCATCAGGCGCTTTCTGCATTGCAATATACAGAGTATAAGCAGTGGGTTGAAAAGGCGGACCGAAGCTTTGTACATAAAGGCAATAAATCGATTTGCAATCCGGCGAAGGTTGAGGACCACCATGCGATACTGCCGACTAAGCGTACAGCCAAAGGATTATCGCCAGATGAGCAGAAGCTGTATGATATGATCGTGCGCAGGTTTTTATCACAGTTTTTTCCGCCGGCCCAATATAAATTACATACGGTTATAACCGATATTGAACAGGAATTATTTAAAACGAATATTAAAGAACGGATTAGTCTTGGCTGGAAGGAGCTCTACGCTAACGATCAGACGAAAGAAGGAGCGAAGCGGACAAGCAAGAAAAGCAAGGAGGGCAAAGAGGAGGAAGAAACAGAAGAAGAGGTTATGGAGCCTTTTCATATCGATAAGGACGGCTCAGTTCAATGCAGCGAGGCGATAGTGAAGGAGAAGGATACACAGCCGCCCAAGCATTATACTGAAGGTACACTGCTTAAGGCTATGGAAAGTGCCGGCAAGCAGATCGAGGATGAGGATGTTCGCGATGCGATGAAGGATTCCGGGCTTGGAACGCCAGCGACCAGGGCTGCTACGATCGAGCGTCTGAAAAATGTAGGCTATATAGAAATGCAGGGAAAACGAATTGTCATAACCAAAAAAGGAAGAACTACCATTGAGCTGATTCGTGCTGCAGGTGTTGAATTGCTCACATCGCCTGAGATGACTGGGATGTGGGAGAGACGCCTCAATGAAATTGCCCGCGGTTCGGCATCGGATGAGCAGTTTATGAATAACGTCAAGCGTTTTGCCACAATGATCGTGGACAAAGTGAAAGAACAGCGCCAGGCCGCCAAGCATCTGTTTGAGCAAGAAGAGGGTCAAGCTTCCCGCGGACGAAAATCAGCCAAAGGAAGCAGTAAAGCCGGCGGCCAAGCACGAACAAGCAAGAAAGCGGAAAGTGGCGCGGCATCTGCCCCTAAAGCCACTTCGACCATGGAGCCGGGCTTTGTAGCCGCATGTCCACGGCCAGGCTGCGGCGGCTCGCTCTTTATGGGAAGAAAAGGCTATGGGTGCTCCAATTATAAAAGCGGCTGCGGCTTCGTCATTTGGAAGGAGAGCTTTGGCCGGGTATTAAGCGATGCACAGGTGAGAGCCCTGGCGGAAAAAGGAAAGACAGCTAAGCTTAAGCTTGAGCTGTCCAATGGCACCGAGACGCAAGGACGGATTGTCCTGAAAAATTTGGAAACAGGCGAGCTGGGCGTCGAGTAAGCCACAGCTATCGGCTGACAAATTGTTTAATGGCATGCGGGATGTCAAGCAGCTGCTGCAAGCGCAAGAATGCGCCCTTCGGCTCGAGATCAATCGGAATAATATTGTAGTGCCATTCCTCTTGCGCTTGCATATGAATAGCATGAATGCCAGCTGTAAGGGCTGGGACGACATCGGTACGGATCGAATTGCCGATCATCCAAGTTTGTGTCCGGTCGAAACTGCCAGACTGGAGAATGCCTTCCAATGCATCATAATTTTTAAGCTGGCGTATATAAATGCGTGATTCAAAAAAACGGCCAAGCTCCATCTGATCGATTTTGCGCTGTTGAATCTTTGGCTCGCCGCCCGTGTATAAATGCAGCTCATGGCCCTCTGACGCAAGCTGAGTCAACGTTTGCTCCATATTCGGATAGGGCTCGGTATCATGCTGATAAACGCTGATGCCGATATCCCATAGGAAGTTTTCTTCCTGTTTGCTGCAATCACGCCCGGTTATGGCGCAAAAGTGTTGATACGTATTCAGAAAAGAGCGAGGAAAATGCTCGCTTTTAAACCCGCTTTTGTCGATCAGCGCCAAATCAAATTCCATTTGCTTATCGCGGATCGCGCTGTCGGTGACAGCTGAATATCCGTTGAACCATGTTTTTAATGAATCGGCAAACTGGTCTATAACTTCAAAGAAATAGCGGTTGCAGTATATAAGTGTATCATCTAGATCGAATAACAGCTGTTGCTTCATCTTGTATTACTCCTTTCGCTAACAGTTCCAACTGTACATTCAATCTACATGAAAGTAGGGCAAGTCGTCAATCCGCTATTAAACAAAATACAAACAGCGCATGATAGCCAAATGCTGTCATGCGCTGGTATGATGAAATAGATTAGGCGTATTTCAGTTGTGAAGCGATCAGCTTGTTCTTGATAAAGGAAATGCGCTTGCGAACATAGAAATCCTTGCTGGCGCCGCGCAAGTCGTTGGGCGAGATCACCTCCTCGGTAAGATTATCAATAATGGTAAGCTTCCCATTGTCGTAAAACTTGAAAGTAAGGTCCTTGCCATTACGTCTAGACTCTACAAAACGGAAATTTTCGCAATTGTTAATCATGGTGATCCAGCCTCCTTTAAACGATTGGTGATGTGAATAAATGGGTATAATGGAACGTTTGTTCTTGTTTTTATTATAGCAAACATTTGTTCGTGTGGAAAGAGTTTTTTATATCACTTACACTAGTAATAATGATCTTTTGCAACGTGCAGAAAGGGAGCGGAAAATGATAAGAATTCAAAATCTTTCAAAGCGAATACCAGGCGGTCCAAAAGTATTGAACCATATAGATTTTGAAGCCTACCCTGGCGATTTTATTGCCATCAAAGGCAATAGCGGCAGCGGTAAGTCCATGTTTCTTAAATGTCTTGCGCTGCAGGAAAAGTGGACGAAGGGGAAATATCAATTCGACGGCATGGATGTATTTCAAGCCGGCATAAAGGGACGCATGAAGGTAAAGCGCGAGGTCGCATATTTGGAAGAAAAACCGTTCTTGTTTCCGAATAAAACAGGCCTGAAAAACGTCATTATTGGCTCGATAACACAAACGCCGGCATGGCGCAGATGGACAGGCATGATGCGCAACGATGATTATATGGGCGCGATGGAAATGATCGAGAAGCGCGGCTTAATTGACAAAGCCCATCAAAAGGCAGGCACTTTAAGCGGTGGCGAGAAGCAAAGAATGGCTATTGCGCGGGCGCTCGTGCACGGGGCAAAAGTGATTGCGGTTGATGAGCCGGTATCCGGCCTTGATCCCCATTCAGCTGAGGCTGTGCTTAAGGATCTGAAAAGCCTGTGCGAGGAGCAGCAGGTTATCGTAATAGCAGTTATGCATCAGGGTGATTGGGCTGAGCGATTTGCAGATCGCATCGTCGGTCTTAATAAAGGTGAAATCGTAGTGGATGTTCGCGGCAGAAGGCTGACTGAGCGTGAGAAGCGCTTAATGGACTAGCTTATTTGACGGAAAATAAGGGAAGCGGGAAAATTCAAAGCGGGTGCTGCATATAATGAGACATCATATCAAATAGGCAGGTGTCTCATTATGTCAACGTTTGTATCGCCTGTAGTTGTTCAGTCCTCCAAGGCGACATTTCCCAAGGCGGAGCTGTATATTCCGCATATCAGTCTCGGCAGCAATGCTCAGGCTGATGCACATATCAATAAAGTGTTAGTACATGGAGCTCAGCAGCTCGTCAATGCTCAAGGCGATCTAAGCGATCCCCGTGCTGAAATGCTTGGCTTGTATGAAGTGAAAAATAACCAAAAGGATATTTTAAGCCTTTCGCTTATTAATTACGCATATACAGGCGGAGCGCATGGAGCGACGCTTGAAAAATCGTATACTTTTCGGACCTCTACGGGAAAACAGTATCAGCTGAAGGATCTGTTCAAGCCTAACTCCAATTATGTAGCGGTATTAAGCGAACATATAAAAGCGCAAATTTCAGCTCGCAAAATCGAAACATTTGAACCATTCAAGTCTATTCGGCCTGATCAGGATTTTTACATTGCTGACCGCTCACTAGTCATTTATTTTCAGCAATATGAAATCGCGCCTTATGTATATGGGCTGCTTTATTTCCCCATTTCGATCTATGATCTGGAATCGATCGTCAACGAAAACGGTCCGCTACAGCCTATGTACTAGGGTCAAGAAAAAGATGCTGCAGCGGCAGCATCTTTTTTATTACGGGCTTGTTAGAGGAGAGTGTCGATTCTTTGTGGGCAACGATTGGCAAGCAAAAAGAAAGGGGAACGAAGAGCAAGATTGGGAATGGAGAAGCAGCAGCGTCCGCCTTTGTAGGCCAAATTTATCCTTTACAGGGGTTATTTCATCTAAAAATTGGGACTACTACATCGGTCGGAATCCCAAACTTGATCGTAGTAACCTCCCTTTCGTTTGCTTTTGCCCTATCCACAATGAATCGACACCCTGTAGAGCTTCGTTATAAATTTAAAATCCAATCCGTACAAGCAGTCTGGGAAATGAGGAAATGAAATTGAATATTTCCCAGGGAAGCGCATGAATCAACAAATATTAGATCGATTCGACATTTTGCATTCCCGCATCGGGAAAGGATTGTCAGTTGTTCGGAATTTTTGCCAATATCTCCCCCTGGGGATTATAATAAAAAAGAAGAGGGGGAGCTTTTGAATGAGCGAAATAAACAGGAGCGAGCTTAATACTTATTTAGCTCATTATTCTATTTCCGAGCCTTGGAGCGTTCTGCCCATGGAAAGCGGAATGAACAATACAACTAGAAAAATTGCAGCAGACCAAGAGTGTTTTATGCTTCGCATATATAACAATCATAAGAATGGCGCAATCGTCCAGGTTGAGCATGAGCTTTTGGAGAAGCTGAATAGCAGCAAGTCATCAATTCAAACGCCTATTCCTGTACGCAATAAAACGGGAGGCACCTTTTGCAAGCTGGAGGATGGCACTTTATTTGCCTTGTATTATTTTATTGAAGGGGAAAGGCCCCTCAATCAGCATGCGCCTCATATTGCCGGCTTGGGGAAAGCAGCAGGTCAACTAAGCAGGCAGCTGGCAGCGCTACAAATGACTGCTCAGCCTGTGTATGACCCTTACTACAAGCTGCCAGCCTCTTATGAGTTTATAACGGCTGAATTATTCGAAGAGCTGATGAACGAGGAGTCGGAGCTTGCTTTGCGAAGAAAGAAAATCGAATTTTTAATGGAACAGTTCTGCAAAGCTAAGCAATGGAGTTCTGAGCTTCAAAAGCTGCCACAGCAATGGATTCATGGTGATATCGTAATCAATAATACGGTCGCCTCGGGCGAGGCCATCATCGCCATACTTGATTTTGAATTTGCTGCAATTGATTTGCGCGCGATGGAGCCTGCTGTAATTGCAGCAGACCTGCTAAATAAGCCTAATCGGCTTTCTTCTATGCATGAAGGAATAAGTCTGATGATGAACGCTTTTACACAAGAGGTCAGCTTTACGCAGGAAGAGCTTGACTGTATGCCATTATTGATGAAGCTGCGGCTGTTGGATGTGTTTTTGCATGTTGTGGTCAGATATCGCAGCGGGTTAAGCGAGTTGGAGCTGCTGTGTGAAATAATTGATCAGACAGCTGATCACATCGAGTATATCGATAACAGTGCAGAACTGCGGGAAATTTTTATCGTAACTAACTAAATTTAGGAGTACAATAACTATAGTATAGGAATGGAGGAGAATAAACATGAATTTAGCTCAACAATTAGGCTATGATGCCAATGATAGATTGCTGCTTATTAATGGGGATGACTATGGCGTATGCCACTCTGTTAATCAATCCGTCCAGCATCTGCTCGCTGCAGGAGCAATCAGCTCGGCGACGATTATGATGCCATGCGGCTGGGCGCCTGAAGGAGCCAGCTGGAGTGCGCAAAACCCGCAGTATGATGTGGGCGTGCATTTAACGTTTACGAGCGAATGGGATCGGTACAAATGGGGACCGGTTACTACGCAAGAAGCTGTTCACTCACTTGTGACGGAGGAAGGTTATTTTCCGAAAGAATGCAAAACATTCGAGCAGCAGGCGGATGAATCGCAGGTACGAGCTGAAATCATCAGTCAAATCGAGAAAGCGCTTAAGTTTGGCATGAATCCTACACATGCGGACAATCATATGGGCAGCTTGTATGGGCTTACGACGGGCCGTAATTTCTTGCCGCTTGTATTAAGCATTTGTGCTGATTATGGCTTGCCTTTCCGTTTACCGCGCTACCTGCTGCAGGAGGACGGTCAAGTCGCTCCGCCTGAGATGGCTGAGCAGGCCAAGCAATTGGCTGCCTTGGCTGATTCCTTTGGCGTTGTTATTCTAGACTATCTGGTAGGCTTGCCTTTTCATTTGGCAGAAGGAGAAACGTATGACGTCCTGAAAAACAATATGAAGCAGCTATTGCGTTCGCTTCGTCCAGGCGTATCAGAGCTTATTATCCACCCGTCATACGTGACGGACGAGCTGAAAGCCTTTCATTTTCAGCCTGAAAAACGAGGCATGGAGCATCAATTGTTTTTGGATCCAGAGATGACTTCTTTCATCAAAGAGGAAGGGATCAAGCTGATTCGTTGGAGAGAGCTTCAACAGCTGCAGCGCAGCCGCAAGCAAAAGTAAGCAAAGGAGAGATAAAAAAGCATATGCCCTTTACTTCTATCAAGCAGTTGACGGAGCAGGTGAAGCATAATGTTGCTCAGGTTATTGTAGGCAAGGAAGAGGTTGTAGAATTACTTATTATTGCGCTCATTACCTCCGGCCATGTTCTTCTGGAGGATGTGCCCGGCACCGGCAAAACGATGCTGGCCAAGTCGCTCGCCCGATCGCTGCAGCTTGATTTTAAACGCATTCAATTTACACCCGACTTGCTGCCTTCTGATTTGAGCGGTATTCACTATTATAATCAGAAGTCTGGTGAATTTGAGTTTCGCGCGGGGCCGCTGTTTACGAATCTGCTGCTGGCAGATGAAATAAATCGCGCAACGCCGCGTACGCAATCCAGCCTGCTTGAATGCATGGAAGAAAGACAGATCAGCATCGATGGCGAAACGAAGCAGCTGGAGCAGCCTTTTATGGTTATTGCTACGCAAAATCCTATCGAGCATCAGGGGACGTTTGCATTGCCGGAGGCCCAGCTTGACCGTTTTCTTTTTAAAATAAAAATGGGCTATCCGACCTCTGACGAGAGCGTGGAGCTGTTAAAGCGCTTTATGAGCAAGCAGCCGTTGGAAACGCTGCAGGCAGTTGCGGATAGAGAACTGATTATCGCTGCACAGAAAGCTTATCCGCAGGTTCAGGTATCAGAAGAGCTGCTGCGTTATATCGTCAGTATTATTGAAGCGACGAGACAACGGGAGGAGGTTGCGACTGGCGTTAGTCCCCGCGGCTCGCAAGCGCTGCTGCGCGCAGTGCAGGTACGAGCTATACTGAGGGGGCGCCACTTTGCAACTCCCGATGATGTGAAAGCGCTGGCAAAGCCTGTTCTGAGCCATCGTTTAGCGCTAAGAGGAATGCAAAGAATGCAAGCGGATGCGCATAAAATATTGGATGATATATTGAATCAAATTCCTGTCCCTACGGAAGCAGAAGCTACGATAACATAGCCGGGAGTATGCCATGCTACTAGTTGGATTTATTTTGTTGGCCGTCGCATTGTTTTATTTACAAGGCCTAGTGTTTTATCGATTAGCGTTAAAGGATATTCAATATGACCGCAACTTTAAGGTTGCAGCTTGCTATGCGGGTGATCAAGTAGAGCTGGTTGAGCGAATTGCCAATCGCAAATGGTTCCCCGTACCATGGCTTAGAGTGGAGTCGCAGCTCTCCACGCATTTGCATTTCGGCAAGCTGGACAATTTTTCTGTCAGTAAAGGTCAAGTGTATCAAAACCATAAAAGTTTATTTTCGCTGAAGCCCTACGTTCAAATTACAAGAAGGCACTGCCTTGTAGCCGCACGAAGAGGCGTTTACAGGCTGCAGACGGTCACGATGACCAGCGGCGATTTGCTGGGTGTTCATATTCGGCATAAGCAAATTCCCTTGACGGGAGAATTGCTTGTGTATCCTAAGCCGGCAGAGGTGGCGCTCGATCAGCTTCCTTTTCATAGCTTGCAGGGGGAGCATGTTGTTAAGCGGTGGATTATCCATGACCCATTTCTGACAGCGGGAGTGCGGAAATACGAAGCGGGCGATACACTTCGCTCTATTAATTGGAAGGCAACTGCGAGAACCGGTCAGCTGCAAGTACATAAACATGATTACACAGCGAATCGGCAGTTGATGATTTATTTGAATATTGATGATGAGGAAGGCATGTGGCGCTCAGTCAATAATGTAGATTTGATTGAGCAGGGCATTTCGTGGGCGGCAGGCGCTGCCGCAGCATCAATTGAACAAGGAATGGAAGCTGGCTTCAGCTCCAATATGCAGCTTAATAATCAATATTCTTCTACAAAAATTGAACCTGGATCAGGTTATGAGCACTTATTGTTTATTTTTGAAGCGATGGCTAGATTAAGCTTGGAGAAAACGGAGCCGTTTTCCTACTTATTGCAAGCTGCTGCAGAAGACGGGTATGAAGGGCGAGATGTGCTTATCATATCGACCTTCTGGAATGATGAGCTAGAGGAGCAGGCAGCACGAATTCGCTCGAACGGTAATTCCGTTACAGTTTGGGAGCTAGCGGAGGATAAAAGCGAATGAAGAATTGGCTGAAAACAAACGGCGTCATACTTGCCAAAGGAGCGGCAGAGCTTCTTTTTTATCTTCCGGTTTTTTTGACAGCAGCTATTTACTTGCTGCCTCATGCTTCCATTGCTTTATGGCTTATTATGCTTCCTCTTGTTTATTGGAGCGGAGCGGCATTGAAGGGAAAATGGAAAAGCAGCAGATTCATTATGGAGCTGTTGGCATCATGCGCAATAGGGTATATTTATTGCTTCCTGTTTTCACTCATCTTTATGCCTGGCATACGGCAGGAGATGCTCGCAGCGTTAGTGCTTCTTAGTGCCTTGTTATGCTGGAAAGGGATTGTGCTTACGCGCAAAGGATGGAAGGATTCGTTTGACAGCAGGTACATGATCGCTGGAATTGTGACCTATGTGGCAGCTCAGCCATTGAAAGTATGGCTGCTTGTCCGGCTGATTGAGGTAGAGACACAGCTATTTGTATGCGGCGCTGTTGTATTAATAATGTCATTTTACATATTTAACGGGCGATTTATAAAAAATGAAACGGTTGATGTGGGCCAATCGCCAGCTGCAATTGCAGCTGCCAAGCACAATAGAATGTTAATGTCATTAATTACATGCATTTTGCTGGCAGCGTCATTCCTATTATTTTATAAAGATGCTGTAATGGCTGGATTTAAAAAGGTAATGGCTTGGATTTTAAGCTGGCTCTCCAGAGAGCCCAAAGAGCCTGTTGTGGAACAGCAGCCTGAGCCGACGGCGCCATCGCAATTCCCTGAGGTCGAACCTTCAGAGCCTGCCAAATGGATGCTCATTCTGGAGCAAATAATAAAAATTATTGTCATTGCAGCTGTTGCTGCAGCATTACTGCTGCTTTTATATGCGGTGTCAAAGAAATTGCTGAAGCTGGCTTATCGCTTATGGCTGAAATTTATGAAGCGAAGCGGCCCAATGGAAGGCCAGTATGGCTACTATGTTGATGAAGAAGAACAATTAACGTCAATAATTAAAAAACGCAGGAAACGGCGTTCTCACCGGGGCGGTCATGCAAAAGGCAGAAAAAGCTTTGAAACAAAATGGAGCCGTACTACTGATAATAGAGAGAAAATAAGGCTTTTGTATGCCCGATGGCTTGGTGAGCTGGCTAGAGTATACCGCTATCGTGCGAAAAGCGAACGGACGGCTCAGGAGACAGGCGCCGATCTGCAAAGGCAATATGAAAAAGAACAGGCCAAGCTGCAAGCGAGCCGCTTTATAGATGTTTATGATGCTGTGCGATATGGCGATCATGTACCAAGCTATGAGGAAACGGAGCAGCTTAAGAAAAAAATACTTGGAGATTTAGATCGGAAATAACCAGGCAGCCGCTTCATTGTTACAACAGCCTGAAAATCCTGCATCCGGATTGTAATCTTCATATAATACGAAAAGGCATCCTCAGCAAATGATTGAAGGATGCCTTTTGGCAAGTAAATTAATTCAAGTTAATTTTCGTTAGTTTTCATATGTGCCGCAATTTTTCGGCCGTGAAATCTACCCGACTCAATAAAGATTTCATTAGCTTCATGACGAGAGGCGACGACACCCGCCAAATAAATGCCGGGAATATTCGTTTCCATCGTCTCCTCATTAAAGGTCGGATAGCCTTCAGGCTCAATCGTTACGCCTGCTTGCTGCAGAAAGCTGCGGTCTGGGTGGAAGCCGGTCAGTACAAGCACGAAATCGTTAGCAATCGTTTTCATGCTGCCAGTGGTTTCAATGCTCACACAATCGTCCTCAATTGCGATTACCCTAGATTCAAACAGCATGCGTATCGTTCCTTTGGCCACCTTGCTTTCAAAGGTCGGCTTTACCCAGGGCTTAATGCTCTTGGAATAATCCGAGCCCCGGTAAATAACCGTTACTTTGGCGCCAACCCGCTCAAGCTCCAATGCAGCGTCTATGGCGGAGTTGCTGCCTCCAATTATCGCTACCTCCATGCCCACATAAGGATGCGATTCCCGGAAAAAGTGAGTCACCTTGTCTTTGTCCTCGCCAGGTATGCCCAGCATGTTCGGATTATCGAAGTAGCCAGTGGCAATAATGACATGATGACTGGAATAGCTTAATGGCTTGCCGAAACGGTCCTCGCCAGTAAGATAGAAAATGCCATCCTCATGAGCTATGCTCGTAATGGTTTGAAAAGGGTGAACCCGCACTTCATGCCGCTGTGCTGCTGTACGGTAATAATTCAGCGCCTCCAGACGGGATGGCTTATCATTAGCTGTCGTAAATGGAATATCGCCAATTTCCAGCATCTCAGGCGAGCTGAAAAAATGCATATAGGTTGGATATTGCGAAATGGAATGAACTATGTTGCGCTTTTCAATAATAAGCGGCTTAATCCCGCTTTTGCCCAGCTCGATGGCTGCAGCAAGACCACAAGGTCCAGCTCCGATTATAATAGTATGTTCGATAGACATTTTTTCCTCCTAAAATAAAGGCGAATTTTCGTCATTTTGAGTAAAGGATCCGTACGTACGCCTCTGTTGATCTAGTAATTGGATAAGGTATAATTAAGCTTGAACATATTATGATAATAAGGAGGGAGAGAGATGGTTCAACAGTTTGTTATGGAAGCGATACTAGCTGCTACCTATGGTCATTTGCTCGTCCCTGCAAAACCGATTCATTACATTGTTCCGTATTCTACGATTAGCGAATTATATGAAATACGGGAAGGGGACGAACCTGTTATGGTCGACCCCGACGATGATCAATTGGTGAAATCACACATTCAAACCCTTATTCAATTTTTTGAAGAGCCTCTTAATCGTAAAAAAATTGACCGGGCTTTGCAAGCCCCTTGGCGTGAAAGCGCCCCATTGCTATTGAACGAAAATGTTCAGTTTACAATCATTAATGCCGTAGACAATGCGCACTACGGAGATTTGTTAGATCCGATTGAAACAGAGCTTGTGCTGGTATGCATGCGCAAGCAAATGCCATTGTTAACTGATCAATATGAATTGCAGGAAAAGCTGATTGAAGCTGAGGTTCCTATTCAGCTCTATGATATTGATGATTTTGAATTTGCGATTGAAGAAGGCTTGTCGGCAGCCGATATCGAGAAGCTATACAAGCCATAAATTTTTTATTGCTCCAAACGGCGATCAATAGCTTCAGCCATTGTTTTATCGGTCAGATGCGCATAAATTTGTGTCGTTTCGGGAGAGGCGTGACCAAGCTGCTCCTGTGTTTTATAAATATCGTTTTGTAAATAATAATCGGTAGCAAATGAGTGACGAAGCTTATGAACGGACAAGAAGGGCTTGCCAAAGCGTTTAGCGTACTTGAGTACCATCGCTTGAATAGCTCTTTTTGTCATGCGTGAGCCTTCCTTATTGCCGTTAGCAATTGCAAGGAACAGTGCTTTTTCTTTGCGTGGCGCTTTGTAGCGTGTTTCACGAAGCGCTAAATACTGATTAAGATCCACGATTGCATCTTGCCGGAAGTATACGGGCGTTTTGAAAGTATCGTCATTTTTACCTTTACGGAATACATAGCATAGCTTTTTCTTTACATCAATATCATCCAAATTCAAATTGACAAGCTCGGAAACACGCAAGCCTGAATGCAAAATAAAGCTGATAATACAGGTGTCTCTTACTTTATTAAGTTCATAGGAGTATGTAGCCTGCTTGTTCTTCACTATTTCCTGCCCATAATCATGCCTAATATAAGTTAAAAATTGTGAGATTTCTTCTTCCTGCAGCAGTTTCCCTTCAAGCCGGGCTGCCGTGTCTTTTGGCTTATGAGTCCGTTTAATGGAAACCTTGGCCATGACGTTTCTTTTCAGCAAGGGGTAGAACTGCTCATCCTCCGCAATCTGGCTCAAATAGTGAAATAACGACCGAAGTGATGAAAGCTTTCGTGAAATCGTTGTGCGATTATTGCGTTCCTCCTTGTACGTAGAAAGAAACATGCGAAAAGAATCTATACTTTCCATACGCAGTCGCTCCAGCTCCAGCAAGGTAACTTCTTTAATAGACGCAGCCTCGCTTAGCCCTTCTGCCATTAGCCAATTCAGGAAAGCTTCATAATCTCTCATATATTCAACTAACGAGGCTGGAGACAAATCTGGCAGCTTGTAATTAATAAATTGTTCAATATACCAAGGCATAGAAGGCAAGCGCGCATCCAGCTCTTCGCGTGATTTTTGTTTAAGAATATTCACCGCAATCCCTCCTTTACACATCTATATTGTAGAATAAGGTGCTTAGCAGATCAAGGCAGGGAAGAAGATTGTCAACTGATTTCATGCTATAATAATAAAGGATGGATACATAAGGGAGGTGTCAGTAAATGAAAATAGAAATCTGGTCGGACTATGTTTGTCCGTTTTGCTATATCGGCAAGAAAAGATTAGATGCGGCACTAGAGAAGTTTGAGCACAGGGCTGAGGTGGAGCTGGAGCTCCGCAGCTTTGAACTGGATCCCCAGGCAGATTCCAGCTTGAAGCAGAGCACGCATTCGATGCTGGCGGAAAAATACGGTATGACGGTTGAAAAAGCTCGTGAGATGAGCACTGGCATTAAGCAGCAGGCAGCTGCAGTCGGATTGGAGTTCAATTTTGACAACATGCTTGTCATTAACACTTTTGATGCTCACAGATTAGCTCAGTTTGCCGAAGAAAGGGGCAAAGGTGTAGAAGTAGGAGAAATGCTGCTGAACGCTTATTTCACTCATAATGCTGACCTTGCAAGCTATGACGTTCTCGCTGATATAGCGGAGCGTGCAGGCTTGTCCAGAACTGAAGCGCTTGCCGTACTGGAAGGCCATCAGTATGCGGATCGTGTACAGGCTCGGGAGCAGGAGGGCAGCCAGCTTGGCATCAGAGGCGTGCCATTCTTTGTTTTTAACCGCAAATACGCTGTATCTGGCGCACAGCCGACTGAAGTATTTTTAGATACTTTAAATAAAGTGTGGCAAGAGTCTCAAGCAAACTAATGCAACAACAGTCGACACTCTTTATAGAATGGATACAAGGGGGAGCTATTCGTGACAACATCTAATCAGCGCTTGCTTGTATATATTGGTTCTTACGCAGAAACGGACGGACCTGGCATATATGTAAGCGAATTTGACCCAGCCACAGGCAAGCTTCATATTATTCAAAGCTTGGACGGATATCGCAATCCAACATTTCTAAATGTGGATATGGCTAAGCATAGAGCGTACAGTATTGGAGAAATGGCAGATGCTAATGGGAGCAAAGCAGGAGAAGCTTCTTCATTTTCAATCGATCCAGCCACAGGCAAGCTGACGGTAATAAATCGCAAAAAAACAGTAAACTCAACTACGTGCCATATTCAGCGAGACGAGTTAAGTACAAGAATAACGGTCACCAGCTACCATGGGGGGATGGTAGGCACGCTTGAACTTTCAGCAGATGGCTCAATAGGCGAGCTGCTTGACGTCCAGCAGCATGCCGGGAAGGGTAAAGACCCAGAACGCCAGGACAAGCCGCATCCGCATTCCAGCTTCTATAGTGCAGATGGCAGCTATTTGTTCGTTCAGGATTTAGGACTGGATCAAATTATTACTTATAAGGTGGACAAGCAGAAGCATAAGCTTGAACCTCACCAGGTTACCCAGCTGCATGGCGGAGCAGGTCCGCGTCATCTTGTATTCCACCCGAATGAAAGCTTTGCTTACGTTATTAATGAGCTCGATTCTACTATTACGGTATTACGCTATGACAAGCATGCAGGCTTGCTTGCGATAGAGGAAACAGTCAGTACGCTGCCTGAAGGCTTTAAAGGCGAGAATGGCTGCGCAGAGATTACAATTTCTGCTGACGGTGCATACTTATATGGCTCTAACCGCGGTCATGACAGCATTGCTGTGTATGCTGTCGATGCTGCTTCCGGCAAATTGACCAGCAAACAATTCGTATCGGTCGAGGGCGGTCATCCGCGTCATTTTGCTTTGACGCCAGACGGCAAATTTGCATTAGTAGCTAATCGTGATACAAACAATATCGTTATGTTCTCCATCAACGAGGACGGGACACTGCAATATACAGGCGAACAGCTTGAAGTTTCCAAGCCGGTATGTGTAATTCCAGTATACTTGGATTAGAAATTTCTACCTGTTAAACAATTTTATTCCCGAAAGGCATGAATAGGCTTTTCGGGATTTTTTGTGTAAAAAGTACAGACATCAGCCTAAATTAAGACATTTATTAAATTTGCTGCTTGACATATGATTTAAATATGTCATAATGACAATATCAAATAGAAAGGCGGCAGTATTGATTTGAACAAGAACAAACCAGCCGATGAAGAAATCAATTATTCACCCGGCAACTATAGAACGCCCGATGGAGCGCCAGCAGATGTTGTTATTTTCACCATTACCTCCACCCCAAAAGGGACTCGAAAAAAATCATTGCCTGACCGCCGTCTTGAAGTGCTGCTTATTCAGAGGAAGGGCTGGCCGTTTGCCGGCAGCTGGGCGCTGCCAGGAGGATTTTCCAAAGATACAGAGTCCTTGCTCGACAGCGCTAAGCGCGAACTGGAGGAAGAGACAGGTGTGAAGGATGTTCATATTGAATATTTTAACGCTTATAGCACTCCAGGACGCGATCCGCGAGGCTGGATTATATCGCATGCTTTTTTTGCATTAGTGCATGAACAGTACTTGGCTGCCCGGCGGGCTGATGATGATGCTATGGATGTCAGACTGTTTCCGATTAACGAGGCGCTTGCCATGAATCTTGCCTTTGACCATCGCAGCATTTTAGTTGATGCGCTGCAGCAAATTCAGCATAAAATGCTCACTACAACAATTGCAAGGGAGTTTCTTCCAGAGCGGTTTACGATCGGAGAGCTATATCAGGTTATTCAAACGGTTGTACCTGAGTTTGAGGAAAAAAACTTTATCCGAAAAATTACTTCTACTCAAAGTCGTAAAGGAATTATCGAGGAAGCGCGCGGCCGCGGGGGTGAACCGCTCATGTCGAATCGCTACTCACAGCGTGCTGCACAGCTGTACCGTTTTACGGACTATGTGCCTCAGCTGTCAATATACAGCTAGGCACTTTTTTACAAGTTTTGATATTGTCATTTCGACATTATTGAAGAAAAGAAGGATAGGGAGTGGCTTGAGATGAATAAAACAGGAATGATGCTGGTTTTGGTCGTTATGATGCTGGGGGTCGCTTATGCAACATCATCTACAGCATTAGAAATTGTGGCTACACTTACGGGATTGCTCAGCGTTTGGCTGACAGCTCGCGAGCATATATGGGCTTGGCCGATCGGACTTGTTAATGTTGCCTGCTTCTTTTATATGTTTTGGGAAGTTAAACTGTATGCGGATATGACGCTTCAAGTATTCTTTTTCATATTAAGTATTTACGGCTGGATTATTTGGCTGACAAAACGCGGTAGTGATAAGGTGAGGCCGACTAGAAGAATACAGCTGGCAATGGCTGTCATATTGCTAATAAGCCTGGTCGGAGTCTCGGCCGGATGGGGCTACTGGCTTGATCATTATACAGATGCTTCAATTCCTTATGTCGATGCTTTTATTGCAACGCTTAGTTTAATAGCGCAATATTTGCTGTCCAACAAAGTACTGGAGAATTGGTATTGCTGGCTATTGGTCGATGTGCTGTCCATTGGCATGTATGCGTATAAAGGGCTTTATGCGGTCGCTTTTCTTTACGTCATCTTTTTAGCCATAGCAGCAATGGGATTGTATTCTTGGAGAAAGCAGTGGTCTGCACGAGAGATGGCTGATTTGGCTTCGGCTAAAGCTGATTACTCTATTAAATAGGGGATGAAAATATGAACAGTCGCAAAATAGGTCTTACGCTGGGGAAGTACGCGCCTTTACATCGCGGTCATCAGCATGTTATTGAAACAGCAATGGCAGAAATGGATGAAGTTATTGTAATTATATATGATTGTCCCGAAACGACAGATATTCCGCTGCCGGTTCGTGCGAGCTGGATTCGCAAGCTGTACCCTGCTGTACGAGTCATAGAAGCATGGGATGGCCCAAGCGAGGTTGGCGATACGCCTGAGATTAAAAGCATGCAGGAGCAATATGTGCTTCGTATACTGAATGGCTGTCTGATTACACATTTTTATTGCAGTGAATTTTACGGGGAGCATATGAGCGAGGCGCTTGGTGCGGTGAATCGGCTTGTTGATCCAGACAGAGTGCAGTTCCCTGTATCTGGCACTAAGGTGCGTAAGGCTCCTTATCAGAGCAGAACGTTTTTGCATCCCGTCGTCTATCGTGATTTGGCGGCAAATATAGTATTTCTCGGAGCGCCGTCGACAGGAAAAACAACACTGGCAGCGCATATGGCTGATTTGCATCAAACCGTGTGGATGCCTGAGTATGGCAGGGAATACTGGGAGCAGCATCATGTGGAGCGCAGATTATCGCAGGCTCAGCTCGTTGAGCTTGCCGAGATTCATTTGGCGCGGGAAGAAGGACTGCTGCACAAAGCGAATCATTATTTATTCGTAGATACGAATGCTATTACAACCTATATGTTTTCGAAATCCTATCATGGCGAAGCGCTGCCCCGTCTATCTCAATTAGCTGACGACGCGTCAAAACGCTACGATCTCGTATTTGTTTGCGGTGATGATATTCCTTACGAGGATACTTGGGACCGTTCCGGCGCTGTAGAAAGACAAATTTTTCAAAAACAGATTATAGCTGACTTGAAATGCCGGAAGATCCCTTATTTCTATTTGTCGGGAAACTTGGAGGAGCGTGCGGGCAGAGTAAACGAGATCCTTCGTAAATTCAAGAAATACAGAAGTCTGGAGGAATGGCTATGAATATATATAACCGAATTAAAGGCGGGCTATATGGTGTTGCTGTCGGTGATGCGCTAGGTGGAACGACTGAGTTTATGACTCGGCGGGAAATCGCTGACCAATACGGATATTTGACTGATATGATCGGCGGCGGGGTATGGCATTTGGAGCCTGGCGAGGTGACGGATGATACGATGATGACCTTATGTGTGGCAGAGGGAATACTGGAAAACCCGTCAGAGCCTTTAACTGCAATTGGTAAAAGATTTTTAGAATGGTATTACAGTAATCCAAAAGATATTGGCAATATTATTCGGTTTGCCTTGCGCCAGTATAACGGAAATTGGTTCGATTCAGCTATTGAGGCCCATACGACTCTAGGGCAAAGTGCAGGAAACGGCTCATTAATGCGCTGTCTTCCTGCTGCCTTATGCTATACCAAACTGGAGGATGTAACAAGAATTGCTCGCTTGCAATCGAAAATGACTCATTACGATGATCGATGCAATGAAGCATGTGAAATATACTGCCGCATCGTGTATCGAATTATAAACGAAGGGGTTAATATACATAAAGCGGTACAGCAGGAAATCAAGCACACAAAATACAGTCTTATGCTTGATGAGGAACTAGATTGTGAGCCAGACGGGTTTGTAGAGCACACCTTCAAATGGGTCATTCACATTTTATTAACTTCGCATTCTTTTTCAGAAGTCGTCCAAAAGGCGGCTAATGCAGGCGGAGACTCTGATACAATTGCTGCTATAGCGGGAGGAGTTGCAGGCGTACATTATGGTTATGAGGATATTCCAGAGTCATATTCCAGCAAAATATTAATTGCGGACAGGCTGGAACAAGTATGTGATCGAATAATGACACTGCGAAAGTAAGCTTCAAACATTTGTAAGGCTGCTTAGGCTTATGCTACAATGAACAATTAATGTGAGGGATAAGGCGGGAATATTGATGAAATTTATTAAGGGCAGCATCATCTCAAAAATTATAATCAGCTTGATTATAGCGACGACTATCCCTTTTATCATTTCAAACTATTTGTCTTATCAAATTACGGGAAAAGCGATTAAATCGCAGCTTGTCGAGCTGAACCAAAATTCCATGTCCATTACCATGTCAACGCTGCATGCTTATTTTCATGAATTATCACTCCTAGGCCTGTCTTATTTTAGTGACCCGGCGCTTGTGCGTCTGCTTTCATCTTCCGAGCCGCAGACGCCTGCGGAAAGTGTATATATTGCCCAGCGCTTGGAACAGATTTATGGAAATTACAGTGAAATAGGTTCAGTATCCTATAAAAGCGCACTTACGAATAAGCAATTCAGTATTAGACATAATTACAATACTAGAGTTACGATTCCTGATTTCATTGATGGAGAGCTGTCTTCTGCCCATAACGAGCTTCAGCAGCCTTATCAAGTAACATTTTTTAATAAAGAGCGGCGGCTTAGAATCAATAAGCCTTTTATTGACATATCAACTCGCGAAGTCATCGGCTTGACGACCTTCGATGTGAAGCCGGCTCATATCCGATCTGTCGTTCATTCATTATCAACAAGCGAGCTGGGACCTATCTATGTTTTTTTAGGTGATGACTTGGAGCTGCTTTATACAACAGATAGAAATAGCGAGCAAGCCTTGCCTTGGCAGCCTGAGCTAAATCGCAAGCTGGTTCATGCTTCGGCAATAGAAAAAGGCGAGCTGCAAGCATCTGAAGGAAGCTATGTATACTACCGCGACTCACATAATGGAATAGCGTTAACGATAGTAAAGCTAATTCCGCAGTCTTTAATTAATGAAGCCAGGACTAATGCCTTGAGCAAAACTTTAGCGATTCAAATTGGTTCGATTGCTTTTGTATCTATACTAGCCGCTTTCGTCGCTTATTATATGCTGCGAAGAATTAAACTTATTTTACAGCATATTAAAAAGCTGCAGATGGGAAATTTTCAGTTGAAGCGCAAGCCTGTGCCCGCTACCCCGGATGAGCTTGATTTACTTGAAATAAGATTTCAAGAAATGGCAAGTGAATTGGATGAGCTATGGAACAAGCAGTACAGGCATCAGCTGGAGCTGTCGCAGGCTCAGCTGAAAATGCTGCAGGCACAAATTAATCCGCACTTTTTTTATAACACCTTGCAATCTATAGGTACGCTTGCGATTAAATCAAACGCGCGTGAAGTAAGTGATCGTTTGGCTGAATTTGGCGCTTTGTTCCGTTATTCTATGGATATTGAAAGCGAAAATGTATATTTATATCAAGAAATTGAGCATCTGGAGCACTATGCCATTTTGCAAAAGGGACGCTATAAGCAAAAGCTGGAGTATGAGCTTGACTGTCCTGAAGAAGCAGCCAAAATTCGTGTTCCCAAAATGATCCTTCAGCCTCTAGTTGAAAATAGTATTATTCACGGTTTAGAGCGTGGAAAGGGGCAGATTAAAATTTCAGTTCACATTTCTGTTTTGCCTGACACGATATTAATCCAGGTCATGGATAACGGCAAAGGCTTTACGGATGAGCAAATTGAAAACATCAAAAGCTCTTACTTGGAGCATCAGATTGTTGCCGCAGAGAGGCAGGGCATTGGCTTATCTAATGTATTGAAACGATTGCGGTTATATTTCGGGCCGCAATTCCATTGGTCGATTACAAGCAGATCTTACGAAAGCACAGTAGTAGCCTTGTATTTGCCATTTGAAACAACAGGGGGGAACGAGCATGAAGCTTCTGATCGTTGATGATGAAGAGCATGTAAGAGAAGGGATCGAGCTTTCGATCGATTGGGAAAGTCATCATATTGATCAAATCTATATGGCGGAAAATGGTCTGGAGGCACTTGAATTAGTTAGAGCGCATCAGCCTGAAATTATTATTTGCGACATGAGCATGCATATTATGGATGGCCCGCAATTTTTAGAAAAGCTGCGAGAGGAAGGCTGGACTTCAAAGGTTATCGTGCTTAGCGGATACCAGCAATTCGATTATGCACGGGCCACGCTTCTTGCAAGCGGTGTTGATTATTTGCTAAAACCGTTTAAAATTCATGATCTTGATCAAGCGATACGAAAAGCATGCTCACAGGTGAACGAAGAGAGGCAGAAGCAATTAAATGAGCTGAGTACAAATTTTCGTATTAATGAGGCGAATCATTTAGCCAAGGAGCAGCGTTTTTCAAGCTTATTTGAAAAGGAGGACCTTGAAAAAGAGGAAATCTCAGCTTTTCTTAACTCGCTGGGCATAGCTGCAAACAACTTTTATGTCGTTACTTTTCTGCCCAGAAACAAGGACGAGCTTGTTAGACAATATTATGCCGGAGATGAGCGGCTGTTCAATTTTGCTTTAAAAAATATTACAAAGGAATTTTTTGATTCTGTTGGAGAATGGTACTTTATACAGCATGAATCGTTTATTGTGATCTTGATCAGCTCGAATCGAGCGCCGTATATTGTGCCAAGTAAAATAAACCAGCTGCAAGAGGCTTGGAATCGAACCCTTCGATTAACGACTTTCGTGGGCTTTCATAACGAGCAGATTTCTTATGAGCTGCTGCAGCCGACATTGTTAGAAGAAAAGTCATTGATACTAAGCAGCAATATTATTAACAATGGCAAGCAAGGTGATCATCCTGCTTTCTTTTACTCTTTTATGGATAAGGAAATTGTCATTCTGGAAGCGGTCCGTACGAAAAACATACAGCATATCAAAGAAATGATCGCCAGCTTTTTAGATGAGCTAACTGCCAAGCAAGTTGTTACTTTGCGGGAATTGCAGCATTATACCGTTGAAATCAACTTATTGCTTATGCGTATTTATTCTCAGTTTAAGGATGATCGCTTGCATGAAACGATGCCGTTATGGATCAGCCGTTTAGATGAGTGGGCAGTTCGGCTGGAGCAAATTTTTAGCGATATGATGGAATTGATTGATTATAGCAAGTTGGAATTAAACCATACTCAGCATATCCTTGCTATACGCAACTATATTAACGACCATATTAAGGACGATATTACACTCGCCAGCTTGGCAGAGCGTTTTCATTTTTCAGCACAATACTTGGCAAAGCGATTTAAAGAGGAATATAATACGACAATTATCCATTACTTAACACATTTGCGTATGGAGAAGGCAAGTTCATTATTAATTCATACTGACTTATCTATTCAGGATGTCGCTATAGAAAGCGGTTTTGAAGAACTAAATTATTTTGGAAAAGTATTCCGAAAGCACTTTAATCTTTCTCCGACGAGCTATAGAAAAAAATTCAAGCAATAAATGACTAGGCGCATGACACAGAACGAGTCCTTTTAAGAAAGAAATGTTCTGTTTCATGTGCTTTTTTTATGTTTAATTATAAGCAGATTCAAAATTTACTCATTTAGGCGAATATATCACCTGTAGGCTGTAAACCATAGAACTTATAATGAGGGTATACAAATCGACAATCGATTAGGGGGTATCATCATGAAGAAAAGAAGTTTTATTTTCTTACTGCTTGCGATTATGCTGACATTATCGGCATGCGGCGGCAAGAGCTCAAACGGCAACAAAGACAATGGCGCTGGCAATGAAGGCAATCAATCAACGGCTCAAGCCAAAATTACATTGTTCCAGAGTAAGGTAGAAATTGCTGAATCTCTGGAAAACCTTGTTGAAAAGTACAAGAAGGAAACAGGCAATGAAGTAGAGGTTTGGGGCTCTGCCGGAGACTCTTACATTACACAGCTGCAAACAAAGCTTGCAGCAAATGAAGGTCCAACGATCTTCTCCGTTCAACCAGGTGCAGAGGCTGAAAAATTCGCTTCTTACTACTACGACATGAGCAATGAAAAATATGCATCTTATATTTCACCAAATATGGCGCTAGAAATTGATGGTAAAATCGTTGGTGTGCCAACTGGGGTTGAAGGCTTTGGCTTGGTATACAACAAAAAATTGTATGATCCATCAGCAGCTACCGATACAAGCTCCTTTATCAAGGCGCTAGAGAAGCTTAAAGCAGACGGCGTAAATGGATTAAGCTTGTCTCAAGAAGCATACTTCTTAATCGGTCACATTATTAATACACCGTTTGCACTTCAAGAAGATCCGATTGCATTTATTGAGAAAATGAACAAAGGCGAAGTTAAACTTAATGAAGTGCCGGCATTCCAAGAGTTTGCACAAGTGATGGAAGCGATTCGCGCCAACTCCACGAACCCTATGGAAGTCACATATGATACACAAATGGGTGATCTTGCAACAGGCAAAACGGCTATCGTTCACCAAGGCAACTGGAGCTACGGCATGTTAGCTGATTATGACAAAATGGAAATCGGCATGGCTCCACTTCCAATTACGGGAAATAACAAGCTTGCAGTTGATATCCCGGCAGGCTGGGTAATTAACAATAAAGCATCCAAAGAGCAAATTGCTGCGGCAAATGCATTCATTGACTGGCTATACACTAGCGAAACAGGTAAAAACACAATCGTGAATGACTTTGGCTTTATTCCTGCGGTAACCACAATTGAGGCAACTGGACTTGATCCGCTATCTCAAGAAGTATTCGAGGCAACGAAAGCAGGAAATACGATTCCTTGGGCTCTTAATTACTTCCCTCAAGGTATTATTATAAACGATCTTGCACCGCTAACTTCTGAGTTCTTCCTTAACGCTTCTATGACTCCACAGCAATTTTTGGAGAAAATCGAAGAGGTATGGGTAAAAGCTGCTAAATAATACTCAGACATTCAATATCGAAAGCCTAACTCTTTCTTGAAGGATGTTAGGCTTTCTTCATATCCGTTAAGACTAGACAAGTGAGAGGGTGGTACCCGTGTCGAATAACAAAAGCAAGCTTTGGTATTGCTTGTTCACAATGCCGTTATTTTTAATATTTCTGATCGTAGTCGTAATCCCATTTCTAATCGGTATTTATTACTCGTTTATTAATTGGGATGGCATCCCTAGCAACCCGAAAGTGTTTGTTGGTTTTGATAATTACTCCACTTTGTTTCAAGACCAGCGTTTTTTAGATTCAGCCTGGGTTACGATCAAATTTACAATCTTCGCTTTAATCAGCGTTAATTTACTGGGTATAATTTTCGCATTAATCGTAACTGCCGGATTTAAAACGAGCAATCTTGCACGTACATTGCTCTTTATGCCGAACCTGATTGGCGGATTGATTTTAGGATATATTTGGCGCTTTATATTTACGGACGGCTTCAAGCAAATCGGTTCAATTACAGGAATTGATTCTGTTTTCTTTAACTGGCTGATCAACCCGCAATTTGCATTGGTTGCGCTAGTAATAGTGTTTACCTGGCAAATGGCAGGCTACACAATGGTTATTTATATTGCAGGCATTCAAGGTATTTCTGATGAGGTTATGGAGGCTGCAAAGGTTGACGGGGCAAATTTATGGCATCGCATGACCAAAATTATATTCCCGCTGCTTATGCCGTCTTTTACAATTTGTCTGTTCTTGACGCTGTCAGGAGCCTTCAAAATTTACGACGTCAACCTTTCCTTGACTAATGGCGGACCTATGCATAAAACAGAGCTGTTTGCCATGAATATTTTCAATGAAATATTCGGCTATGGCAACTATGGGTTAGGTCAAGCAAAAGCGATTATATTCTTTGTCATCGTTGCACTTGTTACCATTACACAGGTTATTATTACGAAACGAAAAGAGGTGCAAATGTAATGAGAAAAGCTAATAATGGCGTCATTTCCGTGCTAATCATTATTGCTGCGCTTATCTTTTTGTCTCCGATTTATATCATGCTTGTTAACTCGTTCAAGACGAGATCCGAGCTTTATGAAAATGTACTTGCGCTGCCTTCAAGCTTTAGCTTCGAATATTATGCTGGCGCAATGAAAAAAATGAACTTTCTGACCGTCTTCGGCAATTCGTTGTATGTCACGATAGCTACCGTAGTTTTCGTTATCGTGCTTTCATCAATGACGGCGTGGATGCTGGTGCGCCGCGATAATGCAATGAGTAAAATAATATTTTTCTCCTTCGTAGCGACGATGCTCATTCCATTCCAAACGTTAATGATGCCGCTTATGCAGGTTATGGACTGGATCCGTACTTATTTGCACTTGCCTGTATTAAACACACATGAGGGCTTGATTTTTATGAATATCGGCTTCCATGCAGGCATTGCTGTTTTTCTATACCACGGATTTATCAAATCGATCCCGATTGCTCTTGAGGAAGCGGCGATCCTGGACGGCTGCAGCACTTTTGGCGTGTTTTGGCGCATCGTATTTCCATTGTTGAAAAGCATTACGGTGACTGTAGCCATTTTGGATGTTATTGCATCCTGGAACGACTATTTGCTTCCTTCACTTGTGCTTTCAGACAAAGGTTTGCGTACGATACAGCTGTCAACCTTCTATTTCTTCGGTGAATTTACAATCGTATGGAATCAAGCTATGGCAGGCCTGACATTAACGATCATTCCAGTTGTCATATTCTATGCTTTTGCGCAAAAATACATCATTAAAGGAATAGCCGCAGGAGCCGTTAAATAATGGCTTATCTGATGCGAGAATAGGAGCTATATGAGCAACAAAGTTTTGATGGAGCATCCGTTGTTTTATGTAACCGATCAATATGGCAATGCCGATTCACGGCAAGATTTAGGACATGGATTATATATGAAGGATACACGGTTTCTAAGCCACTACGAGCTGCGTATTAACGGGGAGCAGCCTGAGCTGTTAGGCGAGGGAACGACTGAAAGCTATATGCAGACCACCATTTTAAAGCATGAAATCAAGGATTGCGGCGCTATAGAGATCAAAAGAAGCAGTTATTTATATGATGGCGCCTTGCGTGAGCAGTTGACGCTGACGAACTATTTCTTAACTGAACAGCCAATTAAGCTTTCTGTGAAATTTGATGCAGATTTTCAGGATATGTTTATCGTGCGCCGCTATCGTTCCGGTGAAGTAGGAGAGAAGACTGCTGCCGTATTTAAAAGCAATAGCATGCTGCTTCAATATATAGGAAAAGATGTGCAGCTGCGGCAAACGCTCATTCAATGGGATGGCAATCCTGATGTCAATGAACAGGAACAAGAGCTGATGTATGAGCTGACACTAGAAGCTGGAAAGCATACTGCAATCCAGTTTGCATTCGTACCTGTAACCAATCAAACCGAGCGAGCGTTGTTGCCGTTTGAACAGGGGCTAGAAAAGCTGCAGTTCAGCTATGATTTATGGTTAACGCGCAATACGAGAATGACGAGTTCAAATGCCATGTTTAATTCGCTATACGAGCGGAGCCTGCAGGATTTGCGCATGCTGCAAACCGATATTGGCTACGGGGCTACAACGGTTGCAGGATTGCCATGGTTTGCAACTGTATTTGGCAGAGACAGTCTTATTACAGCATTATTCATGCTGCCTCTTCATCCCGCTCACGCGCTTGGCACGCTGCGCACGCTTGCAGCTCATCTAGGTAAAAAAGAAGATCCGTGGCGCGATGAGGAAGTCGGGAAAATAATGCATGAAATTCGATTTGGCGAGCTTGTACAAACGGGCCAGTCCCCTTTTTCGCCTTATTATGGAGGGGTAGATTCTACTCCATTATTTCTCGTGCTGCTTGTCGAATATGTGAAGTGGAGCGGAGATATCTCCATCATCAATGAGCTGCAGGATGCGGTCGATGCAGCCCTTGGCTGGATTGACCGGCGCAGCCAAGGAAATGCTGCCGGTTTTCTGACCTATAAGCAAGAGGCGGAGCAAGGCTTTCCGAATCAAGGCTGGAAAGATTCTAGCAATAGTATTGTCCAAGAGAATGGGCAGCTTGCTGCTGCGCCTATCGCGCTCATTGAAGTACAGGGTTATATTTGCTGGGCGAAGCAGGGCCTGTCGTCGATTTACGAATCGCTTAATCAATATGAGCGAAGTGGGAAATTACGTTCCGAAGCCAATCATCTAGCCGAGCAAATTGTTCAGTATTTCTGGCTGGAGGAAGAACAGTTTTTCAGCATTGCGCTTGATGGAGAGCTTAAGCCAGTGCGTTCCATAACTTCTAATCCAGGCCATTTGCTATTGTCCTCGATATTAAACGATGCGAAGAAGGAAGCGGTAAGCAGCAGACTGCTGAGCGAGGATATGTTTACAGGCTACGGAATTCGCACAATGAGCAGCCATTCAACAGGCTATTATCCGATGGGCTACCATAACGGAAGTGTTTGGCCGCATGATAATGGGATGATATTGCTCGGATTTTTGCGAAGCGGCCGCTTGAAGGAAGCTAAGCTGCTCGTTTCGGGCTTGCTGCATGCTGCTGCTGAAGTTCCAGATCAGCGCTTCCCAGAATTGTTTTGCGGATATAGCAGACAGGAATGCGATCGCCTTGTGCCTTATCCGACGACTTGCTCCCCTCAGGCCTGGTCAGCTGCAACTGCGTTTGTTATGCTGCAGGCGATGCTTGGACTGCAGGTTGATGTGCCCAATGGCATCATTACGCTGTCGCCAAGCTTGCCGCTTGATATTCAAGATATGAATGTTGTGGGACTAACAATCGGATCAGGAAAACTAGATTTATATTTGTACATCGATCAGGACAGCGATGAAACGTATGCAACTATTTTAACGAATACAACAGGTCTGGACGTAAAGATCGTTACCGAATAACACGGATAGGAGCAATCAAAATGACTTGGTCTATTAATCATACATCGCTTGCAGAAGCTGATTTGCTTAACCAGGAAAGTATCTATGCGCTTGGCAACGGTTATCTGGGAGTACGCGGCAATTTCGAGGAAGGCTATAGCGGCAATATGAAAACGATTCGCGGGAGCTATATTAACGCCTTTCATGATGTCATCAATATTCCATATGGTGAAAAGCTCTACGGTTTTCCTTCTACGCAGCAAAAGCTGGTTAATATTATGGATGCCCAAGGCATTGATATCTACGTAGGAGATGCGCGGGAGCATTTTAATCTTTTTACGGGAGAAGTCATTTCCTATAAGCGGGAGCTCAAGCTCAAGGAAGGCATATCCGAACGCTTCATTCATTGGAAATCGCCTTCCGGGCAGGAGCTTAAAATAACGTTTCGACGCCTAGTTTCGTTTACGGTTCGTGAATTGCTTGCCATTCATATTCTCATTGAGCCAATCGCTGTGCAAGGGACAATTGCTATCGAATCACATTTGAATGGCGATGTTGAAAACTATACCGCTGTCAATGATCCGCGCGTAGCTTCTGGACATGCAAAGCTGCTTACAACAAAAGCGATCGGTACGGAAAGCGGCATCGGATTTGTGCGCAATGAGACATTGGCTTCTAAGCTTTCAGTCAACTGCGCAACCACATACAGCCATTCAGAAGCATTAGAAAATGAACATATTGTCTTAACCGAGCAAGTAAAATATCGCACAGTGTTTGCTGCTGCTGAGCCGATCACATTCACGAAGTGGAATGTATTTACGGATACACTTCGGCATGGTGAGCAATCGCTTGTTATTGCGAAGCAAAAAGCATCTGAGCTGACTGCTCTAAGCTTTGCCCAGATCATGGAGCAGCAACAGCAATATTTAGCAGATTTTTGGCTTCGTTCTGATATCGTCATTTCAAATGATGATGAGCTGCAGGAAGGCATTCGCTTTAATGTTTTCCAGCTGCTGCAATCGGCAGGCCGCGATGAATACAGCAATATTGCAGCGAAGGGGCTTTCGGGAGAAGGTTATGAGGGACATTATTTCTGGGATACAGAAATATATATGCTGCCTGTCTTTCTGCTTACGCAACCCGATATTGCCAGGGGGCTGCTTATTTACCGTCATCATATTTTGCCGTTTGCGAAGCAGCGCGCTCGAGAGATGGGCCATAAGAAGGGGGCTCTTTATCCATGGCGTACGATTGCTGGCACGGAGTGCTCGTCCTTTTTCCCATCAGGTACGGCACAGTACCATATTAGCGCTGATATCGCTTATAGCTACATTCAATATTTTATGGCAACAGAGGATTATGATTTCTTAGCGGGCTACGGGTGCGAGGTGCTGGCCGAGACTGCCAGGCTTTGGATCGAAGTTGGCCATGAACGTGACGGCCGCTTTTATATTGACGAGGTTACCGGTCCGGACGAATATACATGCTGCGTAAATAATAACTACTATACGAATGTTATGGCCAAGCATAATTTAGCATGGGCAGCAAAAACGCTGAAGCTTCTGCAAGCTCATAACGAGCAGCGCTACAATGAACTGCTAATACAGCTGGAGTTGTCTGAGGATGAAATTTCCGTTTGGGCAAATGCGGCGCAAAACATGTACTTGCCGTATGACGCGGCGCTTGGCATTAACCCGCAGGACGATTCATTTTTAAATAAAAAAGTATGGGATTTTGAAAACACCCCGAAGGAAAAGTATCCGCTGCTGCTTCATTTCCATCCGTTGACGATTTATCGTTACCAGGTTTGCAAGCAGGCAGATACTGTGTTGGCGCATTTTCTGCTGGAGGATGAGCAGACGGAAGAAACGATTAAACGTTCCTATGATTATTATGAACAGATTACAACACATGACTCTTCGTTATCGACTTGTATCTTCAGCATTATGGCTTCAAAAATCGGCTATGCGGATAAAGCCTATCACTATTTCAAAGAAACTGCCCGTTTAGATTTGGATAACACGCATGGGAATACCAAGGATGGTCTGCATCTTGCCAACATGGGCGGCACTTGGATGGCAATCGTATTCGGCTTCGCGGGAGTGCGTATTAAGCCAGACACTTTATCACTTGCACCGAAGCTGCCAGCCGATTGGGACCAATATCAATTTAAGCTGCAATACAAAGGGCGTTCAATTGAAATGGTTGTTTCAAAATCAGGTATTGAGCTTACTTTGGCAAGTGGCGATTCGCTATCCGTTACACTTTTCGGAAAGAGCATACCTTTACAGCCGCACGAGACTTACAAGGCTGAGCTAATCCAAGTATAGAAAGTGAGAGAAAATGCAATGAGCGATAAGCTGCAAGCCGTCATCTTTGATCTGGATGGCGTTATAACTGATACAGCCGAGCACCATTACCTCGCATGGAAAGCAATCGGTGATGAGCTTAATCTTCCATTTACTCGAGACTTCAACGAGAATTTGAAGGGAGTTTCCCGATTGGAGTCTTTGCGCCTGCTGCTCAGTCTGTCGCCTGTAGAGCTCAATTATTCAGAAGAACAATTAAATGCGTTGGCAGAGAGAAAAAATGATTTGTACAAGGAGCTGATCGCTCAGATCAAGCCTTCCGATGTGCTGCCGGGCATACCGGAGCTGCTTGGTCAGCTGAAGCGGTTAGGGATTAAAACAGCCATTGCTTCTGCCAGCAAAAACGCTTTTTCCGTTATTAAAAACTTGAAGATGGAAGAGCAATTCGATATTATCGTCGATGCTGCCGAAATCAAAAACTCCAAGCCTGATCCAGAAGTGTTTCTCGCAGCAGCCGAGCAGCTTGGCGTAAAGCCAGAGGCATGCGTTGGCATAGAAGATGCAGTCGCTGGTGTTGAAGCGATCCGTTCCGCCCATATGACAGCTGTTGCAATTGGCAAAAAGGAGCATTTCCCCCATGCTCATGTAACTTATAGCTGCACAGCAGAGCTGAATGCAGATGCGCTTATTGAGCTGCATCGTCAGCACTAGCATTAAAAAAGAAGCTTCCAATTCCATAATTGTTATGGAGTTGGAAGCTTTTTTTGCAATCTAAGAAAGTATAAGTTTTTGCAACCTTATATCTGTTCTTATATTTCACCAGTAAACGCGCCTGTCCAAAGGACGGCGGAGCCGTTTATCCTTGACTATTTATTACTTTTAATTTGCCTGTTTTTGTCTGAGCTTGAATGCTCTATATCGATATTGAGATTAATTTCGCGAATGGCAGTATCGTCGATCAATGGACTGTCTGAGGAAGATAGGGATTTCCAGTTGTGAAAATGTTTTTGATAAAGGGTATGCTCAAGATTGTAAACATCTATATGTTTTTCTTTGCCTGCACGAAATGTTTCTTCAATTTCCCGCTTAATTTCTTCTTTTGTTTTTTCTGTCAACTGATCGAGATCCTGCAGATCATTTTTAGAGCGATTGACGATATACCCTCTTGCCTTTATGTTAACTGTAAAACTAGGTTTTTTTTCTGCAGGAACATAATTCAACTTTGTTTTTGGTTTTTCAAATACGATTTGCAGGGTAGGTTCATTTCTCGGAACCGGGACACCGATGCGTATGGAGCCTTTTTGAATCCAGCGCAAGCCTTCCAAATCTTTTAACGTCATATAGTTCTGAAAAGTAGTGTTTTTAAGAAAAAAGGCCCCATCAAATGTCAGTTTAGGCTCTTTTTTTTCTTTGTTGCTCCAATTTTTGCTATCTAAAGACAATACAGGAATGGCTGTTGTATAACCAGGTTCATGGACTTGCGCAATTAATCGATGCAGCTTGATTGATTTAATGATAGATGCTTGTGAATAAGTGCCTTCCGGCTCATGGAGAATCGTGCTGAGCGGCGATTGGCCGAAGAAGCCTGCAGTGGAAAAAATATCCTTAATCGATTCACGTGTACCGAATACCCAAGGAGTCAAGCGAAATTCATAGTATCGGCTAATACTGTCAGAGATGGACTCAAAACCTTTCTTGAAGGCAGCTTCTGTTATTAAAACGGAAGTCACATGCCCCCAATACACTCTTTCCTGAGAGCTTTTATATAAATTGAAAAAGGCTTCCTCAAAAGAATTTCCTACTCCTTCGCCAACCCATACATTAACAGATTTTTTTTGACCGCTCGTTTTTGCAACGGATTGAAAGTCGAGAAACTGAATATATCCGTGATATTTTCCATCCTTAAAATCGACACCAATTGCTGATGCATAGTTTAGTTTTTCAATGTCATAAATGTCGGTGGAAGCACATCCGGAGATGAAGATCAATATTGCAAATGTTGTTATACTCAGAAAATATCGTTTGATATTATTCAAAGCGCTCACCTTTTTCGTTTGTTTAGCATGGCGGAGGACATTCGTGATCGTTTGAACGGATTCATTAAAAACGCATCCATCCATTGTTTGAATTTCAAGGAGGTTAAAGGCTCAAGATAGGCAAGTCCGAATGATTCGAGCCGGCAAAGATAAATTAAAATCGCAAACATGCTTAAAAAAAATCCATATACGCCAAGGTAAGAGGAGACCAACAAGATAAATGCTCTTAACAAGCCTACCGTCCCTGATAACGATTGATTGACTAAGCAAAATGTAGCAACAGCTGATATCGCGATAACAACCAGCAGTGTAGGTGAGGCTAGACCGGCGCGAATAAGTGAATCACCGATAATTAAACCGCCAACAATTCCGATTGTCTGGCCAACCGCTTTAGGCAGCCGGATGCCCGCTTCGCGAAGCAGCTCGAATTGGAACAGCAGCAGCAACGCTTCAAGAAAAGAGGGGAGCGGTATGCCTTCCCGTGAAATGACGACAGTTGCAAGCAGGGCGAAAGGGATTTGATCCAAATTAACGGTTGCGATAGCAATCCAGAAGCCGGGCAAAAATATACTGAGCAGCAAGCCGATGATTCGCAATATTCTTTGAAACATTACATAGTAATAGGGAAAATGAACGTCTTCAGGCGACTTCAGCAGTTCTAGAAAATTACTTGGGCCAATCAGCGCCATAGGGGACCCATCTACAATCAGGATGAATCGGCCGCGTAATAATGTTTCCACGACAAAGTCTGGCCGTCCAATATAATCAATCAATGGAAATAAGGAAAAGGTGCGGTTTGACAGCCATTGCTCTAACTGCCCGCTGCTTACCAGGCTTTCCACTTTAAAAGTATTTAAGCGTTGGCGCGCTTCTGTAATCATTTCCGGATTTGCTTTGTGCTTGAGGTAAAGCAAAGAAATGCGCGTTTTACTTAACGTTCCGACCATAAATTGTTCATTATATAGCAGACTGGTTTGAAGCCGCTTCCTAATAAGCGATATATTGGTAAAAAGATCTTCCGTGAAAGCATCCTTTGGTCCTTTTATGGAAATTTCTGTATTGGATTCTTGCAGTGAGCGCTGGGGTACATTGCAAATATTTATTGCCCAGAAGCCTTTATCGCCCTCATGATAAATAATTAAATATCCTGTAAACAGCTTTTCAAATAACTCGAGAAATGTATGGTTAATTTCGAATAGTGGCAAGCTTTCCAAATCTTTTGAAAAACTGAGAGGATCTAAGGAAGGCTGATTTATTATATATTGACACATTTTGGACAAATACTCGTTAAGCTGTATTTTATCGACCATCCCCTCGCAATAAAAGGCGGTCAGCTTGTTTGCTGTTTCCAATTCCGGAAGTGTAGGAAAGTGAATGTCTGCATAAAAGGACAATACTTCCTTTAATCGGCTTATTTTCAAGGATCCTTTGCTTAGCAAGATATCCAAATCTGCAAATAATGCTTTTTCTTCAGGTGAAGTTTTCATTTGCAATATCCGCCTTCTTTCTAGGAAAATAAGCTATAACCAAAAGAGCAGCCGTAATCATTACTCCAAACCAAAACGAATAGCCGTAAAAATAACTGTGAATTATTTTTTGAGCTCTAATATCGCTTAATTGCATAATAGAAGGCAGGGCCATAATGAGTGTGGCGACGACCATAATTGCTTGTTTATATTTTTGCATGCGGTATCCGATAAGCTCAGCTGCTAAAAAAATAATCAACGCCGTTCTCATTACACTGCCTGCCATCAGTTGAAAGGCGGCCAAAAAATCGACATGGGAAATATGGTTGCCAATCATAACCAATCTCCATTGTTCGAATGCGGGAAACCTCATATTAGCGGCTTGAAAAGGGCCAAATGCAGTAATGGATCCGATTGTCGGACCCATAATCAATCCTGCCAACAGCGTCAATAATATAGCAACCGTGCCATAATTTAATGGTTTTTTTAATTTATGTTGCAAGAGCAATAAAATCATTAAATCTATACTCCCGCCGAATACAATGACTATGCCTCGCAAATCGGGTGTAAAACCTTCCGTAAAAAGCGGGTACAGCATACTGTAATCCTTGCTTTTAACAGTCATGAATGAAACGCCGATTCCTAAAATCCACACAATAGGCAATAGCAGAACAGACAAATAGATTAAAGTTTTCAGACCTGACCTGGCTGCGCCGAAGGACAAAATAATAAAACTGAAAATAATAACGGCATTAGGCGTACTTGGCAGAAAAAATATATTAATATTTTTTACAGTATCAAAAATAATCATCGTTCCGGCAACCAGTAAATATAAAGTTAATCCGCTGACGATAATCCAGTATCCGATTTTTCCGCCCTTGGCTTCAAGCCAGCTGTTGAACGGAGTGATCCCCATTGATTTTAAAATGAGATATAGAAAAAAACTCCAGCCTATAAGGATCACATACGCAGCTAAAATACTTACCCATGCATCCCGGCCTGCTTCTTGGAGAAGGTGTGGAATAATAAGTACATGATTGGATATGCCAAGCGACAGCAGCAGCAAAAATATAAGCTGCAGTCTTGAGAAAGATACTTGCACTAAAATTCCTCCAATACAGGAAAATACATTATCTGGTATAATGCCCTTTTCCGCAAAGTTTATGCAGGGCTGGGGTTGACGGTTTGCGGGATCGTTTTTTAGAGTGAAACGAGTCGTGTAACTAAGCGGCAAAAATGATAATATGATTATATAAAGAGAGTTGGAAGGAACTGCACGCCTTCCAAGGCATTTATGGGCAGTGAGGTGAACGGAATATGGCGGTCAGCACGAAAAAAAAGCTGGAGCGCGAAGCGGTTGATCTGTTTATTAGCTTGTATAACAAAACGGCGGACAATCGTTTGAGACTGCTTTATCAGCAGGAAAAGCCGGATGCTGTTTTGATGGATAGCCGGGGGAGCAAGCTGGGATTGGAGATTACCCATTTGTTTTACAGCGAGCAGGAGGCACGGCAATTGTTTCTGAGAGAACATCGTTCCATTATTTGTATCGAATCGATCGATAGTTTAATCGAATCGTTAAATCAGCTGGTTTTGCGAAAGGAAGCTAAAAGCAAGGGGTATAGCTCAGATTATCCACTAGCCTTGCTTATCCGGAACTTGTCCCCAAGCTTCGGCTGGAGTGATTTTAATAATGCCTGGGACAAAATCGCAGCACCATCAGCTGCATTCACAGAAATATGGCTGCTTGCGAAGGAGCGGCCCGCAGAAGAGCAATGGTACCTCAAAGCGTTACGGTCTTAAAATTAGTGGTATTTCTAAGGACTTACTCCGCATAAGTAAAAGAATATGAGACAGCAAAAACAAAAAAGTACAATTCTAGGAGGACAAATCGTATGGGAAAGTTGAGGTTTGTTGTAGTAAGTACGGGTTGGGTAGCTGGTGAATATTTGAAAGCGATTGCAGAGAGAGCTGATGCTGAAGTTGCAGCAGTAGTAAGTCAAAATATCGAATTTGCAAAAAGCAGGCTGGTACAATTGGGAATCCAAGCGGATGTTACGAATAATTATGAGCAGGCTATCCAGGCGTCGGATGTAGACGCAGTAGTATTGTGCTCCACGCCTGATCTTCGTCCTGAACAGGCCGTTCTAGCAGCACAATACGGCAAGCATTTGGTGCTGGAGAAGCCGCTGGCGATGGATAGAGCAGGGCTCTATGCGATGTCCGAGGCGTTCGAGAAGCACCCGGTTCGCACAGCTGTCAGCTTTGTTTTGCGGTGGAATCCTTCTTTTACAAATACGAAGGCTTTAATTGATGATGATGCGATCGGACGCGTCTACATGGCTCAAATTGATTATTGGCATCATGTTGGCCCGCAATATGGCCAGTATCGTTGGAGCAAGACGAAGGCTAGAGGCGGAAGCAGCATGCTGTCAGCTGGCTGCCACGCGATTGATGCTCTTCGTTATTTTGCCGGTGAAATTTCAGAGGTAACAGCTTACAGCTGCAGCACCTGGGCTGACTCTGAATATGAGTTTGACCCCAATGCTATTGCCATTTTCAAGCTCAAAAATGGCGGAATCGGTAAAGTCTCATCTTCCTTGGAGTGTAAAACACCTTATCGGTTCAATGTGCATTTGCTAGGGGAGAAGGGAGCGATTATGAATAATCAGCTCTTTACACACAAGCTGCCTGGACAAACAGAATATGCTGTTATACCGACGATTTTGCCGGATAGCGGGGACGTCTCCCATCATCCTTTTGTCGAAGAGATTGATGATTTTATTCGGGCATTGCGTAATGGAACGCCAACCAGATGCGAATTTCGCGATGCTTATAAAACGATGGAAGCTAGCTTTGCTGTAGATGAATCAATCGCTACCGGAAAGAGCATATCGCTTTAAAATGTAATTTGGTTAGACTTTATTATTGATTTATATTCAAAAATGGAACTCCTACACTCCCGATGTACACAAGAAAGAAGCTGTTCATGACCGAGCCGGTTCATGGACAGCTTCTTATGCGTTTGTCGGAATACTCCTTATGATTTGGATGCTCAAAGATGTTTAATCTTCTATCATCTTAGAATTGTTATACTGATATACAAGTTTTTAATCTGCTGATATAGTTTTGGAATGTGATAAAATGAAGGGTACATTTTGGAGACTCGAGTACATATAAGGAGTGACTTAAACAGGATGCAGACCAGGCGAAAATGGCTTCCGAATACGCTGAAAAACAGACTTTTTATCGCTTATATCACACTTTTAATGATTCCTCTGTGCATCGGTATTTATTACCTTTTTCAACATTTCGAATCCATTAGGCAGATTGATATGATAGACCGCATGTCTGAGCGTATGCAGCAGGTTTATATATCTTTAACGGATATGATGGCATTTGCTTATAAAGCGAATATTATGCTGAGCCAGGATGAAAGCTTGATCCAGATTATGCATGCCCCTGATAAGTATGATCCTCTTGAACGAAAGAAAATAATAGAGAGCAAAATGTTTGGAATCAACAACAGCTTTTTTTTCCATCAGACAGAGCTTTATTTTCGTTTAATCGACCGTAACGGCAATGTATATACCTCCTATGCTCCCAATGACCAGTTGACTAATGAGCAGAAAGAACTGCAGGATTGGCACAATAAACTGCAAGCCGGCGACCGCCCTTATCGCTGGGTTGCGGATGATTGGAATGATGTAAGAGGAAGTCAAGGAAACAAGCTTCTGAGTCTATATATAATGCTGGATGACGATCTTCGGGGAAATTACGGATTGGCACGTATTAGCATCAACATTCAAGAATGGTTTCGCAATACACTAAAAGATAATCCAGCCTATCAGGATCTGACCATTTTTACAGGCCAGGGTGAGACAGTTATGCAAAACAAGGAGACTGCTTTCAGTCCGGAGAGTTTGAAAAGAATCATTTCTTCTCAGACACAAAATGGGCATTTCAAGGATGAACATGCTTTGTCTCTTGTCAATTATAGTTATGTGGAGGATTTAGACTGGTATGTGGTTAGTCAAATGCCCTTGAGTGAGCTGCAGCAGGAAGTTCAACGATTAAGGCTGATGATATATTTGTTTCTGATTATCCTGGTAATCGTTTTCATATTGGTAACCTTCTTCTTGGCATCTCGTATGACTCAGCCACTTTATGTATTGAAGCGAAGCATGGAGGAAGCGTCGGACAAAAAGTTGAATGTTAAAATCGCCATCGAAAAAGGCGCAACCGATGAGATTCGTTCTCTTAGCGATAGCTTCAATCGGATGATCGATGATGTTGTTGCGCTCATTGCAAAGCTTAAACAGGAGGAGCGGCAAAAACAGGCGGTTCGTTTCCAAATGCTGCTTTACCAGATGAACCCGCATTTTCTTTTGAATACCTTGAATACTGTCAAATGGATTGCCAGAAAAGAAAAGCAGGACGCCATTGCGGGAATTTGCACTTCATTGGGTTTAATTCTGGAGGCTAGTCTTAATTCAGATATCGAGTTGATTCCTCTTCAAGAAGAGATCAAACTGTTGCGGTCCTATGAATCTATACAGGCGTTTCGATTCAGGGAACATTTCACAATCATCTATGAAACGGAGGAAGCGGTGCAATATGCACTCGTTCCCAAGTTTAGTTTACAGCCTTTGGCAGAAAATTGTATCGCTCATGGCTTTAACATGACCGAAGGCCGAGGGACCATATGGGTCAGGGCGCGGGCAGAGGGAAGCGAGCTTGTTCTGGAAGTGGAAGATAACGGCATCGGTATGGAAGAGGCAGCACGCAGGCCAGGAAGACGCAGCGGACACGGGATCGGACTGAGCAATTTAAGGGAAAGGCTGGAACTGCTTTTTAAGCGGGAGGGAGCTTTGGAACTTATATCGGACTCAGAAGGTACCCTGGTTCGCATTCGTTTGCCTCTGTTGATTGCAGCGCCGTATTCACAGAAAGGAGATGACAGGCATGTGGACGATTTTATTGGTGGAAGATGAAGTGTTTGTCCGCGAAGCGATTAGAGAAATTTTGGATTGGGAACGACACGGCTTTTGTGTTGTCGGGGAAGCGGGAAACGGCAGTGAAGCGTTAGCCACTATTCTAGAGTTGAAGCCCGATGTCGTCATCGCCGATATTGTTATGCCCGGCATGGATGGTATTGAACTGCTGAAGGAAACGAGGAAGGCAGGAATTCGCAGTCGCTTTATTATGCTGACGGCTATGAGCCACTTTGATTATGCGCGGGACGCCCTTCAATACGGGGCTTCCAATTATTTGCTGAAACTGTCTTTAAATGATGATATTTTGCTGGATAGTCTGGCGCGGATCAAGGATGAATTGCTTGCTGAGCTAAAAGCGGCGGGAGAGGCACTTTATCCGCTTTATCATCGGATTTGGGCGGTTATTTGGGGAACGGGAGCATCCCTACAAGCTGATTCAGTTGAGCTCTTCATGCCGATGGAGAAATTTCGCAGTCTGAGTTTGGAAATTGTAGTTGTGTTAAGCGGTGCTGTTCCTGCAAAAGCTGAACAGGCATATATCAGGCCGGAACAATATTTGCTTGTCCAATCGTTTCATGATGCAGGTCAAACGACCTTTTTTTGCTGGGGCTTTCAGAAGGAGATGGAATTATGCCGAATGCAAACGGATCGTATGATGGAATCGGTGTCAGACAGCAGCTTAGCCCGTTTATCCCATGATTGGCTGCAAGCTCTGAATCTATTAAACGGTAATTGGTATGGTTGTGATACCTATACAACAGATAATAAAAGTGTAACAACACCACTAGGTGAGTTGGAGGCTGAGCTTATTCGATGCTTTGAAGAGCGGAGTGAATCCAAATGCGCTGAAGTAACGTCGCAAATTTGGGAGAGCATGAAAGAATCGTCATTTTCCCATGTGGAAGTGAAAAAAACTGCGGTTCATCTGCTTCATATGTTGACGATGCTGGCAGGACGAAAACCGGGGGATTGGGCAGAAATCTACTCTGCAGTCAGCCATGAATCGCTGCTTGCGCATGTTGCGCAGGAAATACGTGAGCTTATTCGTCAGAAACAGGAAGAGCACGTGAGCTTTACGGATCATCCAGAGGTGAACCTGGTGATTCAATTTATGCTGGAGCATTACAAGGAAAACATTAAAGTGACAGATCTGGCCAGACAGGTAGCTATGAATGTGGACTACTTGAGCACCGTGTTCGGCAAAAAAACAGGATTGACGCCTATAGCCTATTTACGGAATATTCGGATCGAACAAGCCAAGCGCCTGTTGCTGCATTCCAAACTCAGTATGGAGGAAATTGCGAGTCAGACGGGCTTTACCGACGATGCTTACTTTATTAAAATATTCAAACGCCTGGTTGGACAAACTCCCAGTTCTTTCAGGAGAGAGAATAATATATAAGTTTTGTACTGCTAATCTGCAAGTTTCGTCCCTTATAGGATTAGGAGCGAATTGGTATATTTGGGATGAATCAAACATCCATTTAGGGAGGTTACAGGAAAGATGAGAAAAAGAAAGCGGTTAGTTGCAGGATTGGCATGGATAGTGGCGGTGTCTCTGATGCTTGCAGGCTGCGGAGGAAACAGTAATAGCAATAACGGTAATGGAGGAGCAGAAGGGACGCCTTCGTCCAAGCCGTCCTCAAGCGTCGAGCCCAGCCCAACAGCAAGCGCAGACCCAATCAAGCTGACGTTGTGGGGAGGCGTGCCGCCCGAGAGCGGACCCCAAGAGGTAGTCGACAACTGGAACAAGGAAAATCCAGATATTAAATTGGAATATGTGCGGTTCGTAAATGACGAAGCTGGTAATTTGAAGCTCGATACAGCACTGATGTCCAGCCAGCCTGTGGACATGTACGTAACTTATGATTACAGTCTTTACGAGAAGCGGATCAAAGCCGGGAATGCGCTTGATCTGAGTGCATTCACCGACTACAGCGTGGATGACAAAATGGGCGAAGGCGCCGCTTTCTGGACAGTGGATGACAAGTATTATGGTGTTCCGACTACGAAAGGTCCTTCGTTTGTCTGGCTGAACAAGGATATGCTCGATGCGAAGGGACTGGAGGTTCCGACAGAATGGGGGCTGGACGAGTTTAGGGATTATGCTGCCAAGCTGAAGGATGACAACGTATGGGGACTTGCACAAAGCGATTATTACTTCAATGTGCCGATCAATGGTTCTATGAGGAAGCAGAGTTTGCAGCTGACGAATCCAGATGGCACCTCGGCTTTTGATAATCCGTTTACGGTAAAAACGCTGCAAGTTTATTCGGACATGATGTTCACCGATAAAAGCTTGATGCCTCATACGGAGCAGATTACTTCAAAGCCTGCCCTGGATCAAATGTTTGTAAAAGGTGAAACAGCGATGCTGTTCTCCACGAATCAGGTCTTCCGTACAACGAACAATCTGGCGGAATTTCCGCGGACATTCAAAGTGGCTGCGGCTCCAGCTCCAAAGGTAGAAAAGGATCAAACGGATTATATTTATGCCGGCGGTTTGGGTGATGTTATTTCTATCAATCCTCGCACCAAACATCCAGAAGCAGCCTGGAAGTTTATCCAGTGGTATGCGGATGGCGGAATGCTGCCGATGGCGGCAGGCGGCAGAGTGCCGGCATCCAAGGACTTCCCGATTGATGGGGCCGTTGCGCTTATGTTCAAAGGGGCAGAGGATACGTATGACCTTGAATCAATTAAGCGGGTCATTTTCGGGAACCTTCCGCTCGGTCTAAGCCGTTTGGACCGGAAAACGGGAAGCGAGCAGCAGGCTGTCTATGACAACGTGTTTTCACGCAAGCTGACTCCTGAGGAAGGCGCGAAGGAATTAGCGCGGGTTCATAACAAAAATTTGCAAGAGTCATCTAAATAAAGCCGCATTTAGGGAAGGCGGTGCTTGAGCGCCGTCTTCCTCTTTGGCCGAAAGCTGCATGATGGTTCATACTACACACTATACAGAGAGAAAGGCGGTGACTGATCGTGAACTGGATGAAACGTCAGAGGCTGATTGGTTATATATTCATTGCTCCCAATTTAATTGGAATGACGGTGTTTATGCTAGTTCCAGCCTTGTTTTCATTTTACTTAATGTTTACGGATTGGATATTCGCTAGCGGGCAAAGTCCGCGTTTTATCGGATTGGATAATTTCAGGATGATGGTGGAGGACGATTTGTTTGCTGTATCGGTCAAGAACACCTTGCTGGTGTTAATTCCTGTACCGATTTCAATTATGCTTGGATTTATAATTGCAGTCATGCTTAACAATCGGACTTATTTTCAGAAGACGCTACGAGCATTCTTTTTTGCACCATATTTCACCAGCGGCATAGCCGTTGCCTTCGTATGGATGGTGCTTTTTCAACCGACCAATGGTCCGATTAACGCATTCCTGCGATCCGTTGGTGTATCCGATCCTCCCTTATGGTTCGCTTCTCCGGATACAGCGATGTATGCGGTGCTAGTGATGATGACTGCAGGCGGCATCGGATATAACATGATTATTTATTTAGCCGCACTTCAGGAATTGTCCTCAGAGCAACTGGAAGCCGCCAAGATAGACGGAGCGACGTTTGGGCAGCTGCTGCGACTGATTATATTTCCTTTGGTAAGCCCGACGACACTTTTCCTGACGATTACCGGCTTTATCGGCTCCATTAAAGGCTTTGGCATGATTTACGCCATCACGCAAGGAGGCCCGGCCAATAGTACGACGGTTTTCTCTATTTTTGCTTATAAGAAAGCGTTTAACTTCTATGAAATGGGATATGCGTCAGCTGTCTCGTGGACCATGTTCCTAATTATCCTTTGTATCACACTTATTCAATGGGTAGGCCAGAAAAAGTGGGTCCATTATTAAAGGGAGAGGAGACGTAAAATGGATACAAGAAATTTCAGAATATTCAGAGAACGGTTGGTCAAAAGCTTAAACACAATCCTTATGGCGCTAGCCAGTTTGCTGCTGCTGTCACCAATGATCTGGATGATCAGTACCTCATTCAAGAAGCCGAAGGACGTCTTCACTTATCCGATTCAGTGGATTCCGCTTGATCCAGTATGGACTAACCATTTCAAGGTATGGATGACAGGCGATGGATTTATGATGTTTTATTTGAACTCTTTAAAAATATCATTGATCTTAATGATCGGCGCTCCTTTGTTGGCCGCATTTGCTGCTTATGGGTTTAGCCGGATTCCTTTCAAAGGAAGGGATGCTATCTTTTTGCTTTATTTATGTTTGATGATGATTCCGCCCCAAGTGCTGTTTGTCCCGAAATTTATCATGTTTGATTGGATGAAAATTTACAATACCCATTGGGCGCTCATTCTGCCGGGCTTGTTTACGGTATTCGGCGTCTTTATGATCCGGCAATTTTTCATGAGCATACCCCATGAAATATCGGAAGCGGCTTTTATTGATGGAGCCGGCCATTTCCGGATTTTCTTTCAATTGTTTCTGCCGCTTTCCAAGCCGGTTCTGGCAACCTTCGCCATTATTGATTTTACATGGACGTGGAACGATTACGAGAACGCCTTGATATTTCTGCTTGACAAGAGATTGTATACGGTACCGCTCGGCATGCAAAATTTTATGCTAGAAGCGGGGGTGGACTACAACATGATGATGGCCGCCGCCACGGCAGGAGTCGTGCCGCTGCTCATCGTCTTCTTCCTGGGTCAGAAGTATATTATTCAAGGGTTTTCAAGTTCCGCTGTCAAAGGATAACAGATTTAAGCTAAAAGAATGTATATAAAATACATTAGGGAGGAATGAAAGGCGTATGATTAAAAAGTTTGGTGTCATCCTTCTGGTCCTTTGTTTGTCAGGCATCTGGAACGTTATAGCTCATTTTAATACAGAACATGCGTTTGCAGCTGAAGAAACGGACTTCGCTCCTGCTGCAACGGATTTTAATTACGTAATCAGCGATTTTGAACAAGGAACTGATCAATGGATTTTTAGTCTCGGCGATACGCCTGCCGTGCAGGGAAGCTTTGAAGTGATCGAATCAGATGATAGTTACGTAGGGAATTATATGGGGCAATTATTGGCAGATTTCAGCCAAAGGCCTACCGGTTCGCCGTATGTGCTCATCAAAAAAGAGATGAGTGGCCTAGACATTACCCAAATGGCGTTCTGGGTAAAAACTTCGGATCTGAAGTCAATACGTATACGAACTACGGATTCAACAGGGCAGACATTCCAACAGCGTATTACGCTGCAGGAGACATCCGATTGGCAGCAAGTTGTTATCAGTGAAATGGGTTCCAAATCGTTTGAGCATTGGAACGGGGCGAGTGATGGGGTATGGCACGCACCGACGAACAACATATCGATTCTTTTTGATCGATTTGACATTAAGAATGGCGCTTTAACTGCCGCGGTGCTGGTCGACCAGATTACGGCTGATGTCACTCTGCCGCCGGAGGATTTTGATAGCGTAATCAGTGATTTCGAGCAAGCAAATGATGAATGGATCTTCAGCTTTGGAGATACGTCGGCCGTCAAGAGCAGTTACCAGGTGATCGAATCGGCTGAGAGCTACAGAGGAAGCCATGCAGGGAAAATACTGGCGGATTTCAGCCAAAGACCTACAGGCTCGCCCTATGCCTCCATCAAAAAAGAGGTGGACGAACTTGATATTGAACAAATGGCTTTCTGGATTAAAACTTCGGATCTGAAGTCCGTGCGTGTAAGAACAACAGATGCGACGGGACAGACATTCCAGCAGCGAATTACGTTGCAGGATACATCTGATTGGCAGCAAGTTGTTATCAATGAAATGGGTTCCAAATCGTTTGAGTATTGGAACGGAGCGAATGATGGGGAATGGCATAAACCGGCCGTAGCGATTACGATTCTTTTTGACCGATTTGACATTAAGAACCCCGCGCTAACTGCCACAGTGCTGTTCGATCAGTTTACGGCTCGAATCGGCGACTGGCTTCCGGAGCTGAAAATTCAGCAAACGACGCTTGGCAACATATTTCTGGATGATGAACCGAATACATTTATCGTAAGATCATCCTGGCCAGTGATCAATTGGGCTGCTTTCGATATTTACGGGGAGCAAGTCGCATCGGGAAGTGAGAACACAAATGTCGGGCAGGCCGGGATTACGGTGCCTTTCAGCAAATTGGGATATTTTACGCTGGAAGTTTCAGCTGAGCGGCCAGGCACTGAACCGCTGGTTCGCAAAACCGCTTATGCGGTTGTCTCCTCTGCTTTGCCTCCCGGCAACGGTGACTCGCCGTTTGGCATCAATACGCATCTGAACAGAACGGCTGGCGGGTGGAGCAAGGAGCTGGCCGAGATTATTCGTTATATGGGAGCTTCCTACGTACGAGACGGCGTGGAATGGATGACCCTTGAGAAGGAAAAAGGCAAATACACCTTTGAACCTTCGCCGAATGATTACATGGCGAAGCTTGCGGAGAATGACCTTAAAGTACTTCTGGTCGCGGCTTTCAATAACCCGTTTTACGACAACAATGGCACGCCTTATACGGATGCGGGCAGAAAAGGGTTTGCTGAATACGCCAAGGCCTATGTGGGGAGATATAAGGATCAGATTATTGGGCTGAATGTGTACAATGAATTCAATGGCGGCTTTGGCAAACGGGGCAACAGTCCTGCCAATTCGCAGCCGGACTATTACTTCAAGCTGATGAAGGAGACCTATAACGCAGTAAAGCCGGCATATCCCGATGTGCCAATTGTAGGCATCGTCTCTGCAGGCATCGATCTGAACTGGATCGAAGGCGTGTTCAAAGGTGTGGGAGAAGGCGAGGACAAAAACGCCGGTCTGAACTATCTGGATGCCATGTCCATACAGAAATACATGGTCCCGAACACTCCGGACGAAATATTCGACCCGATGGCAGACCTGAAAACGTTGATTAAGCAATACAATGATGATGAGCTTGTGCCGATCTGGGTGACGGAATTTGGTATACCGACGCATCAATCTACCAAAGGAGTCGATGAGAAGACACAGGCCAACTATTTGCTGCGGGCATTTGTGTTTGGACTGGGGCACGGAGTGGAGCGGATGGCCTGGTACGATTTTATGAATGATGGGCTGCAACCTGATTACAATGAAGACAATTTTGGTTTGGTCCGGCATAAGAATGATCTGATGGGAGCCTACACGCCAAAACCGGCTTATGCGAGCTACGCGGCCACAAGTAGGCAGCTTGCCGATGCGGTTTTCCAGAAGATCGAGTCATTCGGCAGCGTGATCAGCAGCCATCGGTTCACCAAGGATGGCGAAGCTCTTCGGGTCGTCTGGGCCCAACAAGAAACCCAAGCTGTTATCGAAACGAACAACAATCTGGAAATTACGGATCTGATGGGCAACACGGAGATCTATACGCCGTATAACGGCAAAATTTATATGACACTGTCGGGGGAACCTTTCTATATCAAAGGAAGCATAGACAGGATCGTACAGGACGATACTTTTGCAGTTGCCGGCGAGCAAGCGGCAATAGGTGATCCGTATACATTCACGGTAACCATGAACAACAAAACCGGACCTCAGCAGCTGGCTGTAACTGCAAAAATGCAGGAAAACAGATATTCGCTTGCGGCTGCGCAGGGGCAATCGGCAGAGCTTTCTCTGACCATTGGCGAGACGCGGGAAGGCTTCCGTTCGGTAGCGGTTCATTTGTTGGACGGAGCAGGCAACAAGATCGGCAAGCTGCGGCATGAGGTTGCAACCGGCATATCGCATAAGGTTACAATTAGACCAGCGCTGCTGCAGAATGAAGGATCATTGACTCAAATATTGAATGTAAATGTAGAAAACTTTAGAGAAGCTGCAGAACTTACTGTCAACAACATAACCTGGAAAGTTGGCGGACAATCCGGCCAAGAGCTTGTTAACACGACTATACAGCCGGGCGGCAAACAGTTATTTAGCATCGCGCTTGACCCGATTTCTCTTGGAGGGGACCAGCAGGCATCCATTCGCGTTGAGTTTGCTCAGCAAGACCCCTATGTGTATACAGGAAATTTCAGCTTTAATCCGGTCAACCGGGGCACGATTGCGATCAACGATCATATCGAGCCGGAGATTGATGTTCTTCCACCTACAATCGACTTGTCGCAAGGGAAACCCGTGTTGTTGTCCGGTCATACCGGCAGCATTGAAGTGAGAGGGCAAGTTTGGCTGCACTACGATCAGGATCAGTTATATTTGACTGCAAAAATAAAGGATGATGTTCATGCGGCGCCGGCCTCCGGAGCTGACATATGGAATAATGACAGTATCCAGTTTGCCTTGTCTCCCGGAATTCCCGGTGAAAGCCTGGGCTGGTATGAATATGGCATATCGGATACGCCTGGTGGCCCGCAAATTTATCGCTGGACGACGATGGGAGAATTGCCGGCAGGGCCGGTATCTAACGGCAAAGCTGCGGTAACGAGGGATGAAGAGCAGAAGCTGACGATCTATAAGCTTGCTCTGCCTTGGTCGGAACTGACGCCGATTCGGCCCGGGCGCGGAGATGTGATGAGCCTATCGCTGCTTGTGAATGATAACAACGGCGCTGGCAGAAGAGGCTGGATGGAATGGGGCTCCGGTATTGGCCTTGAGAAGAGACCAAGTCAGTTCCGGTCGATGCAGTGGATGTTCAATCAGGCAATTCCAACCGCCCAAGATGACGCTTATACCGTTAAAGCCGGCCAGAATGTACAAGGAAGCCTGCAAGCGGAGCATGTAGAAGGGACTAAGCTTACTTACGAAATAGTGGCAAACGGCAAGAAAGGGACAGCCGTGCTTACTGATGCGGCTGAGGGTAAGTTTGTCTACACAGCGGATGCTGCTGTCTCGGGAGAGGATACGTTTACGTTCCGGGTATATGATGGTTTTGAATATTCCAATCTTGCGACTATAAAGGTCGATATTGAAAAAGCGGTTGTAACTCCGCCGTATCAGGGAGGATCTGGTCCGAGTTCTAATATTTCGCATACGGGTCAATTGTATTTGCCGGGCAAGGCAGCAGGGGAAGTAAGCCTGGGCAATATCGCCAAGCTGATCATTGCCGAGGGCACGACAGACCAAAGCACGAAGCTGTTGCTGCTGGAGCTGGATGATAAGGAGATCATCGACTATGCCAGTATGTTGCGCCAACTGCTTAGTCCGATCGTCGATGTACAAGGGGAGCCGGAGGTTAAACTGAATAAGCCGGCGCTCTTGAGTCTTGCATTCGACAAGAAGAAGCTGGGAGAATCACAATATCCGTCTATTTGGCAGTACGACGAAAAGCAGGAGAAATGGATTGAAGTCGGCGGGGAAGCGGATGGCGATATGATTAAGGCGGAGATCGGCAGTTTTGGGAAATTTGCTGTATTTGCCATGGATCGGACGCCAGGGCAGCCAGAGCAAGTCATATTGACCGACATCAAAGGGCATTGGGGACAAGTCTGGATCGAAAAGGCAACACAGCTTGGAATTGTGCAGGGCTATAGCAATCATACCTTCCAGCCTGATAAAGCGGTAAGCCGCCAGGAGTTGATATCTATGCTGGTTCGTGCTCTTGATCCGTCGGATGAAACAGCCGCGCTTGACTTTGCAGATCAAAAACAAATCGGTGCATGGGCAGCTGATGCAGTGAAGTCTGCTGTGCAAGCCGGCTGGATTAATGGCTATAGCGATGGCAGCTTCCGCCCGCAGGCCAATATGACGCGGGCCGAGATGACGGCTGTTATTGTCCGTGCAATGAATCTTCCGGTGAAAAACGGCGGAAATACCGGATTCGCGGATGACGAGCTCATTCCGGTCTGGGCCAAAGGTTACGCTGCTACAGCGGCAGAGAGAGGTCTGATCGAAGGCCGCGGAGGCAACCGTTTCGTAGCAGACGGCATTGTCACCCGGGCTGAAGCGGCAGTGATTATCGTCAGATTGTTAGAAACGAATGAAAGGTTGCAGCAGTAAAAGTTGAAAGAAGCTGTTCATGAACGATTCGGTTCATGAACAGCTTCTTGTGCGTTTGGTAGAATAACCCTTATGATTTGATAACCGAAAGCAGATGCTCGGCGAGACGATCCCAAGTCTCGGTAATACCTTGCTCCATGCCCATTTCGATAACGGTCTTCAAAGCATCCTCGGAATGGAATATGGACTGGCTTCTAACGATTGTTTTGCCATCGGCCTCTTCGAAATGCAATATAACTTCACTTGGAGGCAGCTCCGTTGATTCATTACCCTCAGCGTCTGAGAAATAATCAACGTATACAATTTTTTCTCCTGCTGCAATCTCTTTGTAAACCGCTTTGCCCCATGATTCAAAGCCGTAAAAATCGCCTTGGTTTTTATCCATGCATTTCATGCAATAATGCCAGGAGCCGCCCGGTCTAAAATCAACATTGCAATGGGTAAGCGTCCATCCACGAGGCCCCCACCAATTTTTCAGATGCTCCGCTTCTGAAAAAGCTTTGAATACGTGCTCTTTGGGCGCATCGAAAATGCGCTCTAACATAAACGCTTGGCCTTGAGCCTTCGTCAACATAATTTTAGGGAGCTGCACCTCAAGCCTGTCTAGAGTAGACTGTGCTCCTTCTATCGCTCCATATTGCTTGACAGATTGCTCCAGCTCTTCGATGGATTTGAACTGCATACGCATCGTAAGCTGAGTTGACTGGCCTTCTTGGCCGAAAGTTACCGTTACCCGGAACTGTTCATCATCTGTATCGTCCCCATGAGCATACTCGAGATATTCAGGGGATTCTACTTTGATAAAGGTGATCTTGTTGTTGTAATCATTACCATCAGGCCCGTGCATAACATAACGCCATACTCCGCCAGGCTGAATATTGATTTCCTGCACTGTGGTCGTAAATTGTTTTGGTCCCCACCATTGAGGCAAATGCTTAGGGTCAGTCCAAGCTTTAAATACAAGCTCTCGTGACGCATGGAAACTGCGGGAAATAATCAATTCGCGGCCTTCAACTTTTACTGCGGTTTTGCTCGTTGCATCATTTTTTGTTGTCATTTTCATTCACTCCCAAATAAAATAATTTGAATTTGTGTGCAATCATGACTTAAGTGTCTTCTTTTTCCTTGCTCTGCAGCTCTTTTAAATAATCGTCTAAGCGGTCGAATCTTTCATCCCAAACACGGTGCCATGACTCCAGCCATTGCTCCATTTCCTTAAACGGTTCCTGTCGCAGCTTATAGAATCGTTTATTGGCTTCGGCATTTACTTCGACAAGACCGGCTTCGCTTAGTACGCGAAGATGCTTGGAGGCTTGCGGCTGCCGCAGTCCAGTTCGTTCTGCGATATCCCCAACAGTGAGTGGGCCATCCCGCAAAAGTTCAACGATTTGAAACCGGCTTGGTTCAGCAAGTGCTGCAAAAATCGAAATGTCCATTGTTTACAGCTGTCTCACTCCTCATTTCCATTCAATAATATCGTAATAAGAATATACCATAAAGGGAATATTCCTGTAAAGGAATATTATAAAAAGTCAAAAGACAAGTCAGATTGAGGCAAAATATTAAATATGAATAGTTGTTTTAAGAATAGATAGCTGTAATGATGTGATCTGGATAGCACGTTGCAAGACTGTTTATAGAAAATGGAGAGGTCCTCTTTTATTGTGAAAGGGAGATGTACATGAATTTCAGCTATGTAAATCTCAACACTTATATGAAGGAGGAGTAAAGACTGTATGAAAGGAAGCTTATGGAGAAAAAGTATTGCAATGCTGCTGTGTATAGTGCTGCTCATTCCAAGTATCCCATGGATTGGCGGTAATGCAGAAAAAAGCTTTGCCTCTGGCCCGGCCAACTTGATTTCGAATGGCAGCTTTGAAATGCTCGACGGCAGCAGTAATCCGAGCCATTGGGAAACGTATACTTTCACAGGTACGCCTCAATATGGGGTTACGAACTCCGAGTCCAAGGAAGGTGAACATTCTTATCAGATTCGTGCAAGCGAGCAAGCGAGAGGGCAAGTCAGGCAAGTTGTTCATTTGACAAGCGGACAAGCAGGTAAAGATTATGTGTTTCAGCAATGGGTAAAAACAGAAGATATCATATCTACGGGCCGTGTTTATGCGAGAGTTCAAATGTATGACAGCGGCGGCACTAGAACCGTGCTTGTTGAAAGCAGTGTTTTGCGGGGAACGAATGATTGGACGCTTATTCAAAAGCAGATTTATATACCGGAAGGAACTGTGAGAATCATGTGGGAAGGTTTCTTAGAAAATTCAACAGGGACTGCATGGTTTGATGATATTCAGTTATATGAATATGCGGCACCGGCAGAGCTTCTTGTAAATGGCGGCTATGAAACAATGAACAATGGTGCCAGCCCGCCATGGACCACTTATACATTTTCAGGAAGTCCGGTATATTCGGTTGATCAAACGATTGCAAGAACAGGAAGCAACGCTTATAAAATAGAAGCGGACAGCATGAGCCGGGGAGCGCTTATTCAGAGTATCGTTTTGTCTGCCAGTCAAAAAGGAAAGCAATACCGGATGCAGCAATGGGTTAAGACGGAAGATTATACTGGCAAGGTATATTATAGAATTCAGGTCTACGATCAATCGAACACTCGCATTGCCTATATCGAATCAACTTCCCTTGCTGCAGCGGAGGACTGGACATTAATAGAAAAGGTGGTAGACATTCCAGCGGACGCACACAAAGTCACTTGGGAAAGTTTTTACGAAAATGGGACTGGAAAAGTTTGGTTTGATGATTCCAGTATGCTGCAGTGGATTCCGATTGATGGAATCAAGTTACTAGAGGAGCAGGTCATTCTACTGCCAGGCGAAACAAAATCATTAAGCCTTCAAATTTCACCTGAAGACGCCGTGGAGACATTAATTTCATGGGAAAGCTCGAATCCAGCCGTTGCAACTGTATCGGATGGTGCAGTGACGGGTCTTTCTGATGGGATCGCACTAATAACAGCCAAAACAGAAGGGACCAATAAGGGGAAATCGGCTGTTGCTGTTGTCTATGTGGGTGAACCATCTGGAATTACGGTATCGAATGTTCAAGAAACCGTTCTGCAAGGAGGATTTGTAAGCGGTGCCATCGAAGCGGAATCAGCGGATGAAGGCTTGCTTGCCTATGAGTTATTTACAGAGCCTGCACATGGTCTGGCATATTTAACGGTTGATGGAAAATGGGAGTATTATCCTGATCCATCCTTCACGGGGGAAGACAGCTTTTATGTAACTGTTAAAAATGAAGCTGGCGATCTGGCTGCCGCTAGAGTAGCTATTACGGTTACACCAGTCCATAAGCCGCCACAATTGGAGGAAGGGATCTACCCGACGAATAAAAACACTGCAGTTTCCGGTACATTAAAAGCACTTAGCAATCATCCGGAAGGTTTGCAGTATGAAGTAGAGCAGCAGCCAGCCAATGGACAGCTCGTTATGGACGGCCTAGGAAGCTGGACGTATACGCCAAATCAAGATTATGTAGGAAATGATACTTTCTACGTGCGTGTGACCAGTTCTTTAGGAGGGAGCTCCTCAACTTACATTCATGTATACACGGCTCCAACAGCAGAAGAAATTATTGCTGAGCTGAAGGCGGAGCAGCCGAACAACAGCCATCCGAGATTGATGGCAACTGCCGATGATTTTGCACGTATCCGTCAGCAATTGGCTGATAATAATCCACAAATGAAGGAGTGGTTCAAGTTTGTAAAATCGCAGGCAGATGCCATGTTGTCCGAGCAGCCGCGCGTTTATAACAAGCCGGACGGCTTGCGTCTCGATACAACCTCAGCAACGAGAATCGCTACTCTGGCATTTGTTTATCAAATTACAGAGGACGATAGCTATGCGCAAAGAGCCTGGCAAGAGCTGGAGCATGTGTCTAGCGCCGCATATCCCGATTGGAGTCCCGGTCACTTTCTGGATACGGCAATGATGACCCACGGGGTGTCGCTAGGATATGACTGGCTTTACCATGTGCTTACAGAGCAGCAGCGGGCAACGATTCGCGAGGCGATAGCTGACAAAGGATTAACGCCGGCAGTGCCTATGTATTTGAACAAAACCTACTGGTGGGTTTATAACCGCGACAATTGGAATTTTGTATCGAATGCAGGGATGACGCTTGGCGCGCTTGCCATCGCCGATGAGGAGGAGGAGCTTGCCGGGCTGATTTTAAGGGAAGCCTTCAAATCGATTCAGTTTGGGCTGCCGCAGTATGCACCCGACGGTTCGGCAACTGAGGGGCCTGCTTATTGGGAATACGGTACAATGTATCTCATTTACTTTCTTTCTTCATTAAATAGTGTATTTGGTCATGATTTTGGCTTTTCAGAAAGAGAAGGAATAGCCGAAACTGCTGAATATCCGATTTACATTGCGGGACCGAAAGGGGCATTCAATTATTTTGACAATGGCAGCTCCTTAATCCCAGGCAGACTTTTGCTTTGGTTCGCAGAGCATTTTAACAAGCCGGAATATACCTGGTACCATCAGTTTGCAAGCGGGGCTTCGATTAATCCTGGCTTATACGATATGCTTTGGTATCGTGAAGGAAGCTATGGAGCAGCACCGCCAGCAGATTTGGATCAGCATTTTATTCTTCCCAAGGCTGTCACTATGAGAAGCAGCTGGAATGATCCGAATGCTTTGTTCGTTGGCTTCAAAGGAGGGGAAAACGGCGCGCCGCACGGCGATCTTGACACGGGCTCATTTGTCTTTGATGCGAATGGGGTTCGCTGGGCGCTGGATCTGGGTTCGGAAAATTATAACTTGCCGGGATATTGGGATATGAGTGAAACCGGATTGAGATGGACCTATTACCGTAAACGTGCGGAAGGCCATAATACACTCGTCATACAGCCGTCTGCAGGTGTAGATCAGTCCGCAAGCTCTATATCAGAAATTACGCGAACATCGTTCGAATCCAGCGAGGGAGCATTTGCAATTGCTGATTTGACGCCAGCTTATCAAAAATCTGCCGTATCTGTGAAGCGGGGGACAGCGCTTATTGATCATCGCCGTCAATTTCTCGTACAGGATGAGGTCAAGCTGAAGGTGCCTTCCGAGCTGTATTGGTTTATGCATACGCGTGCCGACATTGAGTTAAAGCAGAATGGGACGATTGCCTTGTTGAGTCAAGATGGGCGGCAGCTTGCAGTCGAGATTTTAAGTCCGGTCAATGCTTCCTTTAGCGTTATGCCTGCCGAGCCCCTGCCAACTTCATTGAATCCGGCCGGCCAAACGAGGAATGTCGGTGTTCAGAAGCTGGCAATTCATTTGGAGGAAGTGAAGGAGGCTGCGATTACTGTTCGTATGACGCCAATAATAAACGGTGATTTGTCGATGCTCGACGATGTGCCGGTCGTTCCGCTGGATGAGTGGGAGATTGAGGCCGGGGAAATTGCAGTGCTCAGCGGCTTGGCAATTGATGGAGTGCCGTTGGCTGATTTTCAATCGGATCGATATGTTTACGATGTGGAGCTGCCGCGTGATCGTCAAACCGTACCTGTTGTTACAGGTACAAGCAGCCAATTTGAAGTAAGTGTACAGCCTGCTGCACAGCTTCCAGGTACGACCATCATTAAAGTAAAAGACCCGAATGCTCAGAAAAAACCGGCTGTATATTACATCGTGTTTAAGCAGACGGTGGATCAGACTATGCCGCCGGAGGATAGAAAAATAATTCCTGCCGGTGTGACGGCAAGTACACATGACGGGAATGTGCCGGAAAATACGCTCGACAATAATTTTAATACGCGCTGGTCGGCTGAAGGCGATCAGTGGATACAATATGACTTGGGCGGGCTGAAAAAGGTGGCCGCTCTGGCAGTCGCATGGTATCAAGGCAATATAAGGTCCAGCTATTTTCAAATTGAACTGTCTGAGGATGGAATAGCATGGAGCAAGGTTTTCGACGGATTCAGCTCGGGCAGCAGTATTGAGCTTGAATTGCATTCTTTTTCACCTGTAACCGCACGATACGTGCGCATAAAAGGATTCGGCAATACATCCAACGCCTGGAATAGTATTGCGGAGGTGGCTATATTCGGTCCTGCTGCAGATGCTGGGCCTCCTGATACAGAAACTCCCGGAGGGGGAAATGAGAATGGCGGCAATGGGGGAGACACCGATGATGGTGATGGCGATAATTCCAGCGGCTCGAAAGAAAATGAAAACGAGAGCGAATCAGCGGTTGAAAATGGAGCAACATTTAATGACATTAAAAATCATTGGGCTGAAAGCTTAATTAAGCGTGCCGCGGCTTTAAACTTAATAAATGGTTTTCCTGACGGCACATTCAGACCGAATGACGATGTGACAAGGGAGCAATTTACAGTCATGCTAATGAATGCGTTGAAGTCTGATAGTACGAAGGGGGGAATTTCATTTGCCGATCATGCATCAATAAGCTCTTGGGCGCGGGAATCCGTTGAGAAAGCAATTCATGCAGGCATAATAAGCGGTTATGAGGATGGAACTTTCAGACCGGCGGCGTATATTACACGTGCACAGCTTGCTGTTATGATTGCTCGTGCACTCGATTTGCCGGCAAAAAAGGATAATACAGGGAGCTATACCGATTATCATGATATTCCAAAATGGGCGAGAGAAAGCGTAAACGCTGTTCATGAAGCTGGCATTATGCAAGGACGCGGCAAAAAACAGTTTATTCCTAATGGGCATGCAACCCGTGCAGAAGTCATCACAGTATTGCTTCGTATGCTTGAAGTCCAAAAATAGCAGCTAGCAAATGAAAAGGGAATGCACAGCGATCAAGTTCAAAAAGGCTGAAGCAGGGATAGCCCCTGTTTTCAGCCTTTTTGCTGTAAACGCCTATTCAATCAATTTTAATCCAATAACAGAAAAAAGAACGAGGGCGATAAAAAACACTCTTTTTTTACTGCGCGATTCATGAAATACTACTATGCCGACGATGGCGCTGCCGATCGTGCCAATTCCAGTCCAAACGGCATATGCAGTGCCCATTGGCATGGATTCCATGGCAAGAGCAAGAAACAGGAAGCTGATCGTAAAACCGGCAATCATAATGAAATAATTTTTAATCGTTCCTGCTTGACTGATTCTAGCTATTCCAGAAACGCCTACAACTTCAAATAATCCAGCCAAAATGATATATATCCAGCTCATTTGCTTACTCCTGCTCCTTTCTCGTTAGCATTACTTGTTTCTTGTGCCTGCGAATGCTCGTCTGTAACAAGCTTCAGTCCGATGATTCCAATAAGCAGAACAATAATGAGTATAATTTTGCCCCAGCTGAATGGCTCCCCGAATATGGTCATTTCGGATACGACCGTTCCTGCGGTGCCGATGCCAACGAAAACGGCATATGCTGTGCTAGTAGGCAAAAATTTGCTGGTGTGTATAAGCAATCCAAAGCTGACGAGTATGGCGATGACTGTCATACCCCAAAGCAGCACAGAATCGGCATGCTTTAATCCTACAACCCACATAATTTCAAAAAAGCCTGCAACAATTAGCAAAATCCAGTACACATTTCGATTTACAGTCATAGCTGCTCTCCCTTTCTATTTTGTAGCCGCGAATAATCGCGTCGCACACGAGTGGATACTTGCAAATATTTTTATAGGATGCGCAAAAAACAAAAAAAGCCTCGAGAAATATCACGATGATATCTCCCGGGCTTTTATCCCTCCGTGTTAACGCGGCTAATACGCGTGTTTTCTCTCGGACCAGGCCAGCCGTGGATGACTGCGGAACCCTAGAAAACTGTTTACCTCATTCGTACCGCCATTATATTATGATTTTCAGCAGGGGTCAACTTGTTTTTTAAGCTTTTTTGGGCTAGAGACTACAGCAGTTAACTAGTGTATACTAGATGGATAATCAATACGATTTTAACAAGATAGGAATTGTGATTGCAGTGAAGCGATTTAAAAAATTTTATATAGAAACGACGAGCATTTGCAATTTATCCTGCACCTTTTGTCCGCCTACTCAGCGTGCCAAAGGGTTTATTTCTGTTGCAGATTTCAGTAAAACGCTGGATCAGGTCAAGCCCTTTACCGACTATATTTATTTCCATGTGAAGGGCGAGCCGCTTTTGCATCCGAAGCTTGACCAATTGCTCGATATTAGCCATGAGAAGGGCTTTAAAGTAAATATTACGACTAATGGCACGCTGATTGCGAAAAATAAGCATAAGCTGCTCGGAAAACCTGCACTGCGCCAGATTAATTTTTCCTTGCACAGCTTTGACGGGCATCCCGGATCTAAGGATAAGGAAGGCTATCTGTCGCAAATTTTAGATTTTGTCCGAGAGGCAAATGCCGCCAGCAACTTGATTGTTTCGTACAGATTGTGGAATCTCGACATGGACAATGAGCTAAATCAGCAAAAGCAAAAAAATCGCGAACTGCTGGCGATGATAGAAAAGGAATATAGCCTGGATTATCAGATAGAAGAGCGCTTCAAGCCAGGCACTGGCGTCAAAATTGCTGATCGCATTTATTTGAATCAGGATCCTGAATTCGATTGGCCTGATCTGGCTGCTCCAGCAGACGAGGGAAAAGGCTTTTGCTACGCGCTGCGCAATCAGGCTGGAGTGCTGATCGATGGAACTGTGATTCCTTGCTGTCTGGATGGTGAAGGTATTATCAACTTAGGCAACGTGCATGAACAGAGCTTTTCGGACATTATTGATGGAGAGCGGGCAACGCGGATTTATGACGGCTTCTCAAGAAGAGAAGCCGTTGAGGAGCTTTGCAAGAAGTGCGGCTATCGGAAGCGATTCGGCTAATCACATCGATTGGCGGACAGGGGCAGCATAAATGCTGTTTTTCCCGGAGCACAGGCTGCTGATAAGACAAGCTGCCAGCAAATATAAGGCTGCATCCGTGCCAAACAATTCTAGGCCAAGCACAAATGCGGCGAGCGGCGCTTTCGTGGCAGCGCCAAACATGGCAGAAAGGCCGATTGCCGCCAAAAACGAAGGCGATGTGCCTATTAGCGGAGCAAGCGCGCTGCCAAGCGTTGCGCCTATAGCGAATAATGGCGTAACCTCGCCGCCGATAAAGCCTGCTGCCAGTGTTATAACAGTAAATATGAGTTTGAGGGCGAACCATTGTGCTGCTGCCGGCTGATCGAATGCTTGCTCGATTAAGGGAAGCCCTAAGCCAAGGTAAGCTCTGGTGCCCAGTGCATAGACAAGTGCAATGATGATGATTCCCCCTGCGAAGCTTCGCCAAGCCGTATGCGGCAAATAGGCTTGAAACAGTCTTTTCAAGCTGGAGAGTGCTTTTTTAAACAGCCAGGCAGCTGCGCCAATCGCTGCTGAGGCTGCTATAAGCTTGATTAAAATTATGAAATTAAAATGAGGTACTAGGCTAATAAAGTAATGCTGATGCTTTGCGCCCCAGAGCAGACATACGAAATGGGCGGTATAACTGGCTGCAAGGCAAGGGATGATAGCGTGAAGGCGCTGCTTGCCTCTGGCTGCAGCCTCCAATGCGAAAACAGCCGCTGCCAGCGGCGTTCCGAATAAGGAGCCGAAGCCTGCGCTAATGCCGGCAAGCAGCAATAGTCTGATCTGTTCTGCGTTTAAATTGCCGACAGCACCAAGCCAGCTGGCAGCTCCGCCGCCCATTTGCATCGCTGTCCCTTCCCGGCCTGCGGAACCGCCAAATAGATGGGTGATCAATGTTCCGCCAAGTACAAACGGCACGATGCGAAAGGGAACGCTGCCTCGCCCGGTCTGAATCTGTTCAAAAATAAGCGCATTGCCGCGGCTTGTATCTTTGCCAAATTTAATATAAGCATACGATACAAGTGCTCCTCCAAGCGGAAGCAGCCAAAGCAGCCAATGATAAGTGTTTTGCATACTGGTGACCCATTCTAAGCTAACCAGAAAAAAAGCAGATAGAGTACCTGCCAGCAAGCCTGCTGCAATCGTGTATAGCATAAATTTAATATGATTCATATGACTAGGTTCTCCTTTGCAATTCCAATTGTATTATACACAAATTTTCACTAGTAGTTGAAGCATTTTCGCCAAAAATAAGGTATGTACATGAACAGATTCCATTCGATGGGAAGGTTCATCTTAAAGGAGAAACAGAGAAGTGAAGCTTAACCATTATCCGTTTGACTATGACCATAAGCAGCCGTTTATTCAGCAGGCTAGCGATTGGATTGCAGATGTTTTTTATGAAAAGCTGCCAGAATCAGGCTTTGAAGTGCGTGATGAGCAAATTTATATGGCGTTTCAGTTGGAACGCGCGTATGCGGATCGTGAGATTATTTTTGCCGAGGCTGGTGTAGGCACAGGAAAAACGCTAGCTTATTTGTTATATGCAATCAGCTACGCGCGCTATAGCGGAAAGCCGGCAATTATAGCTTGTGCAGATGAGTCCTTAATTGAGCAGCTCGTAAAAGAGGAAGGCGATCTTGCCAAGATAGCCAAGCATTTGGATTTTCAAATTGATGCCAGACTCGCGAAATCTAAAGATCAGTATCTGTGCTTGGAAAAGCTTGATGAAGCTAGAGGCGAAGAGGAGAATGAGCTGTTCGCGGACCGCTTGTTCGACATATATGAAGGGCTGCCAGATTTCGTTACGAAGCCGACTACGATGCAAAGCTTTTATCCGTACGGAGATCGCAGAGATTATCCGGATTTAAGTGATAAGGAATGGTCGAGGATTGGCTGGGATGTATTTCAGGATTGCTTCGTCTGCGATCGCAGGCATCGCTGCGGACAAACGCTGTCGAGAGATTATTACCGTAAAACAGCAGATGCCATTATTTGCTCGCATGATTTTTATATGCAGCATGTATGGACATTTGAATCACGCAAGCGTGAAGGACAGCTTCCATTGCTGCCGGAACACAGCTCGGTTGTATTCGATGAAGGGCATCTGCTTGAAACCGCGGCTCAAAAAGCATTGACCTATAAGCTTAATCATGATGTGTTTGAAGAAATTGTTGTTCGTCTGCTGCAGGGTGAAATTCGAGAATCACTCGCACTTGCGATTGAGGAAGCGATATCGGCCAGTGAACGCTTGTTTCAGCAGTTGGAGCAGTCCAGCAGGCAGGTTGAAGCATCTGACCGAATGGAGATTTTATGGAGTGACAGACTGACAAAAGAGCTGCATCAATTTCATGCCGCTATTAACGAGATTGAAGAGCAGCTTGTGTATGAAGGCGGCATGTTTACGATCGATTCTTATCAGCTCAAAATTGTCGAAGAGCATTTGGATACGATTCAGCAAGCTTTGTCACAATTTCGGCAGCCTGTACAGCCTATTAGCTGGGCAAGCAAGGACAAATTAGGGTTGTCGCTTATCATTATGCCCAAAAAAGTAAAGGAAATGCTAAAGGAGTACGTGTTTAACGGCACGATGCCGATCGTATTTTCCTCTGCTACCTTATCTGTTAACGGTGATTTCAAGCTGCTTGCCGATGCGCTTGGCATCGGAAGCCATCTATCCTTCACCGTTCAGTCGCCATATGATTATGATGTGCAAATGAAGCTTTCCATCATGAAGCAGCCAGCCATATCCTTAGCGGAAAAATCCCGAAAAACGATTGAGCTGATAGAAAAAAATGGTGGCAGCACACTCGTCCTGTTTTCCTCGCAGCAGCAGCTTGAAGTGTTTATACAATATTGTTATTCCAATGCCGATTTGAGCGGTATGCTGTTTGAAGGCACACAGGAAATCAGTCATTTAATTAAACAGTTTCAAATGGATAAAAGCAGCGTGCTTTGCGCTTCTACCTTGTGGGAGGGCCTTGATATTCCGGGTCCTGCATTGACACAGGTCATTATTTGGGATCTGCCGTTTCCGCCTAATGATCCTGTCTTTACAGCGCTGCGTGCGGAAGCGGAGCAGTCGTTCGAGCAAATTGATATGCCTTATATGCTGCTGAGATTGCGACAAGGCATCGGCCGGTTGATTCGGGCGCGCGAGGATGCCGGTCAAATCGTATTGCTGTCCGAGCAGTTAATGGATGATGCGATTTTGAATAAAATCATTCAAATAATGCCAGTATCCCGGTATTCTCTCTGCTAAACGCCTATAAATTTAATAGCATTAATAAATTGTCTGAAAAAAAATTAATAAATAGCGAAAAAATATTTTTTAAGGACTGAAAATCCACTAATATCAACAGTTTTCCTATTACAGGAAAGCTGTTTTTTTATTATTTTTAAGCATTTTTTTTAAAATGACAGTCTTAGCTTGGACGTTGCCACATATACTCTTCCAAGACCGATCTTCTTAAATAAATTTAGGAAAGAGGTACTTGATATGAGAAAAATGATCAATCATCCAATAAGTATAATGACTATTTGTTTATTGCTAGTGATAACCCTTTTGCTTAATCCGCCTCAACGCACTGAATCCGCCCATCTGGAAACATCGAGCTCAGTCATGGAGGAAGTTCCTGCTAGTGAGGCTGTTCATATTGACGTAGCGCATCATAGCGATTGGAAGCCAGCCTGGTTAGCCGCCTTTCAAAAGCTGAATAATGCATGGAATAAAATTTATGAGGAAAATGATGAGGAAGACGATAATAGAGCTCTAGCGGATGAAAGCATAACGATGGATGAGGCATATTCAAGCTTGTATGCTGAAACGATCACAGAGAGTTTAGAAAAGGTATTGCAAAGGAATGAAATTACATATAACGAGAAAACAGAGATTACTGGCAGCCTCCCATCCTTCATGGTTGAAGTTACAGCTTACTTTTTGAATATACGGGAGCAGGGTCATGCCGATTCTAAAATACTTAAAACGGTGAAGCAAGGCGACCAGCTCACTATTGTAAGCGAGCTTGAAAATGGCTGGCTTGAGCTGGAGTCGGATGGATACATAAATGGAAATTATGTGAAACGGATTGAGCAAGCAGAAGAGGGAGCATTAGAACAGCGTGAAATGAACAAGCCAGTTACGATTCAAAGCTATATGGAAGCAGTATCGTCGGCAACAGACCAGCATCCTCAGCAGCTGTCTGCCAAGCTGAAGAGCGAAGCTTTGCCTAAAATTGTGAAAACCGTTCAAAAAGACAAAAAGGCCAATCAGCCTACCTCGACGGTTGACCAGGCTTCCGGTCTTACGAGCGAGCAAATTGAAAAGCTGTTTGGAGATTCAGCTCTGGCAGGCCATGGGCTTGGCGAGGCTGTGCTTGAAATGGAAGTGAAGTACGGCGTTAATGCTTTTTTCACGGTAGCGGTGATGAAGCTGGAGAGCGGTCACGGCAAAAGTAAGCTTGCCAAGCAGAAAAATAACTTGTTCGGATTGAATGCCATTGACGGTGACGGGTTTAATAAAGGCTTTAGTTTTAAGACGAAAAGCGACAGTGTGGAGAAGTTTGCGCAGCTGATTTCAAAAAATTATGTGGGCAAAGGCTTGGATACCATTGAAAAGGTGGCTAAAAAGTATTGTCCAACTAATAGTAAATGGCCTTCATTAGTGAAGTCCATTATGAAGAGTGACTACAAAAAAGCTATCCTTCATTAGCTTTTTAATATAGCATGAAAAACAATGCTCGTCTGCGTAGTGGGACGAACCATAAAACAGGGATATCGGTTGTTGTTGCCGATATCCCTGTTTATTATATGCCTTGGAGCGGGGCACGTTTATCCCTGGGCTAGGCTATGCACATGCTCTTCGCATTCGGGCGAACAGTAATGATTATATTGCTGTTCGCAATTATCGCATACAATATGCTGTCGATGACAGGTATCATCCGCGCAATTAATATACGTTTCTGCAGGAGTGCCGCAATGATAGCATTTGCCGACAACTACCGCTTCATCAGTATGATTAATATCTACAGAAATACGCTCATCGAATACGTAGCATTTGCCGTCCCACAGTCTGCCCTTTACTTCATCATCTTTGCCGTACGTTACGATCCCGCCTTCCAGCTGATATACATCAGTGAAGCCTTCACTTAGCATAACACCTGTAAGCTTCTCGCAGCGGATGCCTCCCGTACAATAAGTCAAAATGGGCTTGTCCTTATAGTCTTGCATATTTTCACGCAGCCACTTCGGAAATTCCTTGAATGTTTCCAGCGTAGGCTTAATCGCGTTGCGGAAATGACCCAGATCATATTCATAATCGCTGCGTCCGTCGAGGACAATGACGTCTTCGCGCTGCAAATAATCATGAAATTCCTTGGGCGATAAGCGCTTGCCGCTCAAGCTGTTTGGATCTAAAGGCTTTTCATACCGCAAAGTGACGAGCTCTTTTTTGTGCCTTACAAAAATTTTGCGGAAAGCATGCTTATCAGCTTCGTCAATTTTGAAAACCATATCGGCAAACAGAGGGTTGGCATGCATATGCTGCATATATTGCTCTGTTTGCTCATAAGTGCCTGATAAGGTGCCGTTAATGCCCTCATCCGCAATTAAAATTCTGCCTTTTACGCCAAGCTCCTTGCAATAAGTCAAATGCTCAGCTGTAAAGCTTGCAGCATCGGGAATTGGAACAAATTTATAGTACAATAAAACGCGGTAACCGCCTTTTTGTGTCATTGGGTAAACCTTCCTATCTTTATCATATTATTATTTCTATGATAGAACTGTTTGCGCTGATTTTCAACACTTGGTTAATAATAGAAAGAGATTTGTCGATTTATGCATTGATCTTTATCTGTGCTATAATGAAATAATTCTTGGCAACTGCCATTTCATTCTAGTTATGCATTCGGATGAAGGAAGGTCGTATTTAGTGATTTTTTCAACATATTCATTTATTTTTATTTTTTTGCCGATTGTTTTTTTAGGATTCAGGCTGCTTAGTCATTTTAAGCTTCATTTTTGGGCCAAGCTATGGCTCGTTATAGCCTCGGTATACTTTTACGCGCAAGGCAGCGGCAGCTTTACTATAATTTTTATTATTGATATGTGCGTCAATTTAATGCTCGGCAATTTAATGATCAAGAGTGGCAATGCCGGCAGGAATGGGCTCAAGCGATTGCTTTTGGCAGCAGGGCTGACGCTGAATATTTTATTTTTGGGCTATTATAAATATGCGAATTTTATGATCGATAATGTAAATATGATTACTGGGCAAGCTTACGGGCTTGTTAATATTGTGCTGCCGCTGGGCATATCCTTTTATACCTTCCAGTTGATTGCTTATTTGGTAGACAGTTATCGCGGTACGGCTAAGCCTACGCCAGCGATTGATTTCTTTTTATTTATTACATTTTTCCCGCAGTTGATTGTAGGTCCAATCGTTCATCATGCTGAAGTATTGCCGCAATACCAGGACAATAAGCAGCGCTTGTTCAATGCTTCCAATATTATGCTGGGGCTATTCTTGTTTTCAATTGGCTGTGCCAAAAAAATAATGCTGGCTGATCCTCTAACGAATTACTCCCAGCAATTTTTTGCTAATATTAGTGCGGGTGATACACTTACAGCCTGGTTGTCATCGGTAGGCTATACGCTTTCTTACTATTTTGATTTATCCGGTTACGCTGATATGGCGATCGGACTTGCTTTGCTGTTTAATATTCGTCTTCCGCAAAATTTCAATTCACCATATAAGGCAAGAAATTTCAGAGAATATTGGAATCGCTGGCATATGACGCTGTCGCGCTTTTTATCCGATTATGTATTTCGCAGCGTATATCGAAAGGGAAAGGGCAGCTTTAACTTCTATAGTGCTGTAATGATTACCTTTTTTGTATCCGGCTTTTGGCATGGAGCAGGCTGGGAGTTTGTTTTATGGGGCGTTATTAATGGCGTATTTGTATGCATGTCTCATTTCATGTATCGCAAAAAGTGGAAGCTGCCTTTTATTTTAGCATGGGTAATTACATTTGCGGGCGTAGTCGGCACACGTATTTTATTCGTTTCTGACAATCTTCCACATGCGCTGGAAGTGATGAAAATGATGTTTGTCTGGAAGGAATACGGCGTAGGCAATGCTGTGTATTACCAGTTCCTTACCTTTGGCGCCTATCATCTGTATACGATTGTGCTGCTTGCTATTGCGATGATTATTGCTTTTTTTGCGCCAAATTCAAGCGAAATAACGAAGGATTTCAAGCCGCGCTATCGCTATGCCTTTGCAGCTGCCTTTCTATTAGGCATTTCATTAACGCAAATGACTTCTGTTTCTAAATTTTTGTATTTTCAATTTTAAGGCTGAGGTGAGCATATGAGCTTGCGTAAATGGTTAATAGCTTTTGCAGCTGCGCTTGTCGTAGGCGGGCTGGCAGTTGGCGGCTTCAATATTATTGTCGATCCTTTTGGAGTGTTCGGTGATAAGTTTTTAAAATGGCATTCATACAATATGGTTAATAACCCGAGAGTAGCAAAAATCGCTTACTTGGACGAGCGGCATGAGCAGTATAATTCCTATATTATCGGAGGCTCCAAATCAAGCTCGATCTCTCCAGAATTGTTAAATCAATATTATGGGGATGACTCAAAATTTTACAGCATGCTGATGTATGGCGGCGATTTTCATGATTATGAAAAAACGATGTATTATATTGTAGATCAATATAAGCCTAAAAACATTGTTATTCATATGAGCTTGCAGGAGATCAGCCACTATAATGAGAAGGCGACTGACTTCAAGCAGTCTTTGCACGCCAAAGTTTCTGGCGAGTCGAAGCTGACGTTTTATTTGAAATATTTGTTGCTCAATCCGTCTTACGGCTACGATAAACTGCAGGGATTGGCTGAAAGACAAATAGATTCCTTTGAATACGCTCAATTCATACCTGAAAACGGCGTCTACAACAAGGTTAAACGAGATGCAGAGGATGTTAATAATTTAGGTCAATATATGGATCGTAATAAAGCGGCTTTTGCTCCTTTCGGGAAGATGGAGCCAATCGCTCTGGACAATAATGTAGAGTCATTAAAGAGAATGAAGCAATATTGCGATGAGCGCGGCATCAGCTTCAGGCTGATTACAGGTGCTACTTCCGAGCAGGAGCTGAAAAGCTACAATCTTGACGATCTGAAAAAATATTGGGTAAAGATCGCCGAAGTAACGGATTTTTGGGATTTTACCGGTTATACGGGAGTTAGCGGCGACCCAAGATATTTTTATGATACGATGCATTATCGCAATTCGCTTGGCACAATGATGCTGGGATATATTTTCGAAGATGAGAATATATACGTGCCTGCTGACTTTGGTCATTACACAACGAAGGACAATGCAGCGGCTCATGCGGAAAAGGTGTTCACAGCGCCAGCAGCGGCGGCAGCTGAAAAAACAAAAGTGCCGATTTTAGTCTATCATCATATCGATGCAGATCCTTTTGAGCCGAACTCATTAATTACGCCGCCGGATAAATTCAGAAGTGATATGCTCGCTATTGCGAAAGCGGGGTTCAATACGGTATCTATACCTGATCTGATCGATTTTGTAGACGGCAAGAAGGAGCTGCCGCCAAATCCGGTTGCAATAACGTTTGATGATGGTTACTTAAGCAATTACGAGCATGCTTTTCCAGTGTTGAAGGAGCTTAATATGAAGGCAACTATTTCGCCGATCGGCTGGTCAGCTGGACGGACGGAGCATCGCTTGCCAGGCGTTAATTTTTATCCGCATTTTACATGGGAGCAAGCAAAGGAAATGGTTGATTCGGGCTTGGTCGATTTGCAGAATCATACGATAGACATGCATGAGAGCAAGGATGACGGCCAGACGCGTGTCGGTATTTTACAGATGGATGGTGAAACGACAGGAGCTTATGCTAAAGCGCTTGAAGCGGATATAAATGGTTTAAGCCAAATCATTGAGGAGAAGACAGGCCAGAAGGTAACGGTGTTTACTTATCCATTTGGATATTATTCGCATCTATCCGAACAGATAATTAAAGATCTGGGCTATCGGGCTACACTTACTACTGAATCTGGCGTCAATTACTTGGTGAAGGGCGATCCGCGAACTTTGTTTGCGCTGAAACGGATTAATGGCAGCCCTGGAGTGAAGAGTGAGGACTTGGTGAAACAGCTTCAGGCAAAATAATTTTCAAGAAACGGTTCGTCCTTATATAAGGTCGAGCCGTTTCTTCTTGTAAAATGCTCAGTCAAGCCTATCCAAACGGCATCGTATTATTTATAATGAAACACATACTTATAACGACGCAAAGGAGTTATGTGATGAAACCGACGATATTTATTGATCGACCATTGCCGCTTGAGGTGAAGCAATATTTGGAAGAGAGCTTCAATCTTGACTATTGGGATAAAAATGAAAAAATAGACAAAGAAACTTTGATGCTTTATTTGAGCCGTGCAGAAGGCATACTGACTGCTGGCAGAACGATCGATGAGCGTTTGTTGGAAGCGGCTCCTAAGCTGAGAGCGGTCAGCACGATCAGCGTTGGCTATGATCATTTTCATTTCGATGCGATGGAGAAGCATGGAGTAATTGGCATGCATACGCCAAATGTGCTTGACGAGACGGTTGCCGATCTTTCATTTGCGCTAATATTGGGCTGCGCGCGCAGAGTGGCTGAGCTTGATCATTTTGTGAAACAGGGACTGTGGAATGCCAATGCGGGACGTACGATATTTGGAACCGATGTTCATCATGCTACGCTTGGCATTATTGGAATGGGCAGAATAGGCGAGGCTGTGGCCCGCAGAGCCAAGCTGGGATTTTCAATGGATGTTCAATACTATAACCGCAGCCGGAAGGAAGCGGTTGAACAACAGCTTGGCGTAAGGTATTCGTCCTTGGAGGAGCTGCTTAAAACTTCTGATTTCGTGCTTTTGTTAACCCCGTTAACGAAAGCGACAGAGGGCATGATTGGGCGCGACCAATTCAAGCTGATGAAGAAGTCTGCTTATTTCATTAATGTGTCGCGCGGACAAACGATTGACGAGGAAGCGCTCGTAGAAGCACTGTCGGAAGGCTGGATTGCAGGAGCTGGACTGGATGTTTTTAAGCAGGAGCCTATTCAGAAGGATCATCCGCTGCTGCAAATGAAAAATGTGCTGACTTTGCCTCATATCGGCTCAGCAACCGATAATACAAGATTTAATATGGCGATGCTGGGCGCAAAAAATTTGAAAATGGCACTGATTGAAGCGCAGCCGCAAAATGTTGCCCGCAGGCTTAGCTAAGGCGTTGGAGGGCGATCCTTCATCAGAACGGATGGAGGATGGCCAAGCATTCGTTTGAAAATTCGCTGAAAATATGTGACGTCGCGATAGCCGAGATATTCGGCTATTTCGCTGACGGTCAGCAGCGATTCCTGCAGCAAATAGACAGCTGTTTTTATTCTGGCGGCATGGACATATGCACTTATAGGCTGGCCCGTCACTTTACTGAATATCGCCGCAGCATAGTTTGGCGAGCGTTTAATGCAGCTGCCCAGATGCTGCTTGGTAATGGCCTGGCGATAATGCTCTGCGATGTACTTTTTCATTTTTTCCACATGCTGTACGACAGGCTCTGTCATTTCTCCCTGCTCAAGCTCGCGGCTCCACAAGGTCAGCGTCTCCAGCAAAGCTGCCAGCAAGCGCCCTTCCGCAAAGGCTAACCCCTCTTCTATTTCCTTTAAAGCAGTCCGAATTCTTTCCACGCTTAAGTCATAGCAGCCAGCTTTCGATTTTATCCAGCTGTCAGATTGAAACAACGGCAGTCTTACAGTTTTGCTTGGGGGCGTTATCCCGCTGAACGGCGGCAATTCCTGCACTTCAAAATGCAGCTTCTCATGGAAAACGGTTGGAATGCTTTTTCCGTAGTATGGAACAGAGCTAGGTATAAATAAAAAATCGCCTTTACTCACCATTACCTTTTCTCCATTTATCCAGTACAGGCAGCTTCCATACGTAACAACAATAAAATGATGCTGCTTTTTCGCTAGTTCTGCACTGTCATACCAGCTCATTCCCTGGTCGCGGCGCCAATGCGGTATCGTAATCATCCAGTCACCTCGTTGTACTATAGTCTTTCTATCATACTATAGTTCATGTACGTTGTCTGTTTTATCCATTACAATAACAGCAGTCAAGAACGGAGGATGAACGTTATGAATCAAACGAAAATTGTATGTACGATGGGACCGGCTTGTGAATCCGTTGAAATGCTTGAGCAAATGATGCTTGCCGGTATGAGTGTTGCGCGCTTGAATATGGCGCACGGCGAGCTGCAGGATCATCAAGGGCGAATTGATCTTGTTAGACAGGCAGCGAAGAAAGCTGACACAGTTGTGGCAGTAATGATGGATATTAAAGGACCTGAAATTAGAATAGGCACGCTGAAGGAGAAGTCGGTAGAGCTTGTCAGCGGAGCTGAAATTATTCTAACTAGCGAGCAGACGGAGGGTACTGCTTCAGTCGTAAGTGTTAATTATGCTGAACTGGCCGCAGATGTACAAGCGGGAGACCGTATTTTAATCGATGACGGACTAATTGAGCTTACGGTCATTTCTGCCCAAGGGACGGAAACCAAGTGCCGTATTGTAAATGGCGGTACATTAAAGCCGCGCAAAGGCGTTAATTTGCCGGGTATCCGCACATCGTTGCCGGGCGTAACGGAAAGGGATAAGCAGCATATTCAATTTGGAGTTGCTGCAGGAGTAGATATGATTGCCATGTCTTTTGTCCGCAAGGCCGAGGATGTGCTCCATGTCAGACAGCTGCTGGAACAAGCAGGAGCAGGTCATATTCAGATTATTTCCAAAATCGAAAATGAAGAAGGCGTCGACAATCTAGACGGTATAATTGAAACCTCTGATGGCATTATGGTTGCTCGCGGTGATTTGGGCGTAGAAATTCCTGCTGAGGATGTTCCCATGATTCAGAAGCAAATGATCGATAAATGCAATGCAGCAGGCAAGCCTGTCATTGTTGCAACTCAAATGCTTGATTCAATGCAGGTTAATCCAAGGCCGACGCGCGCTGAAGTAAGCGACGTTGCAAATGCGGTGCTGCAAGGTGCCGATGCAATTATGCTTTCCGGTGAAACAGCGGCAGGAAATTATCCGCTTGAATCAGTGAAAATGATGGCGACAATCGCTCACCGGACAGAATCGACGATTAATTATGAGGATCAATTTACGGCAAAGCGCAATGCTCATCCTGCTACAACGACTGAGGTGATCAGCCAGGCAGTTGTGGCAACCTCCTTGCAGCTTGCTACAAGCGCGATAGTTACGCCTACGGAAAGCGGATTTTCCGCCCGGATGGTATCGAAGCATAGACCGAAGGCGCCAATCATTGCGATTACGGCTCATGACCATGTGATGAAGCGATTAACGCTTGTCCGAGGCGTTACGCCGCTAAAAGGCGAGCCTGTTACTAGCACAGATGATTTATTCGATATGTCGATACAAAGAGCAGTTGAAGCCCGCCTGATACAGCGCGGAGATTATATTGTCATTTCGGCAGGAGTGCCGATCGGCAAGGCTGGGGCAACAAACTTAATCCGCATTCATGAGGTAGAATAAAATTGAGCGCTTGACAATATGATTAAAAACGATAAAATATATTTTGTTGTGCAATATTTCGTATAGCCTCACAAAGTCACTTTCATTAGGGTGAGGGTCTCTACAGGAAGCCTTAACTTCCTAGCTACGAATAGCGGATATGATCTTATGAAGATTATTCCTATTCGAGGCTAGGATTTTTTTATTTTTACAGCACTAAGGAGGTCAATAGTATTATGAAGCATATGATTGCAGTTTTTTTTGGAGCCGCGAGCTATGGCATTTTATCAACCTTTGTCGTTCTGGCTTATGATAAAGGTTATAAACTGCAGGAGGTTGTCGGCACACAGCTGCTGGTTGGTTTTTTATTATTAAGCCTGTTAAGTCTGGCAATGAAATGGAAAGGCAAAGGTCAGCAGAAGCAGGCAGGTGCAGCATTTGAGAGATTAAATGGCAAAAAGGTTGCGTGGCTGATGCTGGCAGGCGTTCCTCAGGCTGCTACAGGCTTGTTATACTATAATGCATTAAAATACATTCCGGCTTCATTGGCAATTATTTTGCTTTTTCAATTTGTATGGATCAGCTTGGTAATACAAGCCGTGAGGCAGAGAAAATGGCCGCAGGCGATAATGCTGGTGTCGCTGGCTATCGTAATTGCTGGAACTGTTCTTGCAGCTGGTGTATTGGAGGAGCAAGTACAAGCCGTCAGCATGACAGGTATCCTATTTGGGCTACTTGCAGCAGTCAGCTATACAGTATTTATTCTTATAAGCGGAGGCGTGCTGCCAAAAGCAAACCCTTTGCATCGCACGCTTTGGATGGTAGCAGGCGCACTGCTCTTTGTAAGCCTGATCTTCCCGCCGCATCATTTGATAAATGGACGTTTGTGGGGCGATTTGCTTTTGTTCGGGCTTTTATTAGGCTGTTTTGGCGCATTTATACCGCCGCTGCTCTTCGCCTATGGTGTACCGCATATTGGAGAAGGCTTGGCCGGCATTCTCGGAGCAGTAGAGCTTCCTGTGGCTGTCATGCTGTCTACGCTCGTACTCCATGAGCAGGTAAGCTGGTTGAAATGGGCAGGGGTATTGCTTGTGCTAGTTGGCATTATCGTGCCAGAGGCATACCGTAGGCGTAAAGAGAAGCTAAGCTATCAGCCGACGGGTTGTTAGCGCGTCTGCATTGTTGTAGACTGGAAGGAGCAGCATAAATACACCGCATGATCGGATTAAAGGGAGTTTGTTATGTTTACCGGTAAAGCCTTGACGCTCAGCAGAATTTTGCAGATTATTTTTATTGTATCTTTTATTGTCGCAGTCATCTATATGTTATTTAATCGCAATGAAATTGAAGTCGGCAAAACATATGAAGTGCTGGAAGGCAGCTTCGTTACACAATCGATAGGGGATATGGAGCTGCTTGACCAGGCGCGCAGAACTCCTGAATTCAAACAGGTATTGGAGAAACTAGAGGTGGAGCGCGTGCCAAACGGGCAGCGGGTGCTCGTAACGGATAAGCAAAAGGCAATATGCGGAATTGAGAACGAGCAGATTGCCGGCTATGTATCCTGTCAATCCATTATCAAATAAGGATACAGCAGGGCTGTCATTACGTCTCATGGACGGGGTGGCAGCCCTGTTATTATGTGATTACTGAAGTTGAAGCTGAAGTACTGTTCTGGGATACCGGCAATCATTTCTTATAAAATAAGTCGTTTTGTCATATGTGGATTTCGATAAGCGATGAGATATATCAGCGGCGGAGAGCATCGGTTTGATATAAAGCATCGATTCGAGAAATGAACAGTGAAGTAAGTTAATATCCAATGATTGAATCATAATGACACATTTGCGGAAGGTGCAGTTTTTAAAATTAAACCCGTCCAAGCTGATCGTTTCATTTTCAAACAGCTCATCTGTAATCCATTCCATGCTGAGTAACACTCCTTTTTGTACACTTCATACCATTCTCATATTTTTTAACGAATGAGACACGAATGTAATCATACCAAAGCTTGTATGCAATGTTTGTCAGAAATTGGGATTCGATTCCTAATACTTCTCGACACTTTTCGGTCGCTTTCTGTTTCTTGGCAAGCAGTAGCCCGAAAGAGTCATTTCTAACTTTGTTTCGATCATCCATAATAGATAGTGAAGCTGCAGGCATTGCAAGCGCTAGAAGGGAGAGCTCATGTTGTATAAACGAATTAAATGGCTCATATTAACGATTCCGACGATTACAATCGGCGTTTGGGAATATGTTCGTCATGAATATTTGTTGTCGTATGTGTCGATGGATTTAGGGAACTGGCTAGCTCCGGTTATCGTTTTTCTAGTAACTATGCTGCTGTTGACGAAGCTGTTCAGTGTGCTTGAGACGATTCAAGCTGAACTGCAGCAATCCAAATTAGTTCAGGCAGCTCTGCATGAAAGAGAAAATTTGGCCAAAGAGCTTCATGACGGCATTGCACAATCTTTGTTCTTGATGTCGATCAAGGTTGAAGAGCTGGCTCAGCAGTCCGCTTTGGCGGAAGAAAATAGCAAGCTGCAATCTATTAAACAAACTGTGCATGAAGTGAATCAGTATGTGAGGCAATCGATATCCAATCTTCGCTATCCGCCTGAGCTCGTTACTGTGCCTTGGAAGGAATCGATGGAGATGCTGATTCGTGATATATACCTGGAGACTAATATAAAAATAGAATATGAATGGAAGATCGAGGAAGAAGCATTATCCGTCAAAGAAAAAATTGGATTGTATGAGTTTATTCGCGAAGCGCTTGTAAATATTCGCAAACATGCTCATAATGCCAAGCATATTTTTATTTATGTGGAGTATACGGATACGGGCTGGAGATGCCGCATTATGGACGATGGGCAAGGCTTTACACCGCAATCGCTTCAGAAGGCGGAAAGCTACGGGTTAAAAATTGTAAAGGAACGAGCGCTTGAGCTGGGATGGCAGTTTTCTATCCAGCGGCAGGAACCGTACACAATTGTAGAGGTTATGAAAATTGGGAAGGAAGTGGCATGATATGACTCAGCCGATTAGAGTGCTGATTGTGGATGATCATCCTCATGCGAGAGAAGGGATGCGCTCCATTCTTGGACTTGATCCATTATTCGAGGTTGTTGGCGAAGCGGAAAATGGCGAGCAGGCGATAGAATGGACGGAGCAGGTTATGCCTGACCTTATACTTATGGACATAAATATGAAGCGGATGGATGGCCTGGAGGCTACCAAGCTTATAAAAGATAAATATCCCTACGTTAAAATTGTTATGGTAACTGTATCTGACAATATTGCTCATTTGTTTGAAGCGCTTAAAAAAGGAGCACAAGGATATTTGATCAAAAATTTAAATCCAAGCGCTTGGCATGAATATTTAAAAGCGGTCGCGCTCGATCAGGCGCCTATGTCGCAGGAGCTTGCGCAGCGTATACTGAATGAGTTTTCCCAAGCGAACAGGCCTGAACCTGAAGACACTCCTTTGACACCGAGAGAAAAAGAAATATTGACGCTCGTTGCCCGCGGGATGCTGAATCGGGATATTGCGGACACACTGATTATATCTGAGCATACTGTAAAAAATCATTTAAAAAATATACTGCAGAAGCTGCATCTGGAAAATCGTGTTCAGCTGGCAAGATATGCGTATGAACGCGGTCTGTAGAGTGGGGAAGCAAAAAAGACGAGCAGAGGAAAATGCTTGTTACATTCCCTTTGCTCATCCCTGTCCAAAGAACGGCGAAGCTGTTTATTGTATTATTTGAAGGTGGAAAGCCAGTTGGTCAAATTAATAATGTCTTCATCCGGCAGCTTTCCTTCAAACGGGATCATGCCGCCGCCGCCCTTCACTATTTTATTATAGATGGCTTCTCTGGACATTTTGGTGCCCACCCCGGTAAGGGCCGGTCCAGCCTTTCCTTGATATTGATCGCCATGGCAGCCCATGCAATTGCTGCGATAGACAGCCTCTGCCGTGGCAGCGTCATTAGGCGTCTCTGGAATTTCTATAGAAGGCTTGTTTTCATCGATTGTTTTCTTTTCCGGAAATTGAAAGATCATAACATAAACAGCCAGAACTGCAGCAAGACCTAATACGACTGACATAATCCATTTCATAAGTATTTCCCCTTTCTTTAAAATATTGAAGCTGCACGGTGGAAATTTGATATAGCGTTGGCAAGTTGTTTTTATTATGTCTTACTAACGCGTGAAGCATGCTTCTTCATCCACAAAAGTGAGATGATTATTAGGATGAAGGCAGTTAAAGCAAGCATTGGTATAGTAATAAACCCAAACCAGTATAAATAATCACCGATGCATGAGCCAGCCTCACATGCAGCCAGCGAGCCGATCGTATCTGGGAATTGCTGTACCAGTATGTGATAGATAGAAAAAAGCGATCCGATGATGGCAAGCGGCAGCGCGTAATAAATAATTTGATATTCTTCTCGAAAAAATGCAATACCAAGTATTAAAGCTAGCGGATACATAAAAATACGCTGAATCCAGCATAGGTCGCAAGGGATATAGTGTAAAACTTCGCTCATATATAAGCTTCCCGCTGTTGCAAGGAAAGCGACTCCCCAGGCGAAAAACAGCAGCTGTGCTGCCTTCGTTTCAGAATGATTGCTTTTAGTCAATTCGGTCCAGCTCCTTTTCGGAGAATTGGATTATATTCATATTGTTCTTATTGCAAAATAATGGGATAGGCTTATTATTATCATAAATCATTTCCTGAATACAGGCATGACTACTTAGGGCTATTTGAACCGTTTCAATCAAGTGAAAGTTTCGTGTCGTTCATCAAATCACAGCATTTATTATGTTATTATAGGCTTGGGCATCAAGCAGTAGAACCTGCATTGGAAGAATAGCAGGCATGAGCAGTTTTTCATTGGACAAATTGATGGTATAATAAGTTGAATATTCTATAACGGAAAGCAGGTACAGTATGGGTCGCAAGTGGAATAATATTAAAGAAAAAAAAGCAAGTAAAGATGCGAATACGAGCCGGATTTATGCCAAATTTGGCGTAGAGATTTATGTAGCGGCAAAGAAAGGTGAACCGGATCCAGAGTCTAATCGCGCTCTGAAGGTTGTACTGGAACGCGCTAAAACTTACAATGTGCCGAAAGCAATCATTGATCGTGCGCTTGATAAAGCGAAAGGCAGCGGCGAAGAGATTTATGAGGAGCTGCGCTATGAGGGCTTTGGTCCTAATGGAACTATGGTTATTGTAGATGCATTGACCAATAACGTGAATCGGACAGCGCCTGAGGTTCGTTCCGCTTTCAATAAAAATGGCGGCAACATGGGGGTCAGCGGTTCAGTAGCCTATATGTTCAGCGCCACAGCTGTTATAGGCATCACAGGCAAAACATTGGATGAAACGTTTGAGCTGCTTATGGATGCCGACATTGAGGTAAGAGATTTGATTGAAGAAGAGGATGCAGTCATCGTTTACGCAGAGCCTGATCAATTTCATGAAGTACAGGAAGCGTTCAAGGCAGCTGGTATTACGGAATTTACAGTAGCGGAGCTGACGATGCTAGCTCAGAGTGAGGTAACGCTTGAAGGCGATGCATTGAAGCAGTTTGAGAAGCTGATTGATGCGCTTGAAGATTTAGAGGACGTCCAGCAGGTTTATCATAATGTAGATCTTGGAGAATAACTGTATGAAGCGGGTGCTCGTTACGACGAGTCCCGTTTTTTTGTTTTTTAATCGAGGTTCCTTTGTATCGGTTTCGACAAACAAATTTGAACAAGTAAGAAGGCAAAAAGAAACAACGACAATGTAAGGAAAGACTATTACAATTTGTTTTGCAAGCGCTTTCGGTTACATTACTATTTTTCTTAAGGAGATGACCAGATGATTTCGGAACAAATGAAAAATATGATTAAAGTATGTCTATGTCTTGCCTTAATGTGGATGTTGTTTTTATCCATAGCTCCTAGAACGAATGCTTCCACTCCATTGTTGGAAAATGGAGGTTTTGAAAGTCCTATACTGGCTGATGGAGTAATTCCAGGTTGGAAGAAAGGTAATGCTGCCCAACCAACCAACCAGCATGTTGTTACAAGGGAGAACTCTGCAGATGGTGAACATAGTTTTAAGTTAGTTGACGACAGTGACGCTGTTTGCGACAAGGCTTTTTTTGTCTTTGAATGTATAAAAAAATGACCACGAGAAATACTTTTTGAGTAGTATTCCTTAATTTTCAAGAAGGAGGAGAGTATTTGAAAAGTAGAATAAGGAAAAGCGTAATTGCAGCGTGGATATGCTTCGGCTCAGTAGCCGCTGGATATCAAGTATACGCGAGCTTAAACAATAAAGTGGATACCGGAGACCATTACACGGAGCATTATCAGCTGGAGCCTTCGGACAATGAAGTTACGGCTGATGCTTTTTATTTGAAAGATGAGCTGTTAATCGAACTGAAGGATTTTACCGATCAAGCTCCTGAGCTGGAGCCGTCGCACGACAAGCTGATGCATGTCATTGTTGTCAGCTCGGATTTGCAGCAATATTTTCATTTGCATCCTGAAAAACAACGGGATGGTATCTTTTCGCAAAAGATAAATTTAAAAGATAATGTTTATAACGTATTTGTTGACATTAAGCCGAAAAATCTGAATTATGTCGTTGAACCTATTCAAATTCATGTAGGCGATACGGATCTGGCAAACAATGATGCTAAGCTTATTCCAGATACTCAATTTACTAAAATGGTTAATGCTCAGGCTATAGAACTGAAAATGGAATCGGACATCCAAGCTCATAAAGAAGTGACGCTTGATTTCGACATGCTGGGCGGGAAGCCGCAGCCATACTTGGGAGCGTTAGGCCATGTGGTGATTTTGGATGAGTCTGGGGAAAATTTTGTGCACGTGCATCCGATATCTTCTGATAAAACGGTTTTTCACACTCATTTTCATAAGCCAGGCTTATATAAAATTTGGGCGGAATTCAAGTTTAACGATCAAGTAAATGTGTACCCATACATTATCAACGTTACGTAACAAGGATAAATGGCTTCGCCATCCTTTGGACTGGCGCGCTTACCGATATAATCGATGAAATATAGAAACAGGATAAGTTAAAACCTTATGCTTTCTATTATTTTGAGAAAAAAGACTCAATCTCTGCTGAGAATGAGTCTTTTTTCGTACGTGTGCGCCCGGCATGGGCGATAACTCGGTGGTGAAAGTCCACTACAGGCTTGGCAG
>NZ_JAZHCT010000011.1:0-167111 GCF_036541265.1 Paenibacillus sp. IITD108 | reverse complement strand
TCTTTTTCTATATTAAGCTTTCATCTTCTTCTTGCGATTTTTCAGCAGGTGCAGCTGATAGAAATAAGTAACGATCTCACGTGCAACAGCGTAGAAAGGTACCGCCAGGAACATGCCGAGCAGTCCTCCGAAGCTGCCTGCCACGAGTAATATTAAAATAATCGTTAACGGATGAATGTTAAGCTTCCGTCCCATAATTTGCGGTGAAAGCAAATTGCCTTCAATTTGTTGTGCAATCAACACGATTACAACTACTTTAATGGCCATGGCAGGTGAATCGATCAAAGCGATGATAACAGCCGGGACAGCTCCAATTATGCCCCCGACATACGGAATCAAGTTGAAAAACATCATGCAAATGGCCAGAATCAACGGATACTCCAGTCCAATTGCCGCATACCCAATAAATATTAGAACGCCGAGACAGAGGCTGAGCAGCACTTTTCCTTGCAAATAGGAGCTGAGCGCTTCGTCCATTTCTTTTAAAATATGACGGCCGTCATCGACCTGATCTTCTGGAAGAAAGTGTAATATTTTACGCGGCACCTTCTCGCCCTCGCTAAGCATGTAATACAGGATGAATGGGACTGTAGTAAGAACAATTAGAAATTGAGTGAAAAAAGAAATAATACTTTGAACTGAATTTAACGTAATCGTCGTTGCACGATTTAAATATTCACCTACATTTTCAGACCAGTCCACCTTATTCTTTGGCAGGTATTGCCCAAACCAGGCATGCTTTTGCAATTCTGCAAGCTGGGATTGCGCTGAAGCAAGCAGATGCGGCAAGCTTTCTACCAGCGAATTGAACTGATTGACGATATATGGTCCTACCCAAATGGACGCGGCCACAATAATGCCCAGACCAACAATATAGACGAGTGAAATAGCCAGCCATCTGGCAAGCTTGAGCTTCTCAAGACCCTTAATAACCGGACGCAGAACATAGTATAAAATACCAGAAACAAAAATCGGGAAAAACAAGGTTTGAAACACGATACCTATCGGTCTAAACAAAAAATCTACCTTGCTTGCCAAAAATACGATTAATAAAAATAATGCAATTCCGTATCCGATACGAAAATACTTGCCTTGGGGCATAAAGCACACCTTCTTTTCTAGTTGAGTTCTTTAAAAACATTCGATTAGGATATAACTTATTCCTGCCCATCTATTTCAATTCGTCTGGAAAGAGTATACTTTATACGTAATGACATCAGAGTTAAATCTTTTACTAAAATATTGGAAAACACTGTATGTATACGTTATAATTACTTTAAGATGCAATAGTATTAGAAGAAAAGAATGGTGATAGAAATGAACATTCTTGATTTGATAGAAAAAAACAAAATGAAAAAAATAACTAAACAGATAGATTGGGATCATAACTTCCCTAAACATATCGCAATTATGATGGACGGCAACGGCAGGTGGGGAACAAATAGAGGCTTGCCCCGTACGGCCGGACATTATGCAGGCATGAACACGATGAAAGAAACAATTCGAAACTGCCGGGAAATGAACGTTGATTATTTAACGTTATATGCTTTTTCCACAGAAAATTGGAAACGGCCCAAAAATGAAGTGGACTATATCATTAGTCTAGTAAACGAATTTGTAAATGATGAAACCATGGAAGAAATGAATCGAAACAATATTAAGGTCCATTTTATTGGAGATATTCAAAAGTTTCCTGCTGATACCCGGCAGCATATGAAATTTGCAGAAGATATGACAAGCTCGAATAATGGAATGGTCGTTAATTTTGCAATGAATTACGGCGGCCGCAGCGAAATTATTTATGCAATTAAATCCATAGTTTCCGAACAAGGCAAAGAGGAACTGTCTGAGCAAGAGTTCGAACGACATCTCTATACCTCCGATTGTCCTTCGCCTGAACTCATTATTCGAACAAGCGGAGAGAAGCGGCTCAGCGGTTTTTTATTATGGCAAGCTGCGCAAGCAGAAATATGGTTCACTAACGAAATGTGGCCAAGCTTTAATAAATATTTATTGCACAAAGCTATATTGGACTACCAAAATCGAAAACGTGTTCAGGCTAAATGAATATATATTCGAGAAGTTGACGTGAATCGTCCTAAAATCTCATCTCCTATGTAGGGGATGGGATTTTTTGTTTTACAATTAGAGTTTTCTAATTTTCTTGTAAACGCAGGTATAATATAGTTATTATAAAGTGTAACGTTATAGTTTGTGTATAACGTGATAGTGGAGGGGATACCATGGGAAGGAAGAATTGAGAATAAGTGAATTGGCTGATGCTGCTGGTGTCACGAAGCGTACGATAGATTACTATACGCAACTAGGCTTATTAGAAGTAAAGAAATCAGAGAATAACTATAGGCATTATCCAAAAGACTGTATAGAAAGATTAATTACGATTGAACGGTTGAAAAAACAAGGCTTCAGTTTGCAGGATATTAAACATCAATTTGAAAATCCTGTGCCCAAAGCAGCTGAATGTCAGACTCACGAAGAAATCGATATTTATGAGCTTCGTGCAAAAATTCATCTATTAAATAAAGAAGTACAGCAGTTTATTACAAATAATGAACTAGCCGATGAAAAAGATTTGAAAAAAATGAATAAATTACTGCGCAATGATAGTGTGGCTTTAATGCAAACGATATTACTATTACTTTCATAGGGGGTGAAGTCTTACTTTAAGTAAGACGAACTTTTTGACAGCGATAAATTTAACAATTTTTGTGATTCTGATAGCTTTAACCGCATTTTTCGTAGCAACAGAGTTTGCAATCGTTAAAGTGAGACAAACAAGAATAGAACAGTTAACGTTAGAGGGAAGAAAAGGATCCAGAGCTGCAAAGCATGTCACCGCTCATTTGGATGAATATTTATCTGCTTGTCAATTAGGAATTACAGTAACCGCTCTAGGCATTGGTATGGTTGGCGAATCAACCTTTGAATTTATTTTGCATCCATTATTTGAAAGCATAGGCATTCCGGTTAATTGGATTCATGGTTTTACAATTGGTGCTGCTTTTGTGATTGCTACGTTTTTACACGTTGTCGTAGGAGAACTGGCACCCAAAACGATTGCGATTCAGAAAGCGGAAGCTGTAACGCTGTTATTTTCTAAACCCATTATGATCTTTTACAAGCTGTTGTATCCGTTTATTTGGTTCTTAAATGGTTCAGCACGCTTTTTAGTCGGTATTTTTGGCATGAAGCCTGCCAGTGAGCATGAAGTGTCACACACGGAAGAGGAATTAAGATTATTACTGGCGGAAAGTTATAAGTCTGGGGAAATCAACAATAATGAATTAAAATTCGTCAACAATGTATTTGAATTTGATGATAAGCATGCCAAGGAAATTATGATTCCTAGAACAGAAATTGTTGGATTTGAAATTAATACTTCTTTTGAAATTGTGCTGGAACGCATCTCACAAGAGAAATATACGAGATATCCTGTCTATAAGGGAGATAGAGATAATATTATAGGTTATATCAACATCAAGGATTTATTATTACAAGGGATTAAGGATAAGGATTCCAGTGCAACATTTACTCTTAGTAAGTTTGTTCAACCCATCATTAACGTGATTGAAACGGCACCAATTAAAGAAGTGCTGCAGAAAATGCAAGCTGAACGCATACATATGTCTATACTAGTAGACGAATATGGCGGAACATCAGGCTTGTTAACGGTTGAAGATATTGTAGAAGAGCTGGTTGGAGAAATTCGGGATGAATTCGATGAGGAAGAAATTTCTCACATACGTAAAGTCAATGAGGATCATTATATTATTAATGCGAAGGTGCTGCTTGATGACGTCTCACATTTGCTGCAAATTCCAATGAAAGATGATCATGTCGACACGCTTGGCGGCTGGTATTTTGTTAGAGACTCTGAGCTCAAAACGAATCATACAATTGAATACGGCGGATATGATTTCAGTATAAAACAGAAACATGGACTAGTGCTGCAATACATTGAAGTAAAGAAAATGGATGATGTTTGACGCTCCAAAAAATGGGACTGCTACAAGTCGGGCGACTTTGCTGCTGCTCCAGTCCCATTCTTGCTCTCTATCACTCTTATAGATTATTTGCGTTTGCCCGAATCAGATCGACATGGACACACGTTCTGCAATTTGACTCAAACCGTCTTTTTTGATTTTCGCGGCCACACGTTCCGTTATATGACTCAAAACCGCCAATTATTAATTTTCGCGGCCAGACGTTCCGCTATACGCCTCTTAATGAGGCTTTTTTTGCGATTTTAGGATCAATAACGGAACGTGTGTCACTTTGCTGCTTCAAAACTGCGATTTTGGGCGTAATAACGGAACGTCTGACCAGCTAGGGGAGGTGATCCACTAATGAGCCAGCCTTTATACCGTGCGAATATATAGCACCGATCGCTTCTATATGAAATTTTATGCACAATGGGAATATTTCACATTCATCAGGGGAAACTAGGCGCGGAGGTGTTCAACATTAAGACGATCCTGCTACTGATGATTAATTTAATTACTGTATTCACTATTTCTTCCGTTTCCGCCGAAGCTGTACCTGACTATGCAAAATGGGGTAAAATCGCAATAGAAGAAACTCAAAAACGATTTGATTATGCGGAAATTATCGACTATAAGCACATAGGCCGGGTAGATTTAGCACCTGCGAAGTCAGAAGAAAAATTTAAACTTTGGCTAAGAAACAAAGAAGGAAATGAATTTGGGGTGTTTATAACCATTCAATTCGACCCGACAACGGATAAAATACGATCTATTAAATTCCTTTAACCCAAGAGATAGACACTAATAAGTGCTCATCTATTGGGTTATTTTTTTGCAATTATTTTTAATTATTCAAAAGAACAGCTGAATTACCGACAAAAAGAGTATTCCTAAGCTTCAAATAAGAAAATTTTTAATCATGTAAAGCCAAATCCTCAGCATCTACGTCAAATAAATAGATAGTCAAGAACAGGCAGGTGATGAGCATTATTAGTTGGGTCAAGCAAGCACAGAACGGTGATCAGAATGCATTTATTCATTTATTTAGCCAATTCGAAGCGGACATTTATCGTATCGCTTTCCTATATTTAAACCATCGGGATGATGCGCTCGATGTTGTTCAAGAAACGGCTTATCGCTCCTATCGAGCGTTACAAGGATTAAAGGAGCCTAAATATTTCAAAACTTGGCTAATCAGCATTGCGATTCGGTGTTCGATCGATCTGCTTCGGCAAAGACGCAAAGTCGTTCCATTAAAGCCAGAGTATGAGGAATTATTAAATGATGACGGAAAAGCGCTTGATATCCCGTTGTCATTATCGCTTCAGGACATGATTGATCGGTTGAATGAAGAGGAGAAGAGTGTTATTATTTTACGCTTCTTTTATGACCACACGATCAAGGAGACAGCAGACATTTTAGAGCTTCCTCTCGGTACGTCAAAAACTATATTATATCGGGCACTTGGAAAACTACGGAAACAGGCAAGGGAGGATGGATGGCTTGAACCATGAATGGAAACGAGAATTTGAAAGTATTCCGCTGCCTTCGGAGCTTCGTCAGCACAGTCTTATGGGTATTCAACGTGCTCAAGAAGAATTAAATCAATCTATAGGTGCCAGCTGCAAGAAACCGACTATAAAATTATCCCGGAAATCAATTTTTACATCTATTCCTGTAGGACTGCTAGTTATTATTTTGACCATCTCTGCGTTTCAACCGCAAGTCATCGCAGGTATTCAGCGAATACTCCAGTTCGTGCCGGGTATTGGGATTGTAAAGCAAGAAGAGCAGGAAATTAATCGCTATGTGTTAAAACAGCCCGTTAACATGCAGCTCGGATTAGGAGAAATTATGGTTACTGGAGTTATGGTGGATCAGGAAATGACCTATTTGACAATGACGGGCAACAGGTTCTTTCAAAAGCCTAATGAGATTGTTTTAGTTAATAATAAAGGGGCGGAGTTTGTAATAAAGCACTCCACGTCCGTTGGATCTGTAAACCAGTGGTCTGCTGGTTATTGGTATCAAGGAAAGCTCGATATTGAAGACGGTCCGGCAAAAATTATCATCAGGGAACCTAAGCAGTTCGAGATTCCATTCACACTCATGAAGGCCGAAAAGTTTGGCAGCTATGAAGAGATGGGCGAGACAGCAGCTCTAAACGACATAAGTATTACTGCAATTGCCTCAAGAAACGGCAGCAAAGGCAGGCTCTCACTCATTTCGCAACAAGCTGGCAACATTAGAGTTATAGATTATGGAGTACATGGCATTCACAATGGCCGAACTTTAAGTTTAAAGGATGCAGATGGCAAGTTGCTGGAAATCGAAAAAATACCGGGAGTCGGAGGACCCGTAAGAGATTTTTATTTTAAACTTAACCCGGATCAGACTAATGCAGCATATACACTTCACATCCCGGAGATTAATGTCGAGTACGAAGATAAGGTTGCGGTCAAAGTGCCTACCAAGACGGAAGATAACCTGAACAAGACCTTTACGATCGCCGGATTTCCGGTCACAATTACACGGACTGAAAGGTTAAGCGATAATATTTTACGTGTGTATTTGGATCTGCATTTTAATCCGAATACAGAAAAATCGTTGCATATGTTGGGGTTTGAACTAAAAAGCTATCATGGCAAACTGAATGATCAAACTGGCGCGCTGGAATACGTTGAATTTGATATACCCTCGGGTTTTAAGGAAAAGAAATTGACAATCGTCAAGCCGGAAGTTCTAATTCGTGGACCTTGGATTTTTCAGTTCCTTGCGGATAAATATTTTAAACCTTAAGGGATTTAAGCTATAATCAATCTGGGTGCATCGCACAATAAAATGAAATTAGGTATTGTTTAATGAAGGGATATAAATTTATAATTGCCTTGATTAATTTTTTTGTCATTATACTGATTCTATTCAATCTGGACTTATTAATGGCATGGGTGAAAGAAGAGAAAGGGAGCGTAATAACTGATTTTTTAACTATAGCAGCATTAGCAGCAGTTCCTGGTATTCCATTTGGCATGGTAAGCGGAATGATTGGAGCTAAGTACGGTGTATTCCTTGGCGGGCTGATGAGCGTGTTTGCATCAACGTTGGCCGCCGCATTAATTTATGTTTTATTTCGTTTTTTACTGCAGCAGCAGGGAGCAAAGCTGCTAAGCCGGTATAAATCTTTAAAACGGTTAGATCAATTTTTAAAAAGCTATACTTTTTGGTCAGTGTTAACAGCCCGGATTATTCCTGTCATGCCTGCAGCGGTTATTAATATATATGCTGGTGTGTTTGGACTTTCTTTCAAACTATTTCTGCTTTCGACGCTTCTAGGCAAAGTCCCGGTCATGTTTGCCTTTACACTTGTTGGCGATAGTTTACATTCAGGTACTGCAGATTGGATAGCCGTGTTTTTCATTTATGTGCTGTTTCTCTTGTTCGTGTATGGGGCATACCGATTGATAGGTCATGGACAAAGATAAGACCGATAGGCGATTGACACCATGCATAATAATAGACTACAATTCGTAGTGTAAGGGGTGAAGGTAATGGCTAACGTGAAAAAATTCAATATGAATGAAGAAGGCTTAAACCGTTTTTTTGGTCCTCTAGAAGCTAAAATAATGAACCTGCTATGGTTGTCAGAAGGTATGAGCATAAAAGACGTGCAATCTATATTGAACCAGGAAAGTCCTATTTCCTTTAACGCTGTAATGACCGTAATGAACCGTTTATTGGAGAAAGAGCATTTAAGTAAAAATACCCATGGGAAGGGTAGAAGCAGGGTAACGATTTTCAAGCCAGTGCAAACCAAGGAGCAATTTCTACACACGCAAACGAAGGCGGTGACACAAGGCCTCATTCATGAATTTGGAGATCTTGTTGTCGGACATATGATTGATGCTTTGGAAGATGCTGATACGGAATTAATTAATAAATTATCGGATAAATTAAATCGGCTAAAAAGCAGGAAAAACATATGAAGCCTGCGCTAAGAATTAATCTTATATTTATTTTTTTATTAGTAGTTGGCTTTATAGTTTTGGCGCAAATGGGTCTGTATATCGTTCAACAAATATGGGATATTCGGTTTCCTGTCAACTTTCTGCAATATTGTATAAGTGCATTTAATGAAACAACTTTGGCATACAATATCTTTACATTTATAATCAATGCAATCATTATTTATACGTTTGGAAGAATGTTATGGCGATTTGTCAAACAAATATACTTAACTAGGAAATGGCTGGGCATTTTTCATAGCCAAAAACATATAAAGCTTACGAAGCTGCTTAATGCAAAGTATCGAAAATGGGGAGCAAAATTTATAGTTGTAAATGATGAGAAGTTTATAGCAATGACAATAGGGCTTTTAAAGCCGCAAATAATTGTCTCTTCTGGAGTTATCGGCATGTTTTCAAAAAAAGAATTTGAAGCGATCCTGCTTCATGAACAATATCATGTCCAGAACAGGGATCCGCTGAACCTTTTTTTACTGACTCTTCTCCTTGAGGGAATGGGGTATATCCCATCGATGAAGACAATGGTGCGAAGCTTTAAGACATGGAAAGAATTGCTTGCAGACCAATTTGCAATGAGACAAATGGGCACAGAGTATCATTTAGGCAATGTGCTGCTTAAGGTTTCAAGCGTTGGGAGGATGCAGCATGCAGCTGCTGCAGTATACTTTGCGGAAAATGCAATCAACTACCGTATTATGCAAGTGCTTGAGCCAAAACAGACTCTTCACATTCCAATACTTAATTTTAAACCGTTGTTTTTAACTTTAATGTTCACTTTTATTATGAGCAGTCTCATTTTGGGCGGGTGTTCGTAAACTTGCCTTTTTTTAAAATATAACACTACAGTATGTAGTGAAAGTGGAGGGAACTTAAATATGAAAAAACAGGAATATCGAAAACAAACGCAAATATGGACGAGGAGGGCTAAAGGATTCAAGTGGACTTGGACTGCCTTACTGCTAGCAGCTATCATTACTGTCGTGATTTCTTTGCAAGGCCCCGGTTCCAATACGGTCATGCTGACACATATCCATGGCCTTGGTTATTCAGGGGATGGCCAGCGAATATTAATTCCTTCCCACTACGGATTGAAAATATATGCTCAGGGAGAATGGACTCACGGTCAAGGAGAAGAGCATGATTATATGGGCTTTACAGCGGTTGACAATGGATTTTACAGCAGTGGGCATCCAGCCCTAGGCTCCAATAAAAAAAATCCTTTTGGCCTGCTTAAAAGTACAGATGATGGATTAAGCCTCGATTTCCTGGATCTATATGGTGAAATTGACTTCCATTTAATGAGCGCAAGCTATGAAACGCATACCATTTATGTATTTAATCCAGAACCAAACACTAGACTCGAGACAGTAGGCTTATATTACACTAAAGATGAGGCCGAAACATGGGTAAAAAGTGAGATGATCGGGATAAACGAAGTGCCTGGTGCACTAGCTGTTCATCCAACAAATGATTCGATACTAGCAATAGGCACAAAGAATGGCTTATATGTTTCCGAAGACGCAGGCAATCAATTCGTAAAAATAGCTGATATGCAGGTAACTTCTCTAGCTTTTGGCGCAGAGAATGAACTATTTGTCGGCAGCTTTAATGAAAAAGGTGAAATGTATCGGATGGATATCTTCTTGAAACAATTGACTGAGGTTAATTTGCCAGATTTGACAGAGGATGCGATAACATATATTTCTCAGAACCCAATGACTAGGAATGAGCTTGTTTTTTCTACAGTCAAAATGAATGTTTATGTATCAACGGATCGAGGTTCAAACTGGAAACAAATTGTGAGTCAAGGCGAAAGTGTTTAGAAGAGGTGATAATAGTTGAAGAAATATCGCAAGTGGATTCAGATTAGCGTGCTGACAATCGCATTGCTTATCGGCGGATACTCAATCGGCTCTGCGGTTTTTAAGCCAGATAAATCCGTCAAGATTGGATCAATGGCTCCGGAGTTTAGTTTAGCTACATTGGATAAACAAGTTCATCAACTTTCTGATTTCGAGGGAAAATCGCTGGTCATAAACTTTTGGGGCACTTTTTGTCCGCCATGCGTAAATGAAATGCCAGCCCTGCAAAAACAGTATGATCAATGGAAAGAGGATAATGTCGTAGTGCTGGGCATCAATTTAAGTGAAAGTACCATAACCGTTAAAAACTTTATTAATCAGCATAATATTACATTTCCAATCGTAATTGACAACAATGATCAAATTCGAAAAAAGTATAATGTCCAGTACTACCCGACAACATTTTTCATCGATTCTTCAGGTGTGATTCAAGATAAATTTATTGGTGAAATGAAGGAGCAGGACATCATCAATGGCATTAATAAATTAGTGGGATTATAGACATCATTATTTTATCTTATCGCCGGCAGGAAATATTTTCTTGTCTACTTTTCCGACAAAAGTTGGTAAGGTAGTAGATACCAATCGATAAGAGGTGATAAGTTACCATGATTAAGAAATACTGTTTGTTCTGTGAGGAGATAGTCACCACTAAAACGGAAGGCGATTACGATAAATACATGGGCTGTTCCTGTTCGCCAGACGGATTCTACAGTCTGCTGAGAGAAAGCTACGAAACTATTAATTCGTTGCCGCATCATAAAAAACGGAACATGTTTTACTTAGTATCGGCTTATATCCGGGAGCTAACAGATTGTGATGAGAAGGTTACTCTATCTGCCAACGATCTGGAATCAATTGCAAATAGTCCGAAAATTCCTTTAACTATTGATGATAAAGGGAACCGTCTGTTACAATTTTTGCACAGGCATACCGGAGGGCCGGGCGAGCCTGTAGTCATTCATCCGCTTTCCAGCAGCTATAATCTGACCTATTCTCCTAATCTGCAGGAGCTGGTCTACATCATTGATAAGCTTGTCACTATGCAGCTGCTCATTAGGGAAGGGAATACCTTTAAACTTACGGAAAAAGGATGGAGTGAAGCCGCCGCCAGCGCTGGAGGCAAAAAATTAAAGCCATGCTTCGTTCTGATTTCGGATAATGACAATTTGCGAACCGAGTGGCTCGAAATCCTCTTTCCTAGAATCGAACAATGCGGGTATATGCCGCGCTTGTTAGCACATAACAAAACGAAGAACGATGATACTTATACTTTGGAGTCAATATCAGAAAGCAAACTAATTATTGCTGATTTAACCGATCAATCTCCTGAGGTGTATTTAGCAGCCGGATATGCGCATGGTTTAAACATTCCGGTAATATGGACCGCAAGCAGCAGTGAGGCTGAAAAACTTTTTGTACAAATACAAAATATTCGACCTATTATTTGGGATTCAGCTGAAGAGCTGGCCTCTATTCTTCAACAGAAGCTAAGCTAATAAAAAGCTGGCAATTAAATGTTAATGCTTTAGAAACCTGTCACTAAAGGTAAGCGATGCAGCTTTTAGCAAAGCAACTTTTGGTAAGACAGGTTTTTTTATTAAGAAATCATAACAACTTTTTTTAGTTTATTTGCGTTATAATCAGAAATACGTATATTTGGATCGTTACCATCAGGAGGAATTCGTTTTGGTTTTTAGTTCAGTCATTTTCTTGTTTTACTTTTTACCGCTAGTACTTATCTTGTATTTTTCAGTCCCATTTAAATTCAAGAATGTTATTCTATTGATTTTCAGTCTCGTTTTTTATGCCTGGGGGGAACCGAGGTATGTCTTGCTCATGATAATATCCATTATGATGAACTATGGTTATGGAATTTGGATTGATCGAACAGATAGTCATGAGAAGAAGAAAAAATTAATTTTGACACTGGCTATTTTTGTAAATATTGGACTGCTTGGCGTCTTTAAATATGCAAATTTCTTCGTCCATGCCATGAACGATGTCTTCCAGACGAATGTTCATTTAACGGACATACCGTTGCCTCTAGGCATATCTTTTTATACATTTCATGCGCTCAGTTATTTAATAGATGTATATAGAAAAAAGGAGAGAGCCCAGCGGAATTTATTCAGCCTGTCTCTTTATATTACTTTTTTCCCTCAGCTTGTTGCAGGTCCTATCATTCGTTATAATGCGATTGCAGATCAGCTTAAGAAACGTGTGTTTTCTTCCATACAATTCGCAGAGGGCATCAAACGCTTTATTTTAGGCTTGTCTAAAAAAGTGCTGTTGGCTAATCCGCTCGGCTCCGTTGCGGACACTGTATTCGCTACGTCTACCATGGATCTTTCAACAGGCAGTGCCTGGGTAGGTATAATCGCATATACGCTGCAAATTTATTATGATTTTTCAGGATACAGCGATATGGCGATCGGTTTGGCAAAAATGTTCGGTTTTGAGTTCGCAGAAAACTTTAATTACCCGTACATTTCAAAGAGTATTTCAGAGTTTTGGAGACGCTGGCATATTTCACTTGGCAGCTGGTTCCGAGATTACGTATATATTCCGCTTGGCGGAAGCAGAGTGGCTAAATGGAAAATATACCGCAACTTATTTATCGTGTGGTCGCTAACAGGGTTTTGGCATGGAGCCAGCTGGACATTCATCGCTTGGGGGATCTACTACGGCCTCCTGATTGCTTTGGAGAAAGCCGGGCTAGAGAAGCTGCTTTCCAAAATATATCCGTTAAATCATGTAGCCGTTCTGCTGCTTGTTATGATCGGATGGGTTTTCTTCAGGGCGGATAATTTCAGTTTCGCAACTGATTTCATTGCTGCCATGTTCCATTCGCGAGGCAATGATATTTTCGATTCTCTAGCGTTATCGTTATTATCAATGAATTGGCTTCATTTCACCGCTGCTATTCTGGTTGCTGCACCTATTTTTCCAAGACTGCAAAAGCTTCAATTAGGAAATACGTTAACGAAAGTAAAAACTGCATGTGCTTTGTTTTTTTACTTTTTTCTATTTGTGGAAGTGATCTTGTATCTTATAAATTCAACCTACAATCCTTTCTTGTATTTTAGATTTTAATTTTCAAAAGGAGTGCCGGAATGAACAAAACTGTTTCTATCGTTTATATGGCCTTATTTCTAGCAATTATTTTCGGCATCGCCATTGCCAGTATTATTTCTCCTGATAAAGACATCTCTGCTATTGAAAATAGATCGTTAAGCAAATTGCCTGCTTTCAGCTTTGAAGCGCTAGCCACTCATCGTTATTTCGAAGATATGAATCAGTACTTCAATGATCAAATCGTACTGCGCAACGAGATGGTTGGCATCTATCAAAAGCAGCAAAACTCTAAAATTTTCAACTCGATGCTGCTTGAAAACTTATTTCAAGTAAAAGCGAAACAGAAGTCCGAAGAAGGAACAGTTGTGAAAGATTCTCGAGTTGTATCCAATCTAGTCATGATCAATAAAAAATGGTTATTGCCGATTCCCGATAAAGTCGTTCATACGGATAAGATTGACACTGCTGCTGCAAAATTAAACGATATGATTGCATTTGCAGAGCAGCTAAATACAGAAACTTTTTTTGTTTTCAATCCATCGAGAACAAAGTCACTGATGCATTTATATCCTGCTTATATGCAGACGGAGGCTTATGCCCAATCGAAAGATTATTTTTTGTCCAAACTAGCTGAATCTGTTAACGTAGTGAATATTGGAGATAAGTTCGATACATTTACGAACGCACAGTTAGAGGAGCTCTACTTGGAGACGGATCATCATTGGAATATTAAAGGTGCTTTTGCTGCTTATCAAGAAATGATCACTCAAATTTCGAATCGATCGGATCAATTCGAGGATGAGCCGATGACTTTGAACGATATAAAGGTTTCTGCATTAACGGCGGGTCATTTTGAAGGCAGTTATAACGTGCAAATCAACTTTGCAGTCAATCCAAAAACAGCTGATAGAACGATGATATACGAACCGGAAGTACCGTTTATATTTGAACAGTTCGAGGTTATCAATAAGGACGGCTCCAAATTTAATCAAAGCTTTAACGATTTTTATGGTTTCAAACGGGGGCGCAGCACATATACGTATGGCAGCATCTATGGAGGAGACAGACGGAAAATTTATTATGAAAACCCTAATGCAGACAATCAATTAAATGTGTTATTGCTGAAAGATTCCTACATGAATCCTCTTACGCCATATTTGGCGCAAAGCTTTAACAAACTGACAGTGTATGACAATCGTTATTATTCCGAATTCAGTTTAAAGAAAATACTTGCGAGCGAACATTTTGACATGCTTATTATCGCTTTTCATGATGATAATCTTTTTAGCGGCACGTATGAGTTTGAAAAGTGAATCCAGCGAAGGTTGGAATTAAAAATCATTGAATAAATAAAGCCCTTTCTGCTTCTCAATGGAAGCGAAAGGGCTTTAACATAACTAATGCTGCATTCGCATCAGTTCTTATCCATAAGCTCTAGCTGAATCGCCAGACGCTTTAAAATTACGATGGCTTGAGCGCGTGTCGATTGATTTTTCGGTGCGAGGATGGAATCGGATAATCCGTTCATCAAGCCTGAGTTAACAGCTTCGGCCATTGCGCTTTGGGCCCAGCTGCTAATGGCATCGGCGTCAGAGAAGCCTCTGAGCGGACTTGTGCTCAAGCTGCCAGCCATTTTTGTAACAAATGCTTTGGCGCGAGAGGCAAGAACAGCCAGCTGCTCACGGCTGATCGCTTGGTTAGGCCGGAATGTGCCGTCCTCATAGCCTTGGATCAAGCCTGCTTGGGCAGCTGTTGCAACCGCAGCAGCATACCAATCACCCGAATGCACATCGCTGAATGTGTTATTCCAATCATCTTCGACAAGGCCGAGTGTACGAACGAGCAGAGCTGCAAATTCGGCGCGTGTAATCGATCGGTCAGGAACAAAATAGTTGTCTGTAACGCCTTTCGCGAGCTGCTTCGAAGCGAGCAGATCGATATCGGCTTGCGCCCAGTGACCTTTTGTATCTTGGAATGACTTACTCGCAGCGACAACGGCATATATGCTGTTACCAGTCCGTTTAAATGTGGCAGTCGTACTGTCATCAGCTTGAGTGAATCGTGCTGGAACGAACGTCAAGCTCTTCGTGTCCGGGTCGAAAACAATGACAGAGGAATGGCTTGGAACAAGTCCGTTAAGCAATAAAGTACGTTCCACATATTGGTCTTTGAAATTATTGATGTCTATCGTTTTACCGCCTGCCTGCACGGAAATTTGGAAATCATAAGCATCTCCGATGAGCTTGCCGCCTGCAGCAGCAGCGGCCTCTGCGATCGCTGTCGCGTTTGTTCCAGTTATTTTCGTAATAGTAAGCGTCACTTGAATATGATCTTCAGACACTCCCAGTTGTTTAGCAAGTGCAGCGGTATCAAGAAGGCTAGCCGGCAGTTTGTAGCTGGCGCTGCCGGATTTTACAATCAAGGCCGCACCTTCAATCGAAGCGGCAGCGCTGGCAAGAGCTTGTGCAGGCACCGTAACGATAGCCGTTTGCTGTGAGTCTGGCACTTCGACGACGATATTACTAGCGTTATTGCCTAGCTTTTGTAATTCGGCTACAGCTTTGGAGATCGTGTCTTCATCAAGTGCTGCTTTCATTGCCGGGTTGCCGTCAGCGTCCGTTGTTTGAGTGGCAGTTACAACGACCACTATGCCGCCTTCTGTCGGCTTCAGAACTGGAGATAGTACAAGAGCGCCGCCCGTAGAAGGGGAGGTTGAAGGCGAATACGTTACTTGAATCGTCTTCTCGTTCGTTTTCATACCATCAACATATACAGCGAAGGTCACTCTGTTACTGCCTGGCTGCAGGTCAACATTTCCGCTAAAATCGCCGTTTTGATTGACGTTCGCAGCAATATTGTTCAACTTGACCTCGATATTCGAACCGGCGCCAAGTAATTTAACATTGCCTTTAAATTCTTTCGAAGCTACTGTTTTGCCATCATAGTTCAGGAAGCCCGATAGTGCAGCACTCCTGATGTCATCACCTACATTGTAAGTATTGGCTACAAGCTGGCGCTTCGTTCTTACTCCGTTCTCATCGAGGGCGGAGACGACCATGCCGCCTGTCGGAATTGGGCTGTTGTTGTCTTCTGGGGCGCCCCAGCTCCAATTAATTGCTTGATTTTTGTTGACGACCTTAGTCACTATGCCATTCTTGTCGGTGACAACCTCTACACCGAATTTATTAGTACCTGTCGAGGTGCCGAACTCTTCGCTGAACACGTTGAGATCGCCAAGGTTTCGGCTGACGTTATAGTAGCTGCCTTCGATAAAGGATGCAGGGTCGCGCGGATTGCTGATGCCGATCTGGTAATCCTTCACATAATCTTCATCTTGAATGGAAGCTTTAACGACCGGCCAGTTGGCCAGCGATGCGTCGAACAGCATAAGACCGTCCGAGCTGCCCAGCGCGGTTTGGAAAATTTCACGCTGCAGGGCAGGGTCCTGCAGATCTGCCAGCGCCATGCCGGCATAAAGCGGTCTTTCTCCATTGGTCACAATGGAATCAATCGTAATATAGCGCTGAATGTTCGCAATCGTATCGTAATAGGTGCCCACCATCAAGAAATCAACGGAATCTAAATAGCCGGTTTCGTAATAATTATCAGTATAGATAGAGTCCACAGGAAAGTTCAAGCGGCTGTCGTATCGGAAGTTTTTGCTTCCCCAATGTACGCCATTTAAATAATAGGATTCATACCAGGCGCCAACGTAAGCTGAAGTTTGGATTTTTTTATTATTTTTTTCAGAATAGCTATCAACTAGGCTGCGGGTTTCTTCAACAAAGCTTTGAATCGTACTGGACCGGAACTCCCACCAATCCTGAATAAGCGGACCATCAACTCGTCTTCCATTGTCATAATGGAATATATCGCTTGGCCAGTTCGTTAGCTCTTTGTCTCGACTCTGCAGAAACTCAGTAAATTTCGCTTTTGTCTCATCGCTGAAGTCAGCCGTTTCATTGTCGTAACGGCCTCGGTCAAGAATAATGCCGTCCACGTCATAGTTTTGAAGCACTTCTTCGAATGTATCCAATTGGAACTTACGGACTTCGTCGTTGGAAGGATTCACAAACAAGACGACCGCTCCGCCGGATGCGCTTGACAGACCTTTCTTGCCATAAGCGCTTTCCCTTAGCCGCTTGATTTCTCCGTTATCCTCCGGCTCTGGACGGTATACGCGCTCTTCCCACTCCAAATGATCGTCAATGATGGCAAAATCCTTCATGGCAATGGAGCCTTCGGCAAAAACATTAAAGGCCGCATGGATTTTAAGGCCTAGCGCATGGCCATGCTCCAGAAACAATTCGAGCAGATCGAGATCAGGGTTCGAGCCCTTGCGATCGCTGGCAATCATTTCGCTCACGTAGGGACGCTTAGTTATGCTGCTTTTTTTATACGAAACGTAGCCTTCGACACCTTTCACATCAAAAGCGACATCTGTAACGCCTGCATCCTTGGCATGCTGCAAAAATTTGAGTACACTGTCGCTTGATTGAAATTTCTTTGCATTGGCTGCCTGATCGACCCATAAAATAATTTGCTTTTCCGGTGTCAAGGAAGGCCTGCTGTAGACGATAACCGATTTGCGATCCACCTCAATTTCGTTTTTGGATAGTACGACATCGATATAGTTCGGCCCTTCGACAAGTATTGTTTCATGACTGAACGTTCCATCAGCTTGAAGATTGATGGTTTGTCCGCCGATCGAGACATCAGCGTCTTCATGGTTTGCGATTTTTCCAGAAATAGTCGTCTTCGTTGCAGCGGTTGTATACATGCTCATGCCGTCGAGCTGCAGGCGCGGTTTTGTTCCTGTCCCGCTCATTAGCTCAGTAATAGGCACGATACTGCCGTTTTTGTGCAGTTTGACCACATCATCTAATTTAAAGCTGGTAGCCAAATACTTTTTCAGGCCAATCGTGTCATAGCTGTCATCTTGCGCCATGACCACATAACCGCCTTGCGGAATATTAAGCTCGCCAGCTGTCCATTGCGGTGGACCGCTATCTTTAGCCGGGTTAATTATGGCAGTCACTTTACTGCTGGCATCAACCTGAATGGCGACATTATAGGTCGGAATTTGGATTTTTGCACCGTACTCGGTAGTGAATATAGCGATCACATTTGAGATTGCTGTTATATCTTTGTCAATATAATGGATAGGCTTTTTGGGACCTACGGGATTGATTGTAACGTCTTCTGGCGGAGCTTCAATCTCGATCAGATCAGTTTTTTGATAGGTGAGTGTGAACTGTTTTTCAACCAGCAGGATGTCGTTTTGAAGCAGCTTGACAGAGATTGGATTTTCTCCTTCTAAGAGAGTGATTGGCTGATTAAATGATCCATCGGATTGAATAGATGCGGCAATGTCGCCAACTTTTACAGAAAGACCGTTCTCTGCTTTGTAATTCAGTACTTTTCCTTTAATGGTGTACGAAGGGGTGGTAACGGTTTTGTCTGTTGCTTCCTCAACGTCCAAGCCTGGCTCTGTCGATGGAAGGAAATCCGCAGCAGTAAGACGCTCGCCTTTCCTCTCCAGAGCAATTGTGCCTCCTTTGAAGGCGAACAAATTGGCACGCCGCTTTGGTTCTGTGTTCCACGAGTTGTCACTGGATATCAATACATAGCCGCCTTCAGGAATATCAATGTATTGATTATCTTCCCATTCTGTAGCTGTGGTTACAGGCTCTTGCAATGGTCCGATCACGCGCATGATTTGATCTTGTTCATTAACTTGTATCGCTACATTTTTACTTTTTACGAATACTTTTCCTGCATACTCGGCGTCACTATGATTCGTATACCCAACGGTGGATGGCGCTCCACTAGTATAAAGAGCTACATAATTGCTCCACTGATCAGGCTGGTTCACATTGAAATTTACATAATTCACCTCGAGTTTTTTAGTTCCATCCTGTGTCACCACATAGATGTTTTTGTCTTCGGTGCTGCTTTCACTGCCGGCCGCATGCACTGATCCATAAGCAGGGAACAAGGTGCTGAACAGGCAAACGATGAGAAACATACACATTCGACTTTTATTTTTTCGCAATTTTTTTCCACCTTTCCTATGTAAATTTGGAATACGGTTCCATTATAGGCGTTGGCGCTCTCAGCTTACAGGGGGCGATAATGACTAGTTTTGGCACTCTAATGACTTTATCGTGAACGATTATTAGAGAGTAAGAAAATACTCTGAAGAGGTTACAAAGGAACTGAGACTTGAATGTTGAAACTTATTAATGACAGAAAAACTTTGATAGGAGGGAGAAGTTCAATGAAAATGACCGGAAAGATATGTCTAGTTACGGGTGCCAGCACGGGAATCGGAAAAGAAACAGCTCTTGGACTTGCGAAATCCGGAGCATATGTTGTGATAGGTGCAAGAAGCCGCGAGCGTGGCGAGGCTGCGCAAAAAGATATTATACAACGGAGCGGAAACCGAAACGTCGAGCTTATTCTTGCGGATCTTACAACGAGTGATGGGATCCGCTCTTTGGCTAATCAATTTTTAAGCCGTCATGACAAATTGCATGTATTAATCAACAACGCTGGCGGCGTATTTAAAGATTATCAAAAAAATAACGATGGTATGGAGCTTACCTTTGCTTTGAACTATTATGCTCCGTTCCTCTTGACTCAGTTATTGCTGGAAACAATTAAGAGAAGCGCACCTTCCCGAATAATAAACGTTGCTTCGGAAATGCACGCGGAAAGCTTGGATATTGAGAAATTAACTGATCCTGTCCAATATAGTTCCATGAAAGTATACAGTGCTTCCAAGCTGGCTGTTATCATGTTCACTTATGCGCTGGCTCGTGAGCTGTCAGGCACTGCTGTGACGGTAAATGCTGTGCATCCCGGAGTCATCTATACGCCTCAATCAGCACGAATGGCGCCTTCCTTTTTCCGTCCGCTTCTGAAGCTGTTTATGTCCAGTCCAGAAAAAGGTGCAAAGCCGTCTTTAAAATTAGCTATGGATTGCTCAATGGAAGGCATAACGGGGCAATATTATAAAAAAGAAATAAAAAAGCAAACGGGAGCATATTCAATGGATATAAAGCAGCAGGGGAAACTGTATGAGCAAAGTCTGATATGGTGTGACCTAAAATAGCCTTTATTTTTACAAAAGACACCAAATTTATCGCAAGGAAGTGTTTTTATGCCCAAATATGATCATGTGATCTTTGATATTGATGGAACTTTAATAGACACCGAAAAAGCGGTTATCAGCTCCCTGCAAAAAATGTTGCAAGCAGATTACAACAGGGAGGTTTCCAGTTCGGATTTGCAATTTGTGTTAGGTATTCCTGGTGCTTCTGCGTTGCCGCAGCTTGGCATCACAGATATACTTGTTGCAAATGAGAGATGGAATTACTTCATGAAGGATTTTTATAGCTCAATAAAGGTTTTCGATGGAATTACAGATCTGTTAAATTCTTTACAAAAGCAAGGAATTGTACAAGGGGTTGTAACTTCTAAAACAATGGAAGAATATCAGCAAGATTTCGTTCCATTTGGACTTACACAATACTTATTACACAGGGTTTGCGCCGATGATACTGAAAAACATAAACCCAATCCAGATCCATTATTGAAGTTTTTAGAAATCTCACACGCGAGTCCTGAAACTTCAATTTATATTGGAGATACCATTTATGATTATGAATGTGCTCGTGATGCAGGCGTTGACTTTGGGTTAGCTTTATGGGGCTGCAAGCAGCATGAGCTTATTCCTGCTAAATATAAATTTGAAACTCCGCGAGAGTTATTAAAATTAATTAATTCCTAAAAATCATGCCGATAAAAGCTTGGCAGTATTAGAAGAGACAATGTTTCAAACCGATCTGATTTTATTGACTGAATATCCCTTTGTAAATTTAATTAAGCAACGTATTAACTAGAGTAAAAAGCCGACCCAATTGGATCGGCTTTTTACTGTTTTACATCGGGTTGTTTTTGTATTCTGGAATGACAAACGATACTGTAGTTCCTTGGTTTGGTTTACTAATAATAGATAAGCCTGTACCGTATAGCTGTACTAGTCGTTGGTTCGTGTTAGAAACACCAATACCGCTTTTTCCTTTCATGGTTGGGCTCAATAGCTGAAGAACTTGTTGTTGCTCCATGCCTACGCCATTATCTATTACTTCAACTGTTGTAACATTACTATGTTGCAAAATGCGAATGTGAACGGTACCGCCTTTATTTTGACTGAGAAGGCCATGCTTCACAGCATTTTCTACTAGCGGCTGAATTGTAAGCGGGGGAAGAAGTGGATTGATTTCTGGCGATACTTCCCATACTACGGACACTCTATCTCCAAATCGCTCTTTTTCAATATATAAATAAGCTTTGACTAACTCTAATTCATGAGACAACTCTACAAGCTCACCCGTATTTAAAAAATCAAAACTAATTCGCAAAAAAGATGCGAAAGCATTACCCAGTTCTCTCATTCTTTCGGTATCAATTGTGCTTAGCGCCATAAGCGAGTTAAGTGTGTTAAATAAAAAATGCGGATGAATCTGAGCTTGCAGATAAGCAGCTTCCAAACGTAATCGTTCATTAATGGACAGCTTCATCATAATTAAAGCTCTAATCCGGTATTTCAACTCAGTTGCATCCACAGGCTTTGTCACATAATCATTTGCCCCCGAAGAGAAACCGGTATAAATATCAGCAGTCTGACTGCGTGCAGTAAGCAATAAAACAGGAAGTTCAGACAAGGAGTACTGCTTCCTAACCAATTCCGTCAACTCATAGCCAGACATATTGGGCATCATCACATCCGCGATCAGCAGATCCCACTTTCGAGTTTCCAGTAATTCCAGCGCCTCAAGCGCAGAGTTTGCAGTAGTAAGATTATATGACTCGTTTGAAAGGATTTTAACAAGCACATTCAAATTAACAGGGTCATCATCCACAGCAAGTATATTTACTTTCTTATCGTTCGGCAGGGAAGGGGGAAGAACTGTTACTGTCAGTTTGTTAAAGGAATCGTTTTTAATTAATAATCCTTTTGTTGTATTATCAATACTGTCTTCAAAAAGCTGATCGTTTGGCTGAGACGTTGAAATGTTAAAGCTGTTTGCTTTTGGCAAATGAAAGCTGAATACGGAACCTTTGCCAAGCTCGGAATGAACACTTAATAATCCCCCATGCAATTCGACTAGCTGCTTGCAAATACTCAGACCAAGGCCAATGCCCCGACCATCGTTTATTCCGTAAGAGCCTTGTTCGTAAGGCATGAATATTTTTTCTTGAGTCAATGTACTCATACCTACTCCAGTATCAGATACATGAATGATTATATTGTCTTCAAACACTTCGGCAGAAACTGTTATAGTGCCTTTTTCCGTGAATTTAAGGGCATTATGCAGTAAATTATATAAAATTTGCACGAGTCTTTGCTCATCAGCCCATACAGGAGGTATGGAGATATCGATATTCACATGAAGTTGAACTGGTCTGCCATCCAACATAAATTTAAGCATAGCGATTACACCAGGTGCGACCGATTGTATCCATAAGGGTTCTTGCTTAAGAGTAATGCGATGCTCCTGGAGCCGTGTAACGTCAAGCAGATCCCTTAGCGTATGAGACATGTGGCGGCTTATCGTTATAATTAATTCCATATCTTGAAGACTGCTCTCGTTCAATTTTTCTTTTTCCGCAGTTACGATGGATTCAGCGATATTCATAATGCCATGCAGTGGCGTTCTAAGCTCGTGTGATGTATTTGCGAGAAATTGGTCTTTTAGCTTGTCAGTTTTTTTTAGCTGCTCGTTGAGTAACAAGTTTTCCCTGGCATTTCGAAAGTACCGTTTGAACCAATAAGCAGAAAACCCAATAAGCGCCGCAACAATATCAATTGGATAGTAAACAGTATTAATGGCAGTTATATTGAGAATATACTCCAGAGTGCTCCAAATTACGCTTGATGCGACGCCAGTTGCGCAGATTAGTAAAAATATAATATCTTTGTCTTCTTTTTCTTTAAATATCATGGTCCGAACGGTAAAAAGGAAACTAATGAACGCTAATAAATAAAATAGGAAAAAGATATTATAATGAAGGATGCCGCTTACCCATGCTGCGGGTGCAACGATCAAAGCTCCGGTAAGACAGATCACACCTATGATATATACTTTTAGTCCTGCATTTCGCAGAGAGGCCGAAGCGAATTTTCTGAAAACGAGAAGGATTAATACATTTTGCCAAAGCAGTGATATTATTCTTAGCTTAATCGTCCAAGTGTAGTTGATCGGCAACCAAAGCGAAAGTATATTTTCATGACCGCTCATGATAGCTATCCCAGTTGTTAGCATAACAAGGGACGTCAATAGCAAGCCTGTTTCCTTACGATTGAATAAGTAAAAGAAAAAAGCATATAAACTATGAAGCAGCAAAATAAAAAACGTCATCATCTGAAAGCCGATAGAGTACCATCGCACGTAATCAATGGCGGCCTGCGAGCCAAAACGAATGGAATTTAAAATGCCCCCAGAAAACGGCTGATCAAAATTGGCTACTTGAATAAGCAATTCGATTACTGTAGTCCCTTCTTTAGTATAAGAAGCCGTGTAAGAAATGTTTTTCGGGGCATATTCTGTTTTGTTTGATGCAGGATTGCCAAAACTACTTTCGGAAACGCCATTTATTTCTGCACGGGAAGAAGCTTCAATATTTTTTATCCAAAATGCAACAGGCACATCGAGAGGATCAATTAAAATCTGCAGTCGATAGGTACCATAGCCGTAAGAGGTTCCATGATCATGATCAAAGGAGTTTATCCAATTTCCTGGAACCTTTATTGCGACGGCTTGTTCAGCTGGCGGTTTATTTTGTCCGGTTATAAGCTGATTCGGGTAAAACTCCCATTCGCCATCCAAGTTAAAGGGAGGAGAATTGCCTAAATCCGTACCGCGCAGGTCAAGTATCCCGTTAATCGGGCGAGGCTGGTCTGAAGTATAAAACAGCTCTGACCAAAGCCATCGGAAACACAATAATGTTAGGAAAATAAATACAATTATGGCTATATACTTAATGTAGGTTTTATTAATATTTTTCATAATAACAGAGATTTCGACATAAATAGATAAAATCCTCTATTGATTATCTTGAGTTGATCATTGGGGCGAAGGAGCCTGTCTCCGACTAGTGTTTACTAATTTCTGAACAGTGCGGGACTTCCTAAACCACTGATTGCAAAAGATTAATATAATAGCGATTTCAATAATATCTCCGCCATAGTACATAAGCATACCGCCTATTTTTGCTTGCTCTGACGGCACTCCTGCAGGAGGATGAGCATAAATATACTTCGATAATATGCCATGTGCAGCAAATGCCGTTACGAACACACAGGCACGAAGCAAGAAACTATGACGATGGGGTGTAGGTTCAATGTAGATTATACTTAAAGTAAAAAGCCAGCCTGCTAACCAGATATGCATATGTATCAAAAAATGGAGTATGGGATTATTATGCATGGCCATATATAAATCTGTTGTATAGAGAAACCATAAGCCTCCAACATTGAGAAGAGCAGCAGAAATAGGATGGGAAATCATTCGCAGAGGCTGGCTTTTTAATATATATGTCAATCGACGTGCGGATTTAACATTAATTGTCTTTAAAAAAAGAGTAATTGGGGCAGCTAAAGTGAGAAGGAGGGGGGAGAGCATGCCCAACAGCAGATGACCGACCATGTGAGCGGTGTAATCCGTGTGAGCCCTTGCCGCAAGCGGGCCAGTCACAGCTGCAGCTGTGCAAACAATGCCGATAGTCCAGTAAAAATAACGACTTATGGGCCATGGTTTATAACGATCTCCGGATTGGACGGCAGCAGCTGTATAACTTACAAGTGCTATGAGAATGACAAGGAGTAGAACTAGCGAGAAGCTGCTATTTTGTTGAAAAAAATTAAAATTCATAATTGTTTTTCCCCTATCTTAAACTATCTCTTTTTGAATACTTAATAAGAAAGGCTCCGCAAACGATCATTGCTACAGCAATTACATTCCAGACTAAATCGTAGATAATTACTTGGTCTACATAGCGAATTTGGTGAAGACGCATCAGTTTGTGCTGGATAATTCCGTCATAAAGCTGAAATAAGCCTCCTCCGAGTAATATTCCACCATACCATCTCTTTGGTAACCAAACCTTGAATCTGCGAAGATCCGCGAACATAAACATACCTCCAATTGAACAGAACCAGCTGAAAGCATGGAAAAAGCCATCAGAAGCCAGGCCAATTGCAGTAGTTGATTTATCATAGAAATGATGCCATTGAAGCAGTTGATGAAATAGCACTTCATCTAGAAAAGCGACTAATCCCAAACCGCAAAGGAAACCTGACCATAGATTGCGATTTAGAAGGGAAGAGGGGAATATAATTTTATCTTTATTTGGATTATGTTGAATGCTCATTTCTCTTTTCTCCTTTTCCTCTTAAAAATTTATTCTCAGTAACCAATATTCCCTAAAACAGTTTCTCTAAAACCTTTAACAAGATACGGAAAGACCGTCCAATGAAAATTAAAATCGAATAATTATATAATGCTCTGGGAAATCTAAATTCGTTACTAAAGCGTGTAAAAACTAACAACCAAATCATATAAGGAGTGAAAACCAGTGTATTATTACAAGGAAGAATTGATTAATATAATAGAACCAGATCAGCCTGATCCCGCTGCGGCCAAAGTACTGCAGGAGACGTTAGGCGGACAGTTCGGAGAAATGCGAACTATGATGCAATATTTTTTTCAAAGCTCTAATTTTAGAGGGAAAGATAAACAATTCCGCGACTTGTTACGTGGTGTCTTTCTCGAGGAAATTGCTCATGTTGAGCTTGTGCAAAATACGATCAATCAGTTATTGAATGGAGCTGGCGAATCTTCTCCAGGTAATTCGGGCATGGATAGGGCACCGCTTGATGAGGCAATCAAGCACGCCAATCCCCATCATTTCATTATGGGTGCACAAAGCTCTTTGCCTGTTGATGCGGGAGGAAATCCATGGAATGGTTCTTGGGTTTACAGTCATGGAAATTTAATAAGCGACATGCTGAATAACGTTGTCCTTGAATCTACGGGCGTACTTCAAAAAACACGAATTTACGAGATGAGTTCTAATAAAACCTTCCGTGAAACACTCGGCTTTCTTATTGTTAGAGATAATGCTCATCAAAATGCATTTGCAAAAGCTTTAGAAGTATTGGGTGTTAATTGGGGCAAGCTTTTCCCTATACCAAATTATGATATTAATAAGTATCCGGAATGCAAAAAATATGTGGATATGGGTTTTCATAATGCACAATTTAATTTTAGGCTAGATAAAACTCGTATTGCAGAGATATTTCAAGGAAGTTCACCAAGCCGGAACGATGGCGAGCTAGCCATAACACAGCCTCCCGCTGGTTTTCCTGTTCCTGAACTGCCAGAAATGCCAAATGAACACAGTCCCGGATTAACGGATATGTTTCGCTAAATAGCTTTATAACAAAATATAGTAATTAGAGCTGCCTTTTGGCAGTTCTTTTTCTTTTTCTCAGGAATAATTGAATTATTATATTTTCATCTTACATTCCATCCATTATGTGGTAATATCAAAAGAAAAGAGTGAGAGGTGATTGTTATGAAGTTTGAATACACCGTCCTGAGAAAACAGGATGATATATACGGAGTTCGATACTTTTTGGATGAAAAAGAGCATCTTCCAAAGTACAATAATATCCCCCTCATTAGAGTTTTAAATATTCTTGGTGATGAAGGATGGGAACTTGCAGTAAAAGAAAGCCAAACTACATACATACTTAAGCGTCAGTTGAAATAACGAGCCAGAGGGTGTAGATTAATTGTGGGCAACGATTGATAAGCAATAAGAAGGGAGAACGGAGAGTAAGAATGGGAATGGAGAAGCGGCAGCGTCCGCCTTTGTAGGCCAATTTTATCCATTACAAGGGTTATTTCATCAGAAAAATTGGACTACAACAGCGGTCGGAATCCCAATCTTGATCGAAGTGGCATCCCTTTTAATTATGAGCGGATAATGTCATTGGAGAATGGTCGCAATGTGTTTACTGGCTAAGATTGATTAAAGATCGCGTAAATCGCGGTCTTTTTTTAATACCGAAAAGTAATGGACTAAGTAGTGAAACAACATAAAAATATTTTTAAACAATTAAAATATATTGTAAAACGATAAAAAATATAGTAAAGTAAAATAAAACTTGATGAATTGAGGGAGTTTTATGGAACGAGGAACAACACTTTTTTTAAAGACCGCCGTTATACTTATTGGAATCCCGGTTCTTGCTTTGTGTATATTTTTGGTGCCAGAGATAGCAAATTATACAGCAGTATTGTATCCTGATCATGCGTATTTAAAATATCTCGTTTTTATTGTATTTTATGCAGCAGCGATACCTTTTTACTTTGCACTGTATCAAGCATTTAAACTTTTAGGCTATATTGACAAGAACAAAGCTTTTTCAGATTTATCTGTGCAAGTTTTAAAGAAAATTAAGTATTGTGCCTTCTTAATTAGCAGCTTGTTCGTGCTAGGCTTGCCGATCTTTTATCTCATTGCTGAAAAAGATGATGCGCCAGGCATCATCATAATCGGAATGGTCTTGATTTTCGCCTCTATGGTAATTGCCTTTTTTGCTGCAGTTCTCCAAAAGCTATTAAAAGAGGCTATTGATATGAAATCAGAAAATGATTTGACGATCTGAGGTGAAAAAGATGGCAATTATAATCAATATTGATGTGATGCTGGCTAAAAGAAAAATGAGCGTAACAGAGCTTTCGGAGAGAGTCGGAATTACAATGGCTAATCTTTCCATACTTAAAAATGGTAAAGCAAAAGCAATTCGATTTTCCACTTTAGAGGCAATTTGCAAGGCTTTAGAATGTCAGCCAGGAGATATTTTAGAATACAGAAGTGATGAAATCACTTTGGAATAAGGGTGCAATCTGTGATATTTGTGATATTATTGGCAGCTCAGCTTTAGAGTGCTCTGCTATAATAGGTACCGTATTTGATGCCCAAAAAGGCTTTAACCGAACCGAGATAATATGGTCCATAGAGAAATAATAATAGATAAGTGAACCAAGCGATTCCAGAGTCTTTATTCTGGTGTGCTTGGTTCTTTTTTTATGAAGGGGATGGGGTTGGATACGCCATTTGCTGAATTTGTTATAGGAGGAAGCCCTGCCGAAACAATGCGAGCAGCCACGGGACTATGATAAGTGTAATAAAAGCAGTCAATATCATTGCGATGCTTGCAATGGAACCCGCAACTCCGTCATATTCAAATGCTTTACTGATGCCGGCCGAGTGTGCGCTGGTACCGAACAGTGTACCCTGTCCAATCGGATTGCGGATACTGCACCATTTTATAATTAGAGGTCCCATGATCATGCCGATAAGACCGGTAATCATGGTAGCTACAGCTGTAATGGTTGGGACCCCGCCTATCATGCCAGAGATAGATACAGCAATTGGCGTCGTTGCTGTTCGAGGAGCAAGGCTGGCCAAAATATCGTTTTTCAATCCGAATAGTTGCGCTAATGCCGTTGTGCTTAGGAAAGCGGTCATTGCACCACAGCAAACGCTGACGAGAATAGCTAATATATTTTTTTTCAGAACATTGATATGTTTATACAGCATAACAGCCAGTGCAATGGTGGCAGGCTCAACCAGATTGGTTAGCCAGACCGCCCCCTTGTTGTAGGTATCATATGAAACTCCACTTATGATAATAATGGTGATAACAACGAGTGGCGTAATCAAGAGCGGGGTAAAATAAATTTTAGGAAAAGTCAGGTATATGCGTTTGGCTGCCAAGTATATGATGACCGTGCATAATAACCAAAAACCAGCTTGTATCATGCGGAGCCACTCTCATTTCGATTAGATATCCGCTGGCCGATTAATCCTGCGCATAACATCACAACAATGGTGCTGCCTAAAATTGTAGCGAGCACTTGAATTCCGCTATGCATAATCAACGCTTTGTAATTAATAATGCTGACCGTTGCAGGGATGAAAAACAAAAGCATTTCTGAAAGCAGCCACTGGGAACCCATCTCAATCCAGTTAAGGCGAATAATTTTGAGCTTAAGCAGCGTATACAAGATTATAATGCCAACAATACTGCCTGGCACAGGCAGATGCATCCACTGTACGAGAAAATCGCAAAATTTGGCGAGAATAATTAAAAACAGGACTTGAACAATAATTTTAAACAAAGATTTCATGGATCTGAAGGCTCCTTTCAGACTTAAATATACAGATTCGTATTTCATAAGTAAAATGAATATATGGAATTGATTTCATTCCAATTGTCTATGGAAGGGGGGCATTGCATTAGTATGGATATTCACCAAATTAAACAAGTATCGGAAATTATGCGATGGAATAGCTTCACCAAGGCAGCTGAGGCTTTGAATGTCACACAGCCGACAATTAGCAAGTCCATAAAAAACTTGGAAAATGAGCTAAATACAATGGTGTTCATTCGTGAAGGGAATCAATTCAAACTCACAGAAGCGGGTGAGACCATCATGAGATATGCAGGACCTATTCTTCAGATGGTTGATCAATTAACTGCGGAACTTAACGACCTGACGTATCTGAACAGAGGAAGCATCCGCATCGGCATACCGCCTATGGCGGGGACGAATTTCTTTCCGAGTGTGATCAAGTCATTCCAAGAGCTTTATCCTGGCATTTCCGTCACCTTGGTTGAAGAAGGGGCGAGAATGATTAAGGATTATATCGAGAACGGTTCACTGGACGTTGGTGTTATTCTTTTGCCTGTTGAAGAAAAGGCTATCGATTCGTTCCAAATCGTCGATGATCGCTTGAAGGTAATTGTACCTGTGTCGCATCCGCTCGCGAAACAATCGCGGATTTCGTTGAAAATTCTGGCTGAGGAAAAGTTTATTTTGTTTAGCAGCGGATTTGCCCTGCATGATCGCATAATAAGCGAATGCCGAAAAGCTGGATTTGAGCCGCGGATCGTGTACGAAAGCACGCAATGGGATTTTATCGGTGAGATGGTCGGGGCGGACCTTGGTATTACGATGCTTCCGGATACGATCTGCCGCTCACTTGATTCTAATAAAGTTCGAGCGGTGTCGTTGATCGATCCAATTATTCCTTGGCAGTTGGCGATCGCTTGGAAGAGGGATAGCTATTTGTCTCGCGCAGCCCAGGAGTGGATCGCTTTCACGAGAGAAAAATTTAAAGCAACTTGAGCCTGCACATAAAGTATGTGCTAAGGGATTATGTTTCGAACAGAACTACCTTGCCGCAATCTCGACGTGGCAGAATGTATATGAAATATCATATACAATCAGCAGAAAAGTTCCAAAAAGCACAATTGTATATGAAATATCATACAGAATCGGTTGGTGCCACCTTAAAACGGCTAAATGTATATGAAATATCATACACAATCAGCAGAATTGACCTAAAAAGTACAATTGTATATGAAATATCATATATAATCAGCAGAAAAGTTCCAAAAAGTACAATTATATATGAAATATCATACACAATCAGCAGAATTGACTCAAAAAGCACAATTGTATATGAAATTTCATACAAAACTGGGCGTTGATGGTCCGATGTGGCTGAATGTGTTCGATATTTCGTACACAATCAGCAAAAAGTTTCCAAAAAGCACAAATGTATACGAAATTTCACACAAATTCGGTCTGCACCCATCTGCACCACCTCAAAACGGCCAAATACGCATGCAGCTAAGCTTATTTCTCCCCATATGTCCCCCCATATGCACTTGTCTAGTTTTCTTCGCATACATTTCCATTAAGATCGACATCCATGGCATCCTTCAGAGATGCTTTTTTTGTGGCTTGCAGAATGAATGCGATCGTATTCAGCGCATTTATGGCAATTGTGTTCCAGCGACCCGATTACGGGTACCTAAAAAAAACACAAGTAGCAAAATGCGATTCCATTGTTGGAAGACGGTCTAGCTTTTAGGATAAAAGTACGTTATAAAACTTTCAAAATGGAGGACAGATGATGCCGCAAATATCGATAAGAATGTATGAAGGCCGAACGCAGGCGCAAAAGGACGAAATCGTAGAAGTATTCACAAGAGAGCTGTCGCGGATTATTGACAGGGAAGCGAGGTATATTCAGATCGAATTTGATGAAATTCCAATTGATGAGAATGCGCCGGACAATTTGAAGAACAAGAGGTGAGTTAGCGATGGCAAGTAACGCAAGCAATCTAGGCAACCCAAGCAACAAGCAGAAAAAATCGTTAACCGGGAAACAGCTGCTAGGGTATATGTGGAAATTCAAGGCGCTTTATTTGATCTCATTGCCGGGCATTTTATATTTTTTACTTTTTAAATATGTTCCGCTGATGGGATCGGTTATAGCATTTCAGGATTTCAATTTATTTAATGGTGTGACAGGCAGCCCATGGGTGGGCTTGAAGCATTTCGAGCGTATGTTCAGTCATTATGATTTTATTAATATTTTGAAAAATACGCTGCTGCTCGGCATTTATGATATTGTATTCGCTTTCACAGCGCCCATTATTTTAGCCTTGCTTCTTAACGAGGTTAGATTGATGCTCTATAAAAAAATTGTTCAAACGATTATGTACGCTCCGCACTTTTTATCCTGGGTAATTGTAAGCGGGATATTTGTAGGCATACTGTCGCCAGAATCCGGCGTACTTAATGTGATGCTGGGCTGGGTCGGAATAGATCCAATCTACTTTCTTGGCGAGGAATCCTATATCCGCACCATTCTAGTAGGTTCGGGTCTATGGCGCGATGTCGGGTGGGGAACGATCATATATTTGGCTGCGCTCGCAAGCGTAAATCCTGATCTATATGAAGCTGCTGAAATTGACGGGGCAGGACGCTGGAAGCAGACGCTTAATATAACATTGCCGGCCTTGCTGCCGGTAGTAACGATTTTATTTTTGCTCAAAATCGGCGACTTCCTTGACTACGGCTTCGAAAGAGTGTTTGTGTTCCAAAATCCGCTTAACATTCGCAATAGTGAAATTTTGGACACTTATATATACAAAGCAGGCCTGCGTCAGCTGCAATTCAGCTATGCAACGGCAATAGGAGTATTTAAATCGGTAGTAGGCTTGTTCCTGCTTCTCGTGGCAAATACGCTGAGCAAAAAAGCAACAGGAGAATCTTTGTATTAGAAAAGGGGTGACAGCATTGGTTAAACGTGATAGTTTAAGCAGAAAACTATTTCATATTACAAATTATTTATTTTTAACTTTATTGTCGCTTACGATGTTTCTGCCATTTCTTAATGTAATAGCGCAGTCCTTCAGCGGCAGCGGAGCGATAGATCGCGGCGAGGTTATGTTTTGGCCGGTAGAGTTTACATGGAATTATTATCAGTATGTATTTGAAGATCAGTCGATTTGGCGGGCTTTTGCTATTTCTGTTTATATTACAGTGGTAGGTACAGCCATCAATCTGGCGGCAACAGCAACGCTAGCCTATCCGCTTTCCCGCCAAGAATATGTAGGCAGAAGAGTGATGTTAATCGTTATTTTGCTCACTATGATTTTTAGCGCGCCGCTTATTCCGCAATTTATTCTGATGCGGGAGCTGGGGCTTACCAATACACTGTGGGCGCTTATGGTGCCAACCGCGATCAGCGCTTTCAATTTGTTCGTGCTGCGCACCTTTTTCGCCCAGCTGCCAAGTGAAATTATCGACGCCGCGCGAATCGACGGCTGCAGTGAATTAAGGACGTTATGGAGCATCGTGCTGCCGTTGTCCAAGCCTGCTTTGGCTACGGTCGGAATTTTTTATTCCGTAACCAATTGGAACAAATACATGGACGCATTATACTATATTAATAACCGCAGCTTGTATCCTTTGCAGGTTAAGCTAAGAGAGCTGCTTATTACAGATGATCTTACGGATACCGGGAATTTGGCATTTGAGGTAACCTCGCAATCCGTTCAAGGGGTGCAGATGGCGGTTATTCTGGTCGCTACAGTGCCGATTATTATACTCTATCCTTTTTTGCAGCGATTTTTTATTAGCGGCATGCTAATCGGATCCATTAAATCCTAGTACCTAAAAAAATGACAAGTCGATACAAACACAGTCCATTGTGACGCAGTGATCGCTCAAAATATACTGTTGGTAAGCTTGAAAACGCTTTAACCAAGCTAAAAACAATTGAAATGAGGGGAACGGATGAAAAAAATAGTAGCAAGAGCAGGAGCCGTTTTACTTACACTTGCTTTGGCTGCAGGCTGCGGCGGAGAAAAGGCGCCTGTAAATAAGCCTAGTGAGTCACCAAAAGCCAGCGCAAATGGAGCAAGCAGTGATCCTGGCGCCAACAAGGAACCCGTAAAGTTCTCAATATCGATGCGTACGCTGAACGTTGCCTACGTAGAGAAGCATCCTGATATTAACAAAGACAAATACGTGCAGAAGCTGGAGGAGATGACGAATTCCGATCTGGATATCCGCTTAATCCCGCACAATGAATATCAGGAAAAAATGGTGCAGATGTTTGCAACTAATGATATTCCGGATGTTGTGCAAGGCAGCGGCGGAATAAGCGGCCCGGAGCTGGCCGGCTCAGTAGAAAACGGTGTGTTTTTGCCTTTGAATGATTTGCTGCAGGAGCATGGGCAGGATTTGTTGAAATTTATTCCGAAGGCGGCCTGGGATCGCATGACGGATTCCAAGACGGGTAATATTTACGGCATACCGGAAGTGCTATCCAATCCGTCACGCCGCGCGACATGGATTCGTACAGATTTGCTGAAGAAGGTTAACAAGGAAATCCCGACAACGGTAGAAGAAACGCTTGACGTACTGCGCGCATTTAAGGAAATCGGCGTAGAGCAGCCGTTTGCAGGCAGACAAAACTTTAAATATGCCGATACATTTTTTGGAGCTTACGATGTTTTTGGCTATTTGAACCAGTTTAAGCTGTTTCCAGACGGACAAGTTAAGCCAAGCTTCTTCGATACCGAAAATATGAAAAAAGCGATCCAAGTGTATAAAACGATGTATGACGAAGGATTAATCAGCAAGGAGTTCGCTACGATTGAGAGCACGGATTTCCGCAGCAATGTAACGAGCGGCAAAGCGGGCATGTGGTCGATGAATGCCAATGAGCTTCCGATTTGGGGAGCGCAGCTGAAAAACAACGTGCCAGAAGCAGAAGTAGCTTTAGTTCCATCACCAGCAGGCACGGATGGCAAAGGCGGTTATGCGCATTACAATCCAGTAACAAGATCCTTCTTCATAAACGTGAATGCTAAGGACAAAGCTGCCGATATTGTAAAGTTTTTCAACTGGATGGTAAGCGACGAGGCTGATTTATTATTTAGCTTCGGGATTGAAGGAGAAGATTACGAGCTGGTTAATGGAGAGCCGAAATTTGAGGTTCCGACTGATACAGAAGGCACAGACAAAATGCGCTATTTGAATTATTGGCTGTGGCTGGTTCAGGATACGACTTATAATAAACGTGTATCTTCGCTTTCTGAGACAGGCCTGCAAATGATCGACGCTTTTGACAATATGCTGGCCAAGGAAGGCAGAAGAGGAATTGAATTCGATCCACGTCTAGAAGCCTTGATCCAAAATCCGGATCTCAATCCGAAGTCGGACGAGATGCCGCCGTTAATTTTGGAATCGGTGCTGCGCATCGTATATGGCAAGGATTCTATCGATAGCTTCGATAAAACATTAGAGGAATATTTGTCCAAAGGCGGAAATGCCATTATTAAAGAAGCGACTGATAGATACAATAATAAAGAAAATTCATATGAATAGCTAGCTAACCTATAAAGCGAGGTGGTCCTATGTATCGATTTTTAATAGTAGATGATGAGCCGATCATACGTAAAGGGCTTGAAAAGCTGATTGTGCAGCTGTCTCCATCGGCGGTGATGACCGAAACTGCTGAGAATGGGGCGGAAGCCTATGAAAAAATAAAGCGGATGAAACCGGATTTCGTATTTACCGATATTAGGATGCCTCGCATGGATGGGCTGGAGCTCTGCCACAAAATTCGAGAAAGCAATTTCCAAACGGAAGTAGTCGTAGTTACAGGCTACAGCGATTTCGAATATGCGCAAAAGTGTGTATCTTACGGCGTGAAAGAGTATATTTTGAAGCCGGTTACAAAAACCGGGATGGCCAATGTTATTCATAAATTAATCGCCTGCTCGGAAAGCAAGCAGCAAGCTGTATTTATTCCGATAGCTGAACAGGAACGCTGGCTAAAGGAGCTGGAGGACGCAGTTTGGATTTTGAATGAGGAAGCAGCTTGTGAAGCGGTGCGTAATGTGAAAAGCTATTGTGCAAAACAAGGGATATTTACGGATCAGCTGCGAATGGTCATCGACGATCTGCTTGCTCAGCTCGTAAGGAGCTTGAACAAAAGAGATATTTACCAATTTCCAGCTGCTCCATCTATTGAACAATCGATGACAAAAGAAGGCGATCCGTTCGAATGGCTTGAGCAGCAGCTTGAAGAGCTGCTGCAGCTTATTCGAAACAAGCGGAAGGGCAATGCCAAGGACCCGGTTGAGGAAGTGAAGCTGTATATCGAGAATAATCTGTCCAGGGAGCTGACTCTCGAGGATGCTGCACAGCGGCTTGGACTCAATCCGTCCTATTTCAGTCAGTTGTTCAAGCAGATGACCGATGAAACCTTTGTACAATACCGCATTAGAAGAAGAATGGAGAAAGCGAAAAAGCTGCTTGCGATACCTCATTATAAAATAACGGATGTTTCTTACGAGGTAGGCTACTCGGATCATCCGCATTTTACAAAAACGTTTAAAAAAAATACGGGCTACACCCCTTCGGAGTACCGGGCTTTGTTGGGGATTGAATAATGAAGCGAAGCTTGGCCAAGCAGCTCTTTCTCTATTTTTTCATCGTTATTTTACTTTCTCTTACGATGGTCGGCGTTTTTTCCTATATGGAATCTTCGCGGGCCATTGATGCACAGGTCGAAAAATATTTTACTACGGTCATTAACAGTGCTGCGAACCAAACGGATAATCAGCTAAAAACATTCGAACGCATATCCGATTCGATTTTATCGCAAAAGCAGGTGAAAAGGTTTTTGGATATGGATCCGGATGACAGCTATGACTACTACTGGTATACAAACGAAATTCAAAAAAATATATTTAGCAAAATGTATATTACGTACCCGACGCAAATCAATATGATTTATATATTGGGCTATCATGGACGTTCCATATTTGACGGCAACCAGGGCTTTTCCTCACACAGTGTGGATACAAGCAAGCGTCTGGAGGAGCTGGAGCGCATTACAGAGCCAAGCGGGTTTGTCTCTATTCTGAGAACAAGCCTTCTGCCGAAAGATAAAGAAAAGGTCATTACCGTAGCACGCAAAATAAGAGGCTATTCCTCTTACGATGTTAAGGGGATTTTGGCCATCGAATTTCATGAGCAGCAATTGACGGAATTGTGGCGGCAAATGGATTTGGGCGAGCAAGGCTTTTTCTTTATTCTCGACAGTGAGGGCGAGGTTATCTATGCGCCTGATTCCAAACCGATGAACGCATTGCTGCAAACGGACATCCCCGAGCGCATTGTGCAGGGCAATGAAGAGCGGATGATTGCCGAGGTGGCTGGAAGCGAACGGATGATTATTGCGCGAAAATCTGCCTATTCGGGCTGGAGCATGGCGATTACGATGCCGCTTGCAGAGCTGCGGGTGCCTATCGCTAATATTCGTTCCACGACAATACTTGTCGGTGTAATTACGCTTATTATTGCTCTTGTGCTGGCTGTTCGATTTGGCCGTTCGATAGTCAGGCCTATTCGGACATTGCGCAACGGCATGCGTGAAACGGAGCGGGGAAACTGGCAGCTAATTCAAGTAGCGCCGCGCGAGGATGAGATTGGCGGTCTAGTGCACAGCTATAACCGGATGGTCGGCCGGCTTTCTGAAATGATTGAACGTGTTTATGATGCCGAATTAAAGGAGAAGCAAACGCAGCTTGAGCTGCAAAATATTCAGCTGGAGCGGCAAAAGGCGGAATTCCAAGCGCTGCAGCTGCAAATTAATCCCCACTTTTTGTACAATACGCTGGAAACGATTAATTGCTATGCGATAGTCCAGGATTCTGACGATATATCCGAAATGGTTGAGGCAATGGCATTTATGCTGCGTTACTCCGTTCAGACGAATTTGGAGGAAAGCACAATCGTCAATGAGCTCAATCATGTGCGTAATTATATGATTATTTTGAAGCATCGCATCGGCAGAGAGTTTGAACTGGAAGTATTAATTGCGCCAGATTTGCTATTGGAGCGGACGGTGCGCCTTACTTTACAGCCGGTTGTCGAGAATGTATTTCAGCACGCTTTTGAAAGCGGCATTGAGCCGCATCATTATATTCGCATTAACGCCTGGCATGAGGAGGAAAAGCTTTTTATTTCTGTCAGCGATAATGGTGCAGGCATATCTGAAAAGCGGCTTGAAAAGCTGCGGCAGCGGCTGCGTGAGAACAGATTGGCGGACGATGACGCTCAGCCGTGGAAAGCGAGGCGAAGCGGGATCGGCATTTTGAATGTGCACCGCAGAATTCAGATGGTTTATGGCGATGAATACGGGATTTTAATGGATAGCAAGGAAGGCAGCGGATCAACTATTACGATAGTTATGCCAAGAGACAACAAGAGAGGAGAATAGGAAATGAATATACAATTGAATGGTAAAATTGCTTTGGTGACGGGTGCGAGCGGAGGTATTGGACAGGGAATTGCGATTATGCTGGCGAAAAGCGGTGCTAAAGTCGCTGTTAACTATTTAAACAACGAGGCAGGAGCTAACGAGACAGTAGCGCAAATTGAAGCGGCCGGAGGAGAAGGAAAAGTGTTCCGTGCCGATGTCACTAAGGTTGAAGAAGTAGAAAGACTGGTTGCTGAGGTGGAGCAAGCATTCGGAGGTCCGGTTGGAATTTTAATTAATAATGCCGGGCATTTGGTTAGTCGGCTTAATAATGCAGATATGACTGAACAGCTTTATGAACAGGTTATGGATGTGAATTTTAAAAGCACGGTGTTTGCTTGCAAAGCTGTTCTTGCCGGCATGAAGCGCAGCGGCGGCGGCCGAATTGTTAATTTAACCTCCGTTGCGGCGCATAATGGGGGCGGAGCAGGTGCATCCATCTATGCTGCAAGCAAAGCTGCGGTCATGGCCTATACCAAAGGGCTTGCCAAAGAGGTTGCGGCTGACGGCATTCTAGTAAACGCTATTTCACCGGGCTTTATTGGCGAGACAGCCTTCCATTCCACCTTTACGCCGGAAGCTGCAAGGCAGGCGACGATCAAGGGCATTCCACTCGGCAGGGAAGGCTTGCCGCTGGATGTAGCTGGATCAGCCTTGTTCCTTGTTTCTGAGCTGAGCAGTTATTTGACTGGCGAAACGATTGAAATTAACGGCGGAATGTTCATGCGATGAAAACATTTATTCGAGAAGAGCTGGCAGCCACGTATGAGGAAGCCATTGCACAATTGCAGCTTGAGCTCGATCAGGTAATAATGCGGAATTTGGCTGTTCCGCTGCAGCCGGGCGGATGGTGGCATCAATATGTCTGCCCGGAGCACCATACCGAGCTTTTATTTGATCCGTTGCAGGATGACGCCGACGTTTTTCACTGCACCCATGGCTGTGTTTTAAGCGGAGAGCCTTATAGAGGGGCATGGCTCGTATTTAAGCATCAGGCGATGGCGCGCTATGCGCTGCAGGCAGCTGCAGTATACGCTTCTACCAGAAATCCAAAGTACGGTAATTGGGGAAGGCGGCTAATTGTTCAATATGCGAAGCAATTTCCGATATATCCGATACATCCGGATGCCAAACCATGGATGCTTAAAGGAAGAGCCTTCCATCAGGCATTGACTGAGGCGATCTGGGCAACGACTTTAATTAGGGCGTATTTGAATCTGTCGGATCAAGGGGTATCGTTTGCACAGGACAGTGCTGTTATAGATCCGTTTTTACGTATGCTTGGCAGCAGTATGGAGCAATACCATTACATTTTAACCGTAGAAAGAGGAGAGGTGGAAAATAACTACACGGCATGGCTGAATGCTGCTTTATGCTGTGTTTACGCAGCGGAGCAAAATAAAGACAGTCTGGAGAAGCTTGTGTATGGGCCAGGCGGTTTGCATGAGCATTTAAGCTGCGCTATTCGCGGGGATGGCTTTGAGTTCGAAGGCAGCGTCTATTATCATTTATTCGTGCTTCGCGCGTATATGATAGCAGCCGAAATGTTAGGCCGATTTGGCGTTGATGGTTATTTTTTGCAGGGCAAGGATGGTCAGTCGCTGGAAAAAATGCTTCATGTGCTAGTTCTGCTTGCGGATGAAAAAGGGCAGCTGCCAGCCTTTCATGACGGCCCTTATGAACGTTTGCCCTATACACGCGAAATAGTAGAGGTTTTGGAAATCGGCTATGCCCATTTCGGTCAATCCTCCTATTTGCCGCTGCTTAAGTCCGCCTATGAAAGCGCGGCTGCAGCCGGGCGCGCTGCTGGATTAGAAGAGCAGTATGGAAACCCGGCTCTGCTGGAAGCCGTATTGTATGGCTGTTCGGAACGAGCATCGAAGCATCAGATGTCGAAGATGATATCCTGGAAGCTGGAGGAAAGCGGCTTTGCCCGGCTGCAGCATCCTGACAATCCGTTAGCTTGCTTGCTTGATTTCGGTCCTCATGGCGGCAATCATGGCCATTTTGATAAGCTGAATTTGATGCTTTATGATGGCAGATTTGCTGTATCGCCTGATCCCGGTACTGTTCCGTACGGTTCTGAGCTTAAGAAAAATTGGTATCCGCACACAGTTAGCCATAATACAGTAACCGTTGGAGGCCAATCTCAGAAACCGTCCGCCGCCCGCTGCACGTATTTTGCAGCAAGCAGTTATCAGCGGCCGGAGAACGGAAAGGCTTCCATCAGTCTCGAAGCAAGCGAAGCTTATGAAGGAGCAAGGCTGCGTCGGCATGTGCTTCTAACGGAGGATTGGGTTATCGATTGGTACAATGTTGCGTTATCAAAGAACAATATAATAGATTGGACCTTTCACTTTTGCGGGCAAATAGCGGGCTTGTCTGACAGCTGGCAGCCGATTTCCGCAGATCTCTCCCTTGGAGAGTCGGATGGATATAACTATGTGAAAGCAGTGCATAGCTATTCAGAACAAAAATATGACTTTACCTCCTCCAGTAAAACGGCAAGCACTGTAATAGAGTATGCTTCAGATCTTGATCCCGAACAATTAAGCAGTCTGTCTGTCTCACTTCTGCTGCCTGCTGAAGCAAGACTGCTCCATATCACTTCTCCGGGACTTGCGGTAGATCCTTCAGCTGCGATGAATGGCTTTCTGGCAAGATGTTTGGATGACCAGGCGGATTTCATAGCCGTTTATCGGAGCGGATCAAAGCCTTGTACAATAGAGTTGGCGAAGGATAACAGGACATTAGTCGTTGGAGATGAAAACAAATCGATGCAATATGTTTGCACGGTTGAAGGCATAAAGGAGCTGACAAAGTGAGCGCAAAACTTAAGCTTTTTGAGCCCAAAAGCGGTGTATTGTCGGTTCAATACGAACCAAATGAGCACACGATCGTCATTGAAAACCCGCCTCGCTTTACATGGATGCCTGCACAGCAAGGTGAGGCAAGCTACAGATTGCAAATAGCTGCGACTGAGCAGTTTGAGCCGGAGACAACAAGAACAATTCAAGCGATTCCGTACAATCTGTATACGCCCGAAGCTCCTTTGGAGCCGGGGCGATACTATTGGAGATATACGCTTGAGGCAGATGGCCTGCAGGCTGCAAATTGGAGCGTGATCCGAAGTTTTTGTGTAGATGCAGGTCTGCCTGAAACGCCGCTGCCGCAACGGTCAGCACGCTATCAGTCGGCTGTGGATGAGCATCCGCGGCTATGGCTGGATCAAGCTGGAGTAGAAAGGCTGCGCGAGCAGGTGAGGCGAGATGCTGCATATTGCGGCTGGGATGAATTTATGGAGCGTTCCGTGCTGCCTTGGACAAAAAAAGAGTTAATCGCAGAGCCTGCAAGGTACCCGAACAACAAACGCGTAGCGAAACTATGGCGCCAAATGTACATGGACTGCCAGGAAATGCTGTATGCGATCCGGCATATGAGCATAGCCGGGGTTGTGCTGCAGGATACAGATCTAATTGAAAAGGCAAAGCTTTGGCTGCTGCATGCGGCAGCCTGGGATACCGGCGGCACAACATCAAGAGACTATAATGACGAGGCAGCCTTCCGGATCGCGGGGGCACTGGCTTGGGGCTATGATTGGCTATTTGATTATTTGACAGAAGAGGAGCGCCTTGCCGTTCGCGAATCTTTACTCGCTAGGACAAAGCAGGTAGCCGATCATGTCATCGTCCGGTCACAGATTCACCAGGTACCGTTTGACAGCCATGCCGTCCGCTCCTTGTCGTCCGTGCTTGTGCCTGCCTGTATTGCATTGCGCGGCGAAGCGCCGGCTGTGCAGGACTGGCTTGATTATACATTAGAGTATTACTCATGCCTGTACACGCCATGGGGAGGCGCTGATGGAGGCTGGGCCGAGGGGCCGATGTATTGGACGACAGGAATGGCTTTTGTTATTGATGCGATCAATTTAATAAAGAATTATTGCGGCATCGATTTTTTTCAGCGGCCATTTTTTCAAAAGACTGGCGATTTCCCCTTGTATTGCAACAGTCCGGACATGGTCCGCGCCAGCTTTGGCGACCAATCTACTCTCGGTGAGCCGCCTAGCCTGAAAACAGGCTTCAATATGCGGCACTTTGCCGGAATTACAGGTAATGGGCTTTATCAATGGTATTATGAGCAGACGAAAAAGAACGATAAAGATGCGGATACGAAGTTTTACAATTACGGCTGGTGGGATTTCCGATTTGATGAGCTTGTATACAGGCACGATTATTCAGAAGTAGAATCGGTGCTGCCAGATAGCGGGACGATTGAGAAGGTCAAATGGTTCCGCGATATTGGCTGGGTTGCCATGCACAAAAACATGGATGACCCTAGCGAACATATTATGCTGCTGGCCAAAAGCAGCGGTTATGGCTCGATCAGCCACAGCCATGGCGATCAGAATGCATTTCTGCTGCATGCATTCGGCGAGCCGCTTGCGATAGAAAGCGGCTATTATATAGCTTTTGGAAGCACGATGCATACGAACTGGCGCAGACAAACAAGGTCGGTAAACGGTCTTTTGATCGATGGACTTGGCCAATATGCCGGCACAAATAAAGTGTTATGCAAAGAAGCGTTTGGCGTTGTTGAGGAGGTCCGCTCAGAGGCTGCATACAGCTACTGCCGTTTAAACGCCACAGCGGCTTATTTGGAGCATGTGCCTTACCTTAGCAATTACAAGCGCGAGATCTACTTTTTCAATGATAGTTATATCGTTGTCGTTGACTCGGTAGATTTGCAGCAGCCAGCGAAAGTTGAATGGCTGCTGCATACGCAGCATCAAATGGAGCTGTCTGCATCCTCGTTTAAAGTGTGCGGCAACAAAGCTGATATGGATGTGCGTTTTGTTTACTGCTCATCTGGCGAAGTAAGCTTAAGCCAGCATCAGAATTTTACGGATGTCGAAGCTGGGGAGATTGAAGGACTGGATCCACAGTGGCATTTGCATGCTGCTGCGCCGAAGGCGGCAAGTCACCGAATTGCCGCGCTGCTGGTGCCAATGAAAAAGCATGAGCCAAAGTATGTCTCTTATTTTATGGACGATCAGGATCATGGTGTTCATTTGTACTTCACAGGCGGTGACGGCAAGACACAAAAGCTGGAAATAGCGAAGGCGTATTAGAAATGGAAGCTTTAGTCCGCAGTGACTAAAGCTTTTTTTTATAAAAAGAAAAGGATAAGTTTTCACCTTGAACCTGTTCGTTGCAGGAACGATAAAACATATTGACGTGTTCGTTATAAAGAACTACAATAGAGGTATTGTAGAAGATAAGTATTCAATCTGGCGAAGGAGATTGCTATGATCGGGGAACGCATTAAATTACTAAGGGAGAAAAAAGGATACTCAATAACAAAATTAGCGGATTTAGCAGGCGTTTCAAAATCTTATTTAAGCTACATCGAAAGAAACGTACAGAACAACCCCTCTTTACAGGTGCTGGCCAAAATTGCCTATCATTTGGATAGTGATATTGAATATTTACTGGATCGTGATCTTTCACTTAACGCTTCTATAAATAGTGTTCTTGATGAAGAATGGCATTCTATGATTAAAGAGGCTGTTGATGAAGGCATGAGTAAAGGGGATTTCAAAGCATTAAAGGAAATTGTTCGTTCGAGCAGATGGAAGGAAGAGTATATGAAGGCCGATGCAAGCAGAAGCGGCAAGCAGAAAACATCAAAAATAATCATTCTGCAAATTGACAACGAATGAATCTAGAAAATTGCGTATAAATACATTGACATGTTCTATATAATGAACTAATATTGACTTATCGTTCGTTATAAAAAACAAAGCAGGTGTGAAAATGATACTAAAGGAATCAGAAATTGTTTCAGAGTTACATACGTCTAAAGGCAGGAAACCTTCACGTGAAATTGATTTGAAGCAAATCATTCTTAAATTAAAAAAACGGTTATGGCTGATCGTATTGATCACGACTCTCTGTACGATTCTAGGCGGAATATACAATGCTCGTCCTGAGCCGCCGGCTTATGTATCCTCCACTCGAATCATTATTAATACCAGTACAGAGATGATGAATACGGCGAAAGTGCTGTTCAAGGAACCTATTTTGTTAAATCAAGTAATAGAGCAATTGTCATTGGAGCGTTCCGCTTCCCAGCTAAGAGGTCAAATTAAAGTAGATAATGTTGATGGATCGTTGATTGTTCTGCTATCGGTTATTGACTCCAACCCGCAGACAGCTGCCAATATTGCGAATAAAAGTGTAGAGCTGTACAAAACAGTGGGCAAAGAAACGCTGGGCATTTCGAATGTAAGGGTTTTGTCTGATGCAGAGCCAAATCCAACCTCGATTAATACGAAAAGCAACACTATGATTTATGCGGCTTTCCTGCTAGGTCTGGCATTAAGTGTTGGTTTGACATTTTTGCTGGATACTTTAGATGATACCATACGGACTGAAAACGAAATAGAAGAGCTTTTGCAATTAAACGTATTGGGTCATGTATCCAAAATTAAACGTAAAGATTTTTCGAAGAACACAAAGAAGCAGAAAAGTATACTAGTTCGGGGGGAGACAGTTGGTTCGTGAAAGAATTAAATCGGATAAATCGATAGTCGGAAAAAGTCTATTATCGTATTTTAATCCTTATTGTGAAATATCAGAGCAGTACCGGATGATTCGAAACAACATTTTATACGCTTCCAAGGGCAGTGAAGTCAAAACATTGCTGATTGCTTCTCCAGCCAAGGGTGACGGCAGGACGACAGCGACGATAAATTTAGCTATTTGTATGGCTCAAAGAGGCGAAAGAGTTCTTATTATTGACGCTAATCTGCGCAATCCTGTTCTTCATAAAGCTTTTAATATTAAGGCTTCTCCGGGATTGTCGAATGTACTGAGCCAGCAATTAAGTCCGAGTGATACGATTTACCGTACGGATATAGAAGGCATGCATATTTTGCCCAGCGGTCAGCGCTTATTGAATTCGACAGATTTATTCGATTCTGCAGCTATGCGAGATCTCATAAAATTTGCATCTAGCCATTATGATAGAGTGCTTATCGATACTCCTCCTGTGCTTGGATTGTCAGACACGCTATCGCTGGCGAGTTTATGTGATGGTGTGATCATGCTGTTAAAGAACGGAAAGTCCAATCAAGAGCAAGCCTTAAAGGTACAAAGTGCTTTGCTGTTTGCAAGTGCGAATGTTTTAGGTGTTATTTTGAACAATAAAAGCGGTTGATTATCAGGCGCTTTTTTTTAATTCTAAGAAACCGTGCGTCCCCAGTGAAGGACGACAGGGTCGTTCCTGCATGCTTCTTGTGTTCGTTATAACGACCGGCAATGTCTCCTAGCCGTTATCAATGGAGGCACTCGGCCATGCTGTGGGTCAGTACAGACCTTAGACGCGAGTCGTCAAAAGTGTGGCGTGAGGGTGGGTTGAATGCCCATTTATTTATCCTTGAAATATAAAAAAGTCCTTGATTAAAGCTTTTTATTATACGGTTTTTTTAAAAAGCCTTATAATCAAACGTTTTAATCGTTCAATACATTTGAAAGGGTGGATAGCTTGAATTATCAACTTCGGGTTATTTTATTTATGCTAGCGGACGCTTTTATTATTTTGTTAGCTGTATTAGGAAGTTACTTATTACTGTATACTACTTTGTCCAGCCCGCCTGCAGTACTGTGGTCGAGCTTTGTCATGCTCTTGATTTGTCATTATTTGTTGTTTGGTTATTACAAGCTATATAAAAAAGTATGGGAATATGCCAGTATTCATGAATTTATGACAATCACAAAATCAGTAACTGCCTCGATCGTTGTTCTCGGCGTTATTGAATGGATCGTCTGGGGCCAGCTGCCTGTTCAATTGCTGCTTATTACCTGGCTCCTTAGCTTGATGCTCATTGGAGGTTCGAGGGTAGTTTGGAGAATGGCACAAGGCGTTGAGCATAATACCGGCCAGCCTAGCAAACGAACACTTATTGTAGGTGCAGGCTCGGCAGGTACGATGCTGGCTAGGCAACTGCTTAACAATCAGCAGTCAGAATTGAAACTGGTAGCATTCATCGATGATGACATACATAAACATCATTTGGACATTATGGGCGTTCCAGTATTAGGAGGAGTGTCGCAAATTGCTGAAGTTGCCAAGCAGCAAAAAATTGACAATATTGTCATTGCGATTCCTTCTCTAAGCAAAAAACAGCTGGCAACGATATTTACTGAATGTGCTAAAACGAATACCGTTACAAAAACGATTCCGAAGCTGGAGGATTTAGCTTCAGGCAAAGTTTCCGTCAGTCATTTCCGCGATGTGCAGGTAGAGGATCTATTAGGCCGCGAGCCTGTAGAGCTTGATATCGACAGCATCTCGGGCTATGTGACACAAAAGGTTGTCCTGGTCACAGGGGCCGGCGGTTCTATTGGGTCCGAGGTTTGTCGACAAGTAGCAAGGTTTCTTCCTGAAAAATTAATATTATTAGGTCATGGCGAGAATAGCATTTATTCTATTGAGATGGAACTGAGGGAGCTTTTCGGACATACCCATATTGAGATCATTACAGAAATTGCAGATTTGCAGGACGCTGAAAAAATGTTAAGTGTAATGGAGCTTCATAAGCCGCATGTTGTTTATCACGCTGCTGCGCATAAACATGTTCCTTTAATGGAAAGAAACCCGGAAGAAGCTTTCAAAAACAATGTGCTGGGCACTCTGAATGCAGCTAAAGCAGCGAGCGCGAATCATGTGCAAACCTTCGTTATGATATCGACAGATAAAGCGGTTAACCCGACAAGTGTCATGGGCGCGACGAAACGGGCTGCGGAAATGATCATTCAGCATATGGATCGCGGCAGCACTACTAGGTTTGTAGCAGTCCGATTTGGAAATGTGCTTGGCAGCAGAGGGAGTGTCATACCCTTATTCAAGAAGCAAATTGAAAAGGGTGGTCCGATTACGGTTACCCATCCTGATATGGAACGTTATTTCATGACTATTCCTGAAGCCTCCTGTCTTGTTATTCAAGCTGGTGCGTTGGCAAGAGGAGGGGAAATATTCGTTTTGGATATGGGTGAACCCGTAAAAATTAAAGATTTGGCGCAAAATGTTATCCGCATGTCCGGCTATACCGTGGATGAAATTGGGATTAAATATACAGGTATTCGCCCTGGGGAGAAGCTATATGAAGAAATGCTCAAGGATGGTGAGCGTATGGATCAGCAGGTATATCCCAAAATTTATATAGGAACACCTTCAGAAATACATATGGATGAAATAGAAAGGCTCATTCATCAATTTTCAAGGATGAGCAAGTCAGAGCTGCGAACACAGTTGTTAGCGATCGCTAATCACGAAATTAAACAACCAAGCTTAGTATCAGCATTTGGATAATAGTAGAAGGGTGGATCGTATTAATGAAGGTTAGAAAAGCTATTATTCCGGCAGCTGGATTAGGCACAAGGTTTTTGCCCGCGACCAAAGCAATGCCTAAGGAAATGCTGCCCATTGTTGATAAACCAACGATTCAATATATTGTAGAAGAAGCGATCGAATCGGGAATCGAAGATATAATAATCGTGACAGGCAAAGGGAAACGTGCAATTGAGGACCACTTTGACAATTCAATGGAATTGGAGCATGCACTTACCTCTAAAAATAAATTCGAGCTGCTGCATGAGGTGCGCAAGTCATCCGATATGGTTGATATTCATTATATCAGGCAGAAGGAGCCTAAAGGTCTTGGACATGCGATTTGGTGTGCAAGAAAGTTTATCGGCAATGAGCCCTTTGCGGTGCTTCTTGGTGATGATATTATCGCATCTGAGAAGCCTTGCATCAAACAAATGATTGAGAAGTATGAGCAATACCATACCTCGATTATCGGTGTGAAAAGAGTGCCGGATGAAGAGGTATCGCGGTATGGCATCGTTAATGGAACAAAAATGGAAGAGGCATTCCATCGAGTCAGACATTTAATTGAGAAGCCTGCGAGGGAAGAGGCTCCCTCCAATATGGCCATTATGGGAAGATATATTTTGAACCCTTCCATCTTCGAAGTGCTTGGAAATCAGCAGCCTGGGACTGGAGGCGAAATCCAGCTGACCGATGCAATTGCAGCATTAAATGAAATTGAAGCTGTGTATGCCTTTGAATTTGAGGGCGTTCGCCATGATGTTGGAGAGAAGATGGGCTTCATCCAAACGACGATCGAGTTTGCATTGCAGCGTGAAGAATTAAAGCATGATCTGCTGCAATATTTATCACAAGTAATGGATAGGGAAATGGCGCGGTTATGAACAAAAAAATACTATTTTGCGCTACCGTGGACTATCACTTCAAAGCATTTCATTTGCCCATCATGAAGTGGTTCAAGGAGCAGGGCTGGGAGGTTCATATCGCTGCAAAAGGCGATATGGACCTCCCTTTTGTTGATCAAAAGTTCGCGATATCGATTGAGCGCTCTCCGCTCAGCCGCAATAATATTAAAGCTTACCGCGAGCTTAGGGACTTGATAGATCGCAATTCCTATGAAATCATTCATTGTCATACCCCAATGGGAGGCGTATTAGCACGTCTTGCGGCCAGAAAAGCACGAAAAAGGGGAACGAAGCTGCTCTACACGGCTCACGGCTTTCATTTCTGCAAGGGCGCTCCGCTTGCTCATTGGCTTATTTATTACCCTATTGAGAAGCTGCTTTCTCGTTATACAGATTGTTTAATTACGATTAATTACGAGGATCATAAGCTGGCCATTGTCAAAAGCTTTAAAGCTAAACAAATCGCCCATGTTCATGGGGTTGGAATAGATTTGGAATCATACCGGCCTATCAGCTATATAAACAAATCCAGCATACGGAATAAGCAGCATTTCAATGACGATCAATTTTTATTATTTTACGCAGGTGAATTTAACAAAAACAAAAATCAACAGCTTCTGCTTCATATGCTGACAAATTTACTGCCCAAAGTGCCCCAAGCAAGATTGCTGTTAGCTGGAGAAGGGCCTCAGCTCGAGGCATGCCGGCAGCTTGCCGCAAAGCTTGGAATAGCGGCCAAAGTACATTTCCTCGGATTTCGCAACGATATTAAGGAGCTGCTGCCGATGTGTGACATAGCAGTGGCTTCTAGTTTGCGCGAAGGGCTGCCAGTCAATATTCTGGAAGCGATGGCTTGTGGACTGCCTGTTGTAGCCACTCCTAATCGTGGCCATTCGGAGCTTGTCCGGGATGGGATAAACGGCTATATCGTGAAAACAGCAGCTTCTATGGCGGAAGCATTGGAGCAATTGTATCGATCAGCAAGTATCCGGCAACGCATGGGCAATCGCAGCTTGAAGCTGGTGGAGCAGTACAGCTTGTCTAATGTGAAGCGTGAGCTGCATTCCTTATATATTCCTTTAATGAGTAAGAAGATGGAAGGATTGAAGCAATCACAATGAGCAACCCGATAAGAATTTTACATGCCGTCGTTAATATGAATCGCGGCGGTGCAGAAACACTAATTATGAATTTGTATCGGCAAATGGATCGGACGAAGCTGCAATTCGATTTTCTGACATGCAAGGAAGGCGTGTTCGATAATGAAATCCGATCGTTGGGTGGGCGTATTTATCGCATTCCCTATGTAAGTGAAGCGGGTCATTTTGGCTATTTGCAAGCTTTGAAAAAGTTCTTCAGCCAGCATCACGATTATTCCATTGTTCATGCCCATATGGATAAAATGAGCGGTTTCGTACTACATGCGGCCCGCAAGTCAGGTATCCCGACGAGAATAGCACATAGTCATAGCTCGGCTAGTGAGGGCGGCTTTGTGAATCGATTATACAAATGGCTGGCAGGTACTCGAATAATGTCGTCAGCGTCCCATTACTTTGCCTGCTCCAAGGAGGCGGCTAATTGGTTATTCCGCCAGCAAGCAAAGCAAGCGTTGATTTTACCCAATGGAGTGGAGCTGGAGCCGTTTAGCTATTCGGAAAGCATAAGATGTCAGACAAGAAAAGAGCTTAACTTAAAGGAGGAGCAGTTCGTCATCGGCCACGTAGGACGCTTCGTACCTGTTAAAAACCATGCATTTATGCTGGAGCTTATGAAGGAGGTGCTTCGGCATAGGCCGGATAGCAAGATGTTGTTAGTAGGCGATGGACCGCTTCGATCCGAGGTCGAGCAGTGGATTAGGAGCAACGGCTTGTCGGACAGCATCTCTTTGCTTGGTGTCAGGAATAATGTCAATGAGCTTATGCAAGCATTCGATGTTCTCATCTTTCCTTCTTTTTTTGAAGGCTTGCCAGTCACTTTAATTGAAGCTCAAGCAGCAGGCTTGCCATGCATCGTTTCAGATCGCGTGAGCAATGAGTCGGATTTGCAATTGGGCCTGATGTCTTTCCAGCCTATTGAGACGATTAATGCTTTTACGCAAGCTATATTGAATGTCGATCATCCCTATGGCCGCAAAAATATGACAAATAAACTCCAAAAGTCAAATTACAATATTACAAATTCAGCAAAGGTTCTGGAGCAGTTTTATATGTCAAATAACGAGGTGAAGAATGAAGCTGTTAACGATATTTACGCCCACGTATAACCGAGCTTATATTCTGCATCAATTATACGATAGTTTGCTTAGACAAACGAATGAAAGCTTTGAATGGTTAATTATTGATGATGGCTCCAGCGACAACACGAAGCAGCTCGTTGATGAATGGATCGCAGAGGGAAGGCTTACTATCCGCTACGTTTATCAAAGCAATCAAGGGATGCATGGAGCTCATAATACAGCCTATGAGCTTATTACGACCGAATTGAATATGTGCATAGATTCCGATGACTATTTGCCTGAAGATGCAGTCGATAAAATAGTGAACTTCTGGACGAACAATAAAAGCTCAGCTGTTGCAGGCTTTGTAGGTTTAGACGCCTATGTAAATGGTACGGTAATTGGCTCCTTATTGCCTGAGCAGCTGCAGAGCTCCTCTTTATTTGATTTGTACTATAAGCACGGCGTGTCAGGTGACAAGAAGCTTGTTTATCGTACAGAGCTGACGCGCCAGTACCCTTATCCTCTGTTCGAAGGAGAGAGATATGTCGGCCTGGCCTATAAATACTACATGCTTGATCAGCATTATAAACTGCTTATGCTTAATGAAGTGCTGTGCATTGTAGATTATTTGCCGGATGGGTCGTCACTCAATATGTTTAAGCAATATGCTGCTCATCCAAAAGGTTTTTCCTTCTATCGTCAAGCATTGATGAAGCTTCCAAGCGCCAGCATGGGCTTCAAATATCGTCAGGCTGTTCATTATGTCTCCAGCAGCATGTTTGCTGGTTCGAAGCAAATCTGGAAGGAGCTTAGCCATCCTTGGTTCGTTGCTGCTGCTATACTTCCAGGTATACTCCTTCACGGCTACATTCGGTTAAAGCTACACAGCAAGCAATTGAAAGGAAAAGCGAATGACTATTCTGTGGGTTAATTTAGCGATCGTATTTGCTTTTGCCGCTATGGCAAGATACTTTTCTGTTCCAGTATTTAACGGTTCGACCAATGTACAGCCGAATAAAATCATGGCCGCAGCTGTGGCCGCTACCTTAGTAGTTGTATCCGGACTGCGAAGCAATATTGGCGATACTTACTTTTACAAGCATGCTTATAAAGTGGGAGATTTTAGCTGGGCTGCGCTTGCGGATCAAAGTGACCGCGGCTTCAGATTGTTTCAAATGCTGCTTAAGCAATTGTCCGATGATCCTCAAATTTTACTATTTGCAACAGCTTTAATTACGAATGTACTAATTGTCATAACGCTTTACCAATATTCCCGTTTGTTTGAAATGAGCATATTTATTTATATTGCTTCAGGCGCCTTTTTAGTTTCTATGAACGGCATGCGGCAATATTTGGCGGCTTCGATCGTATTTGCAGCAACCAAAGCATTGTTCGCAGGAAATTGGAAGCTATATATGTTAATAACCGTATTTGCTTCTTTATTTCATCAAAGCGCGTTAGTTATGATTCCCGTCTATTTCATCGTAAGACGCGAGGCCTGGAAGAGCTCTACGTTTTTGATGCTATTGCTGGCGATTGGGATCGTACTCGGATACAACTACTTTTCGGAGCTGTTTTTCAAAGCGATAGAAGACACACAATATGGCTATTATAATAGCTTCAAAGAAGGCGGAGCGAATTTTATAAGAGTACTCGTAACAGCTGCACCATTAGTTGTAGCATATATGGGACGGGAGAAGCTGAAGGAAATATGCCCATATAGTGATATCGTTGTTAATTTATCCATTCTTGGAACGGTAATCATGATCATTTCTTCTCAGAATTGGATTTTTGCGCGGCTGGCTATTTATTTTAATTTGTATCAATTGCTGTTAATCGGCTGGCTTGTTCCTGTCTTTCGAAAGAAGGATCATCTGTTAATGTATTTTTTGCTGATTGCACTATACTTGATTTTTTTTATTTATGAGCATGTCATTGTGCTAAATATTAATTATAAAAGCGACTATCTTATTTTTTAAGAATTAGCTTGCAAATAGGGGAGTTATAAATGGTAAAGAAAAGCATGGATTATATCGTTGCCGGCTTGCTGCTGCTTATGCTTTGGCCGATCATACTAGGTACTGCTTTAATTGTGCGCATCCATTTTGGTGCGCCTATTTTGTTTAGGCAGGTTCGCCCTGGCTTGCATGGTAAACCTTTTGAAATTTTAAAATTCAGAACGATGACTAACGCAACGGACGACGAAGGACAATTGCTGCCTGATTATATTCGATTAACTGGAGTTGGACGTTTTCTCAGGAAGTTAAGCCTGGATGAATTACCCCAGCTTTTTAATGTGCTAAAGGGAGAGTTAAGCTTGGTCGGTCCGCGGCCTTTATTAATGGAATATTTGCCGCTGTACACAGAAGAGCAAGCTAAACGCCATTTGGTTAAGCCTGGCATTACAGGATGGGCGCAGGTTCATGGCCGCAATGCGATGACGTGGGAGGAGAGGCTCGAGAGGGACGCATGGTATGCGCAGCATCAATGTTTTAGACTCGATCTCAAAATATTATGGATGACGATTGGGGTTGTAGCCAAATCCAAAGGCATATCCAATGATAATCATGCAACGATGCCTGTATTTCAAGGGAAAACGACTAATTTAGAAGGATAGAGGTGTAATATATGTTAACGGATAAACCGAAAAGAATATATTTGTCTTCACCACATATGAGCGGCAACGAGCAGCACTATATCAATCAAGCGTTTGAGACAAACTGGGTTGCGCCGCTTGGGCCGAATATCGATGCTTTCGAAGAAAAGGTTGCAACTTACACAGGGATTAAAAGTGCTGCAGCCGTCAGTTCTGGCACGGCGGCCATTCATTTGGCTCTGCTTCTTCTTAATGTCCAAAGAGATGACGTTGTATTTTGCCCGAGCTTTACATTTATCGCCAGTGCAAATCCCGTTCGATACATAGGCGCGAGTACTGTATTTATAGATTCAGAGCCGGATACGTGGAATATGTCTCCTCAAGCTTTGGAGAGAGCGCTGGAGGATGCTAAAAAGGCGAATCGCTTGCCAAAGGCAGTCATTATCGTGCATCTATACGGTCTAATGGCCAAAATGACAGAGATTATGTCCATCTGCAATAGATACGACGTACCCGTTATAGAGGATGCAGCGGAGTCGCTAGGTTCTACCTATAATGGGAAACAAAGCGGCAGCTTCGGAAAGTTAGGTATCTTTTCTTTCAATGGCAACAAAATCATTACGACTTCAGGTGGCGGTATGCTGGTTTCTGATGACGAGAAGCTGATCCATCAAGCGAAATATTTGGCTACTCAAGCAAGGGATGTTGCACTTCACTATCAGCACAGCTGTACAGGATACAATTATCGGATGAGCAATGTACTTGCAGGCATTGGCAGAGCTCAAATGGAAGTAATTGACCAGCGTATCCTGGCACGTAGGGCAATCTATGAACATTATGAACAAAGTTTAGCAGGGATAGAGGGAGTAAGCTTTTTATCGGAGCTGGAAGGAAGCTGCTCCAACCGCTGGTTAAGCACTATGCTAGTGGATAAAGAAATAACGGGTATTACTCATCTTCAGCTTTTAGAGCGATTAGCAGATGCCAATATTGAAGCGCGCCCATTATGGAAGCCGCTTCATCTGCAACCTGTATATGAAGGAGCAGCCTACTATTCACATGAGCCGGGACGCTCGGTATGTGAAGAGCTGTTTGCTTCTGGTCTATGCCTGCCTTCAGGCTCGAATATGTCGGTTCATGATCAAGAAAGAGTGATTGATTGCTTAAAGGAAGGCTTAGTCGCTTCCGTTCGCGAGGATGTTCAATCTGCTTGATGATCTTCATAAATCATGTAAATAGTTTGACAATCTAGTTATGCGGTGATATTCTGTAGAGGTGTTCTTTATATAGAACGAAATTAAATATTTTGTTCTATATAAGAATTATAAGATAATTTGCAGACATGAAGGAGATATTCATGAGTACACAGATTCAAATGTCCAAGGAAGACTTGTCTAATGAATTGAAGCTGCTGTTAGCTATGCTTGATGATAATAGCGTAGATGACTTAGCTATGGAATTTAATGAGCTGCTCGAAGTGGTTAATTGGAACCATGTGATTGAGCTGGCTCGACATCATCGTGTATTTCCTTATATTAATAAGGAAATTCAAAAAATGAAAGATGCTAATATTCCACCTTTCGTTCTGCAAATGTTTCAACGAGATTTTTACCGCAATACTTTGCTCATGCTGTCACTAAGCGGAGAAATGGAGCAAATTGCCAAGTTGTTTTCAGAAAATGCCATTCGTACTCTGTTTTTAAAAGGTCCCATTATTGCAGCGGATTTGTATGGCGATGTTTCATTAAGAACCTCCAGCGACTTAGACCTGCTTGTGCCGCTTAACGATCTTCCTAAAGCAGAGCAACTGCTAGAAGGTCTTGGCTATGTTAAGGATGAGTACATCGATACGATTCTTAATGATTGGAAGTGGAGACATCACCATGTCACATTTATTCATCCTGAGAAGAAAATTAAAGTCGAGATTCATTGGCGACTAAATCCATTTCCGTCCAAGGAACCGCATTTCATTCAATTGTGGGAGCGTAAGCGAAAAAGCTCATTGATAAACCGTCCCATTTATTATTTGGGCAGAGAAGATCTGTTTCTATTTCTAGTTACACATGGAGCAAGGCATGGGTGGTCAAGGCTGCGCTGGCTGCTTGATATTAAAAAGCTCATAAGCCAGCCGATAGACTGGGTAAAATTAACCGCATTGCTAAAAAAACATCAGTATTTGCATTTAGGGAGTTTAGCCGTTTTTTTATGTGTTCGCCTATTTTCAATCCCATTGCAAGAAGGGATGAAGCCGCTTCTCCACTCGCGAAAAGGGGAATGGCTTGTGCAGGATACGATGTTTTATATTCAAAGGATGATCAATTTGCACTCAGAGCCGCTTACGGCAGAAGTAAGCAGCTATCATAAAAAGTATTTATTTTCATTACTTACAGCAAAGCAAAAAGGATTATTTATTGCCAGCTTCCTATATCCCTATCCTGAGGATGCACAAACACTCCGCTTGCCTAAGCCCATACATTTTCTCTATTTTCCATTACGTCCAGTTTTGTGGGCTGTGCGTAAGCATAGAGAAAGATCATCATTGGATATGTAGGGAAATAAATATCATTACTTTTTTAAGTGGAGGTCGTTATGAATAAGGTGCTGATATCTTCATTTGATATGGAAGTTGGCGGAGTAGAGCGAAGCTTGCTTAGTATGCTGGAAGCTTTTGATTATGAAAACTATAAGGTTGATCTTATGCTTTACAGCCATACTGGGGATTTCTTGCCCATGCTGCCCGAAGGCCCTCAATTACTGGATGAATCTCTTGCTTATAAAACCTTTCGTTTGCCTATCGGACAGATAATGAAGCAAGGACAATGGCTTGTCGGATGCACGAGATTATTGGCTAAATATAAAGCGTTATGGAGTGCTAAAGCGGAACCCGGCTATAAGCAGATGCAGTATATGTGGAGATACGCCATCCCATTCCTGCCTGCTATGGAGCAAAGATACGATGTAGCGATCAGCTATTTGTGGCCGCATTATTTCGTAGCAAATAAAGTGAAAGCCAAAACCAAAATCGCGTGGATTCATACCGATTATTCTATGGCAGAAACAGATGAAAAGCTGGATGTTGCGATGTGGGATAAATTCAATACGATTATTGCTGTATCGGAGCATTGCAAGGAATCGTTTATTCATAAGTATCCTTCACTCGAATCAAAGGTTAGTGTAATTGAAAATATCACCTCCGAAAGCTTTGTCATTGAAAGAGCTAAGGAACCAATTGAGAGCCAAATTTGTCATGACACACGCTTCAAAATCGTTACTGTTGCTCGACTTTCACATGCTAAAGGCATTGATCAAGCTGTAAAAGCTTTAAAAATACTAAAATCAAGGGGCTATGATCAGCTTGCTTGGTATGTGGTCGGGTACGGTGGTGATGAAGCAGATATCCGGAAGCTGGTCCAGGAGAATGAGTTGGACAATGAGTTCATTTTGCTGGGCAAGCAGCTTAATCCTTATCCTTTCATAAATCGGGCAGATTTGTATGTGCAGCCATCGCGTTACGAAGGAAAAGCGGTCACCGTTGTAGAGGCTCAAATACTGGCTAAGCCTGTCGTCATTACTAATTATACGACCGCCGGAAGCCAGGTGGAGCATGGTATTGATGGTCATATAGCGGAGTTATCTGCAGAAGGCATTGCAGATGGCATCGAACAGCTTTACCTTGATTCGAGCTATAGAATGAAGCTATCCAGCAATTGCAGCATAAAAAGCTATGAAAATAGCATAGAGCTTAAAAAGCTGTACAAATTGATTAGTTAGGCGGTAATGATATGCATCCAGTGGTAAGTGTAGTCGTACCTATCTATAAAGTGGAGCTATATTTGCGCCGCTGTGTAGATAGTATACTTAACCAAACCTACACTCATTTAGAGATTATTCTAGTGAATGACGGATCCCCCGATCAATGCGGGGACATTGCAGACAGTTATGCTCTGAAAGATAACCGGGTAAGAGTGATTCATAAGCATAACGGCGGATTATCTGATGCTAGAAATGCCGGCATGCAGGTCGTAACTGGTGACTATACAATGTTCGTTGACAGCGATGATTGGTTAGAAAAAACAATGATTGAAGAATTGGTGGATAAAAGTATTCATTACAAAGCAGAAGTTGTTCAATCAGCATTTTATTACGCCTATGATGATTATTTACAATTGGATACTCGTTACTATTCAGATAAAGATGATCCGGTAGTTCTAGATAATAAACAGCTAATGTACGAACTCGTAATTAACGAAAAAATAAAAAACTTCGCTTGGGGCAAGCTTTATCAAACCAGTCTTATTAAAGATATTCCATTTAGAAAAGGTGTTTTATTCGAGGATGTATTCTGGGCACATCATGTGATGCATCGGGTTAATACATACGTTATCATACATCTGCCTTTGCTATATTACTATCAGAGAAACGATAGTATCGTCGCTTCCTACAGTCCCAAAAATTTGGATATGATCCGCGGATTAAAAGAAAGGCATTTATTTATTGAAATGTATTATTCAGAATTAACGAGTGAATCGTACAAATCACTTCTTAAAGCCAATCTTACCCATTATACGCTTCTGCTGGCAAACAGGAAGAATGGCGGCAACCGTTTTTATCGAAAAAAAATACAGAAATATATTAAGAGGTACTTCAATCATTTTAATCGGTCCGTTCAAGCAGACAGACATTTGAAAAATCAATTGTTGTTATTTTACGTACATCCTTATTTCAATATCGCATACCTGTTGGCTCGAAGGTTATCGATTAAGATGAGAATCTTGCCATTGCCGAATGGGCTTAAGCGATTGGATCTTTAAATAAGTAAGGGGATAGATATGAAGAACCTGATGGCGAGTTTCAAGAAACGTTTCATTTTAACTATCATTCATATATTAAATGTTCTCCCTATTAAAAATAATAAAATATTTTTATTTAGTTATTATGGGAGTCAATACGGGGATAATCCAAAATATATTTCAGAATACATAGTAGCCAATTTTCCTGATAATAAGTTCGATATCGTCTGGGCCTTTAATGATCTGGAGTCAAAGCGGAATCTCACTGGCATTAAAAAGGTGAAGGTGATGTCATTCACTTACTTTTACCATTTATGTACTGCGAAAGTAATTATTACGAATTACAGGACGACTGAAATGTTCATAAAAAGAAAAAAACAATATTACATCCAAACCTGGCATAGTTCATTACGGTTAAAGCATATCGAAAAGGATGCGGAGCATAGCTTGCCTGAACATTATGTGCAAATGGCTAAACAGGATTCTCTTAAATGCGATTTATTATTATCCGGCTGTAAATTAAGCACAGAGATATTTCAAAGATCATTCTGGTACGATGGCGAAATATTGGAAATTGGCACTCCAAGAAATGATATCCTTTTTCATAAAAATCCGGCTATGCGAGAGCAAGTTTTATCTGCCCTGCATCTACCTATTGACCATAACATTGTGCTGTATGCTCCGACTTTTAGAAAAAATAATAATTTAGACGTATATGATATTAACTATTCACAATTATTAGCTTCTCTGAAAAATAAATTTGGCGGAGAGTGGATTGTTCTTGTTAGACTCCATCCTCATCTCCTATCTAAAGCTAAAGAGCTGCCATTTAGTAATGACGTAATAAACGTTACTTCTTATGATGATATTCAGCAATTGTTAAGCGTTGCGGATGTTTTAATTTCCGATTATTCCTCTTTAATGTTTGATTATTCATTTACACAGCGGCCATGCTTTTTGTATGTCCCTGATGTAGAAGAATACTCCAGCACAGAAAGGAAACTATATTTTGAATTGTGGGAATTACCTTATATTAGTGCGTTTAGCAATAATGATTTATTAAATAAGGTTCAAAATTTCGATAGGGAAGAATACGAAAGAAATTTAAAGCAATTTTTAGCTCGCATAGGAACCTTCGAGGAAGGCAAAGCATGTGAAAGCTTGATTAAGCGGATAGATGAAGTTTGTTTCGAAAAGAAGAGGGGGCAAATGAATGAAGCCGTATAAAATTGGCTATACAACAGGTGTATTTGACTTATTTCATGTAGGACATCTTAATATAATAAAAAATGCGAAACAACAATGTGATTTTTTAATTGTAGGTGTCAGCACAGATGAGCTGGTTATGAAGTATAAAAACAAATGGCCTGTTATTCCTCAATCGGACAGGATGTCTATCGTACAATCACTTAAATATGTGGATAAAGTCGTTCAACAAACGAGCCGTGACAAGTTTCTGGCCTGGGAGTATTTAAAGTTTGACGTTATGTTTGTAGGGGATGACTGGAAAGGAGATCCTCTATTCGTTGAAATGGAGAAAAAGTTTGATATGGTCGGTGTTGAGATTATATATTTTCCTTACACACAAGGTGTTTCGTCTACTATGGTAAAGCAAAAAATAACAACATAGAACAACGATAAAATGCAGCCGACAAAGTGAGGTTAAATGGTTTATATGAAAAAAAATCTATTATTTGTTATAGACTCTTTGGATGTCGCAGGTGCAGAGAAGAGTTTAGTTACTTTACTGTCCTTGCTAGACTTTTCAGAATATTCTGTTGATTTGATGCTGTTCGGACATGGCGGGAAGCTTGAACAGCTTGTGCCTAAAGAGGTGCATATTTTACCGCCTTTAAATTACATTAAGTTTTCCACCTTAAGTATTAAAGAAGCAATATCGTATTCAATAAAGAAGTTTGATTTCAAGTGGATTCAATCCAGAGGTAGATATTCCATAGGTATAAGGATGAAAAAATACAGCCATCCACAAAAAGCAAGAATTTTTTGGCAATCTGTCTCTCACGTTATTGAAAGCAATCCAAAGCATTATGATATCGCAATCAGTTATGCTCAAGGTGTGCCAACCTTCTATGTAGCGGACAAAATTGCAGCGGATAAAAAATTTGCATGGGTAAATGTGACTTATAGGATAGACGAGAAAGAGCAAAAATTTCAAAAGAGGTTTTATGATCAATATAACGGCATTGTCGCTGTTTCAGATTCAACTAAAGAAATTTTCATTGAAACATTCCCTCAATATGCAAACAAAATAAACGTTATTTACGATATTAATAATCCACAATTAATATCCCAAATGGCAGACATGGGCGAGGGCTTTAACGATGACTATGACGGGATCCGAATATTGACAATAGGCAGATTAAACCACCAAAAGGGATATGACATTACACTGGCAGCCTGCAGAAAATTAAAAGAGATGGGTGTAAAATTCAGATGGTATGTACTTGGAAAAGGCCCTTTGCAAGAAGAAATAGAACAATATATTAAGGAATATAAGCTCACAGAGCACTTGATTCTACTAGGTGTAAAATCTAATCCTTATCCGTATATCAAGCATTCGGATATTTATGTGCAAACATCCCGATTTGAAGGATTTGGGCTTGCATTAGCAGAAGCTCGCATGTTAAACGTACCCGTAGTGACAACTAGATTCGATGCCGTATTCAATCAAATGGTGGATGGAAAGAACGGGCTCGTTGTAGATATGAATGGTGTAGCGGTGTGCGACGGAATTATGAAAATAATAAAGGATAAAGCTTTGAGAGAAAGTATTGTAAATTATTTGCAGCTTGAGAAAAAAGGTAACATCGAGGAACTGGAAAAGTTTTATGAATTAATTGGATAATGGAAAGTGAGTATAGGTAATGAGAAAAAAACAGCTGCTTTTCATGATAATCAACATGAATGTTGGCGGTACGGAAAAGGCATTGCTTAATATGCTGGAACAGCTGCCGCCTGAGAACTACAACATTACTTTGCTTATGTTGGAAGAGTACGGGGGGTTTATGAATCAGATTCCCCGGCATGTAACGATTGAGTATGTTATTGATTATCCGGGTATGAAAGAGTTGATTAATAAGCCGTTGCTACATGTAGCTTTGAGGTCACTAAAAAAATGGGAGCTAGGTAAGTTTATTAAAGCCAGTTCGTTGTATATAGGAAGTAAGTTGCTGCAAGACAGAACATTTTTATATCAAACTATACTAAAAGATTACCCACAAACAGCGAAAACATATGATATCGCAGTTGCTTATGCCGGTCCAATGGATTTTATTAGTTATTTTGTGTTGAAGAAAATTAAAGCTGCCAACAAGCTGCAATGGGTTCATTTTGATATTACTAAAATAGGCTTTAACTGTACATTTGCATCTAAGATGTATCCCTATTTCGATAAAATTTATGCCGTTTCCAAACAAGCCAGAAACAATCTCGTTCATGCACTTCCACATTTAGAAGAAAAAACAGCGGTTTTCTATAATCTGGTATCCGCTCAAAGCGTAATGAATCAGTCCCGAGAGGGAAGAGGCTTTTCTGATCCATTTGAAGGAATTAGAATTTTAACGATAGGCAGATTATCGATTGAAAAAGGTCAAGATCTCGCTATTAGGGCATTGGACAGGTTAATACAAGATGGTTACAAAGTAAAATGGTATTGCGTAGGCGAAGGCAGCTCCAGAAAGGAGCTTGAAAAGCTTATTGCAGAGTATGACCTACAGGAGCATTTTATCTTATTAGGCTCAAACCCGAATCCGTATCCTTATTTAGCTCAGTGTGACTTATATGTACAGCCTTCCAGGCATGAGGGCTATTGCATCACTCTTAATGAAGCGAGATGTTTGAATAAGCCGATTGTTACTACTGATTTTAACGGTGCAAGGGAACAAATTACAGATGGCAGCACAGGCTCAATCGTTGCGATCAATGAGTATGAAATATATATTGCGGTGAAACAATTGCTAGATAATCCAGCTTTGAGAAGTAATTACATTAAAAATTTAGCAAATGATGCAAAGAGAACCGCAACATCGGGTATTGCTCATAAAATAATATTTTAAAAAAAGGATATATGTATGAGGAATCAATTGAAGGCTGGAGCCATATTGTCTTATCTTGCTTTATTTATAAGCAGCGCCATATCCATTGTGTATACGCCGATCATGTTGAAATTGTTGGGTCAGAGTGAGTATGGCATTTACAGTTTAGCTACCTCGGCTGCAAGTTATGTCGGAATTTTGAATTTTGGCTTAGGCAATGCGGTCATTAGGTATACAGCAAAATACAAAGCGCTAAATGATGAACAGCAATGCTCCCGATTATATGGCATGTTTTTCATCATGTATGGAATGTTAGGGAGTATAGCATTAATATCGGGAACAATTCTTACTTTAAATGCAGAACAAATATTTTCCAGATCGCTTAGTATAGAGGAATTAACAACATTAAAGTATTTAATGGCGATTATGGTTATCAATATTGCAATAGGAATAGGCTTTGGCATTTTCAGTGTTATCATTCTAGCATTAGAGAAATTCGTCATTCAAAAGGTTATCGTAATCATTAGCTCCATCATTAGCCCGCTAATTGTACTTCCCTTATTAATCATGGGTTATGGTTCAATCGCTATGGCTGTAGTAACGACAGCAGTCAGCATGCTGTCCATTATTTTCAACATGTTTTATTGCTTTAAAGTGCTCAAGATAAAAATAGTATTTGGCCGTATCCCTAAAGGATTGCTTCGTGAAATTACCGTATTTTCATCTTTTATTTTTCTGAATCTAATTATAGAAAGAATCTATTGGTCTACGGACCAAATCATTTTAGGCATATACAGCGGATCGATCGCGGTTTCAATTTATTCTATAGGCACTGCTTTTAGCGGTTATTTTATAGGTTTTTCTTCAGCTATTTCAAATGTGTTTTTAACGAAGGTAACGGGCATGGTTACACGTGAAGTGCCCGACAAAGAGCTTTCTGATTTGTTTATAAAGGTTGGGCGTGTCCAATTTATCATACTATCTTTTGCTATGAGCGGGTTTATCGTATTTGGTCAGCCTTTCATCCACCTTTGGGTAGGTTCCGATTATAATACTTCCTATCTTATTGCCTTGATTATACTTGTTCCTTCTTTAATTTCTCTTATCCAAAGTATGGGAGGAGTTATTTTGCAAGCTAAAAACTTGCAAAAGTTCAAAACCATTTTGTATTTTTGCATAGCAGTAGCAAATGTTATTTTAAGCATTATATTTGTCCGGTATTGGGGTGCGGTAGGTTGCGCTATTGCAACGGCAATCGCTTTTATTATTGGAAATGTGATCATTATGAATATTTATTACCAAAAGAAATTAAAGATCGAGATCAAAAAATTTTGGATAAATATTATGAAAATGAGCTTGCCTTTATCAGGAAGTATTTTGTTTGCGGTTTTTACAAAAAAGTATTTACTAGTATCAAGCTGGGGGCAATTATTGTTTGAATGCTTGCTATTCTCGATCGTTTATTTCCTAGTGGCTTGGTTTTTGAGTATGAATGAGTATGAAAAGCAATTAATCAAAGCGCCAATCGGGAAGGTTTATAAAAAAATAATGAAGTCATTACAGCTAGGAGTGGAAGGGTGATTAGGTAGTAAACTATATGATTTACTACCTAATCTATTAAGGGCTGACTAGGGTTTAAACCTTGGCATTTTTAATAACGTTTGTCATATTCATATTTGGATAATTAACAGAATGGTATAAGCTTATTACTTTCTCGGTATCATAAGCGACACGTTCAATAGAGGTGCTTATCCGATTTTGCTCAATTGTTACGATTCCGTAGGAGGCCATGCGCATACCATCAAACGGCAGCCCGACACTGCCAATATTCATAATAATTTTTTCGTTAGCATATCGGATATATGGTTTATGGATATGAGCGTATACATAAATGTCTGCATTGGCTTTCTTTACGATTTCTGTGTCTAAAACTTCGTCATCGGCATAAGGCAGTATGACTTTGAATAAATTGTCAGGAACCGCATGAAATGCGGTCAACCTTACATCATCATGTTTATAATGTATGGCAGTAGGTAACTGTTCTAAGTAGTCCATATCCGCATGGTCGAGCTTGGAAACGGTCCACTCTCTCTCTTTGTTCATCAAGTCTAGCAGATGATCAGGGACTTCCCCTTGCTGCACGCCGCGCACAACCCATTCGTCAGCATTTCCTTTGATTACTTCCGTTTGTAAAGACTGAATTAACTCCAACGCCCGCTTCGGTTCTGGACCCCGGTAACAGATATCGCCCAGTACAAATATTTTATCGACTGCTTTTTGTTCAATGTCCCGAAGCACCTCTTCCAAGGCAACAGCATTGCCATGTATATCCGATATAAATGCTGCTTTCATTCTGCACCATCCTTTTCTATTCATGATACAAATTATTCCTTTAACCATCATAGGGCATATGAACAAGCGTATCAACCGCTTATTAAATATAATAGTTTAAGGAAGGATACGGCTTTATAGCGGGAGGGTGTTTGTCAATGTTCATATATTTGGCAGCTGAAATGAAGGATTATCAGGGCTTGTTTGACCCCAATGCTAAGTACAGTAAAGGAAATGTAGTATCGGATGAACAAAATTCTGCCTATCTTTGCCTAGTTGATAATGTTGGGATACCGCTCTCTGATCCAAAATATTGGGCTCTATTGCCAAGTGTTGATAATAATGATATGAAATTTTCCATAAGTCAAAGCACGGATGTGGATTTTACAACAAAACCGCCACAGAATAAAAATGTACTGGCTTATCAAGATGGAAAATGGGTACCGTTTGAAATGAAAAATCTAGAGAACGCTATTATGTTTGAGGAATGGGCAGGAGCTTTAGAGGAAGAGCCTGTTGAACTGCTGGATGATGCAATTCCTGCAGAAGTTGAAAATGTTCATGTTACCGATCTAGAACAAACTAGCTTTATATTAAACTGGGAAGAAAGTGTATCTCCCAATGTTAAAGAATATGCGATCTATCGAAATGAATTATTTGTGGATACCGTTCCAGCGACCTTATCGAAGCTGCAGCCTATAAGCTATCAGATTAAGCGTGCTGCACCGTCAACTGAATATAGGTATACGATTAAAGTAAGAAGCTCTTCAGGGTATGAATCCAATGGAGTTAACATTATTGTAAGAACGAATGGTATCTATGCATTGCAGATGAATGGAGTAACCGATTACATTAAATTGCCGAGCTTGCCTTTTGATAAAATTGAGCTGACTTGCCAAGCTTTTCAATCTCCAAAAAATATTTGGTATTACTATTTAGATGCCAGACCTGGCCTGTCTGCCGCTTACCTCGCTATTAACGGCAATGGAAATGTACAGTACAGCAATGTATGGGAAACGATCCTTGTTAATGGAAAGAGCTCATTTAAATTCAGTGAGGTCATGTATCAAAAAATAACCATATCATTATCATTGGGATTAAAATCAAATGCTGCAGATGATATCAACATTTTTTCGGATTATAAAAATAACCCTGCCATGAAGGGCAAGGTTTATCGTATCCAAATTTTTCTTCAAGGACATCTTGTGGCTGCCTACAATTTAACCGAACCAACGTTGAATGGGGGGAACGACTCGGCAAACGCGTTATTTAGTATCCTAAAGGACCAGAGCGGGAATGGAAAAGATGCCGCTTTATTCGGAGGGACTTGGGTCATAGAAAGCAATTAAGATGAACTGGGGGTGATTGGTGATGAAAGGTAAAATAAACAAAATTAAAGATAGCAGTAATGATCATTATATATACCCAATAACGATCGCTGAAGCGGTTTATGTTGATCCTACGACCAGTTTGAAAGAAAAGCTGCTGGATCTCGATCAAAAGATTGGCGAGGTTCCCAGCGCTTATATAATAGATTTGAACAGATGGGGGATAACGGGAAACATTATTGACACAAACGATCAGCAGCAAGCTAAAGCGAATTCCATTGGTATAAATGCGGCAATACAATGGGCTTCTGATCAAGGTTTTACGGAGATCATACTACCTTTCGGAAACTATTTAATTGATGAGTATAATCCAATACTACCGGCAAGCAGGATGACTTTAAATTTAAACGGAGCTACTTTGCGAATTAGAAATAATGGATATGATAAGTACAGTATTATAAATATTAGATCTCAAAACAACGTAAAGGTGACTAACGGCATCCTAGAAGGTGATCGGGAGTACCATGACTATTCAAGCGGAGGCACACATGAAAGCTGTTCTGGCGTTCTAATTGGCAGCTTCAGCGGTGATGCTAGCCTAGATAATCCGGAACGAATTGAGTTGAAAAATCTGGAGATATTTAATTGTGCAGGCGACTCTATTGCATTCGGACTTTCTCCCAATTTCCAGAGCGGCTACAATCTGAAGGACTGGGAGCAAGGCAGCATTAACACCTCAACAGGGTTGGATATAAATGATAGCACCAAAATACGTTTGAAAAATACACTGCTGCTGAATAACGAGGCAATAAAAAAGTTTGGCTATTTCACTATAAGCGGCAATGGCTGGGCGGATTTGGGAACAGATATTAAATCACGCGTAATGGATGTCATTTTTTATGATGCCAAGGATAACTTTTTAACCGCACTATCTACTATTAAAATATTCGATGAAATCCCGGTACCTCTTCAAGCTGCTTACGCCAGGATCGTTTTATATCAAGCTCAGATACCGGATCCTGCCGCCTCTAATTCCGTTATATTAAGTGTATCAGTTCCTTTATACCCCAAACATGTGTATATAGAAAAATGCCATTTGCATCATTCCAAGCGTTGTGGAATAAGCGGTACAGGTAAATTTATCACTTTTAAAAACAATAAAATACATGATATTGCCGGTACCCCACCACAAGCAGCAATAGATATCGAAGACGGCTATGAATTAAATCAATATTTCTTTATAGACAGCAATCATATTTATGACTGCAAAATTGGCGTTAGTCTCGTCAGTACGAAGCATGTGGCCATAACGAATAATGTAATGGAGCGGCTAGGTCCCAGCCAGGTTTGGGATCGCTGTAAAGATATTACAATAGATAACAATCATTACGCTAACGCTGTCCTGACCTTTGATGGCGATGTCATGTTTACTAATAATAAACTGTACATGTGCACAGCGGCAACCAGAAAAGCAGCGGCAACCATATTTAGCGATAATTACTTTCACAATAGCTCTCTGCATATTACGAAAGATTTACCCTATTTAGTAGATGTGAATAATTGTGTGTTTTATCATGATGAGAATTCAAAATTTATGACGGGTCAACAACCGACTCTCTTTTATGGCAAGGAACCGCAAAGTATTTCCCATTGCATATTCAAGGGACAGACTTCGGCATTAAATACAGTAACTGGCCAAAGCGATGCCTATGGCTGGAGAATTTCGAATTGCATATTCCACAATACGAAACCTCTTCGTTTACCTGCAGGCATCATTCAAAGCTGTGAATTTAATTTCATTCCCACTATAGCCTTATTGAAGGGGGCCGCCTACGAAATTGCGGACTGCCGGTTCAGCAACTGGGATACGTTTAATCAATTATTTTACTTGACAGCAGACTATTATTTGGAAAAGCTCGCCATACGTAATTGTCAATTTATCGGGAATAACAAGCCGGTAGCACTGCTCTACAATATTAAAGGAAGCTTGGAACTAGTCAATAATAGCTTCGAATATGACAATACAGCTGACAACTTTATTATGTTTGACTTTTGGGTGAATACGTTTACGTGCAGATATTTTTTAATTGATGGCAATCGTTTCAAATCTGCTAAACCTGTAGTTGCTGTAAATTTGAACAGACAGTTAACGGAGAACGTCATTATTTATAAAAACAATATCGTAGAAACGGCCATACAACCGATTACTAGTGACCAAGTTTTCACTGCTAACAATTATGTGAATGGGGTGTTCGAACCTTATAGCCATGTGAAAACAATGCCGGTCACAGGGAAATATGAGCTGGGGTATGTGCTTAATAATTCGGCGCCTGTACCAGGTGAATACCAAGGCTGGGTGTGCACGACTGCCGGGTATGCTTGTAATCAGGAAAGAACCGGCAAAAGCTATTTCAATCACCGGGATCGGATCTATGCCGGAACTCATGTATATGAGGCCATATTCCCTGGCAATACTGCCCCTGCGCCTATTGAATTTAAAGGTTTTTCTGGAGAGGTTGTTATGGATATTAATCAGAATGTTGGAGTATGGGCACCGAATAAGGCTTATCAAAAGGATGAAGTAATAAAGGCAGACGGGCTTGATGGTATTTACTTTACATGTACAGTTGCTGGCATCTCTGCTAGTACTGAACCCCAATGGAATACAAATATCGCTCAAACGACAAGGGACAATTCCGTCGTATGGACGACGAATAGATTGTTAACCTGGAAAAAAATCGGAAACAGAGCTGAATTTAAACCTTTCGGAAAAATAATGAATTAATGGTCACTTTCTTATATTTAAGAAACGATTAAGGCTTCATAAAATCCATCTTAATGTTCATGCATGAGTTACTTTAAGATGGATTTTTCTTTTCTGATGAAAGAGGATTGTGTTCTTTACGAAGAACTTTCAGTCGCTCACAGTAGTAATTAAAGCAGATTAATGAATTCGTTATAAAAAACAAAAAATATAGTCAAATGTACATATTCATGCAACAAATTTTGACAGTATATGCAAGGATGATAGGATATAATTCGATTGAAAGTTAACCATTCTAGTGCTGTTCAATATAGTAATTTCTTGCATAAAACAAGTTTTTTTATCTTTCACAATCAATCTATGATTTACTTGTTGACAGTAGTTGTATATAAGTGTAATATTTAGTTATGTTCTTAATAAAGAACAAAAGTGAGTGGTAATTCTGTTCAACACAACGAACAAAATCACGGTTTAACTGGAGGATAGAATGAGCGCCATTACAGCCATTTATATGACAGAGCGACAATCTTCTACACTTGATCAAGGAAGTAAAATCATGAGTGCTCTAGCCAAATTTCCTTGTCATACAATCCAAGCCTGGCATAAAGATAATGTGTTCCTTGGCTGCCATAATCAATGGATTACTCCGGAATCTATTGATGAACTCAATCCCCTATATGATTCGTTAAGACAATTGGTGATTGCTGCTGATGCCATTATTGATAATCGCAAGGAATTATTCGATCTGCTTGCTGTTCCATATGCTCGAAGAGTACATATTACGGATGCCGAATTGATACTTCTTTCTTACGCAAAATGGGGGAAGGAGGCGCCCCGATTTTTGATTGGCGATTATGCCTTTATTATTTGGGATGAACGAGAGCAGCAATTATTCGCCGCCAGAGATTCCTCAGGGAGCAGAACGCTGTACTACCACTGGAATGGATTTCGATTAGCGCTATGCACGACGATGAAACCATTATTAGGCTTGCCTCAAGTAGAAAAACGCCTTAATGAACAATGGTTGGCTCAGTATCTTGCAATTTGTACAGCTATTCTTACTGTTGATGCTTCGCTTAACGTATATCAGGACATATACGAGCTGCCGCCTGCCCATAGTATGACGGTAGAAGGCAATCAAGTAAAGACTTCAAGGTATATTACAATTAAGGCAGATAAGAAGCTGCGCTTTAAACAGGATGAACAATATGTAGAAGCATTTCGTGATGTGTTTGAAGAGGCAGTCAACGCCCGGTCCCGTACCTATCGTCATGTAGGATCGCATTTAAGCGGTGGACTAGATTCGGGAGCGGTTGTGGCTTATGCGGCAAAAATGCTGCGTTCAAAAAACAAGCCGCTGCATACATACAGTTATATTCCAACGGATGACTTTATTGATTATACACCTAAAAATAGAATGGCAAATGAGACTCCATATATCGAATCTGTCGTTAAGCATATAGGCGGAATTAAAGCCAATTATTTGAACTTTCAAGATACTAATTCGTATACAGAAATTGATTCGCTGCTGGATATACTGGAAATGCCTTATAAAAACTTTGCTAATTCATTTTGGATCAAGGGCATTTTCGAGAAAGCGGCCGAACAAAACGTCGGGGTGTTATTAAACGGAGCCCGTGGAAATATGACGATTTCCTGGGGATACGCGATAGAAAATTACATGCTTCTGTTCAAACAATTAAGATGGATTCGCTTAGCTCAAGAGCTTAAAGCGTACAGCATGAAAAGAAGCACTGGACGTGCGCGAGTCTTGTCGGAAATGATGAGTACATGGCCAGCGCTAAACAGAAATAAAGGACATGTATTAGTAAAGCCAAGAGCTATCATAAACCCTGACTTTGCCAGAAAAACAAAAGTAACGGAACAACTCCAAATGCATGGTATGGACGCAACCGGGATATTTACTGAAACGAATATATACAAATTCAGAAAATGGCATTTCGAAGATCTATTCCATTGGTATTCAACGAATACGATTAATTCCAAACTATCCTTGTCCTACGGCTTATGGAGCCGAGATCCTTCAAATGATATACGCGTCATTCAATTTTGTTTGTCCGTTCCTGAAGACCAATATGTGCTTCATGGATTAGATCGTGCACTTATAAGGCGAGCAACTGAAAATCACTTGCCGGATGAGGTAAGAATGAATCAAACAGTACGCGGCATCCAAGGAGCGGATTGGCTGCATCGCATGCAAGCCTTCTGGCCTTCATTTATCGAAGAAGCTAAGCAGATGAGCAGGGATGATACAATATTACAATTTCTGGATGGAGCGATTATTAATGATGCTTTGTCTAAATATCAGGATGCTGTTCATTCAAAAAATGCTAATGACCAAGATCTGCGTGTTTTAATGTGGAGCGTCATCGTATATCGATTTCTGAAACGAAACTTTTAAAGGAGGTGATACATATGACGAAAAAGCAGTGGGTTATGCCCGAATTGGAAGTTCTGCAAGTTAATATGACAGAACTGCATCCAAATAACGGAAATGAACTTGATCATGACTATCCGGTAGGAACTCCAAGAGATCAACTTACCTGGAGCTAGGCTTGAAGCCTAATAAGCAGTAATTGGAAGCTCGTATCCTGCAAGATATTGAGCTTCCAATATCAATTATTATGGAGTGGGTAATTTGCAAAATGTAGGGACTAAAGAAAGTTACAAAGCATTTGGTTTACACATTTTGAGCGACATTTCATTTCCAGAACTCATGAAAGCAAGCGAAGATCAGTACTCAGCTGAAATAGAAATTGTAATCGATCGATTTCTAAGACATGGGTTTAACGCCAATACGCAATCTATTTCAGTCGCGGATGGTATGGTAACGCTGCAAACTCATGATGCCGGAGTATTTCGGATAATAAATGGCAATAAAATTATCGTCTCTCCTTATTCTTGGACGGATGAAGATATAATCCGCTTATATATTCTAGGCACCTGCATGGGTATATTGCTGCTTCAAAGGTCAATTTATCCTTTACATGGAAGTGCAGTAGTTATTTCAGGAAAAGCATACGGATTTATTGGTGAATCTGGAGCAGGAAAGTCTACATTAGCGACTGCATTCGTAGAGCGCGGTTATAAGCTATTAACGGATGATATTATTCCTGTCACCTTTTCATCAATAGAAAAATATCCAATTGTGACGCCGTCCTACCCCCAGCAAAAGCTGTGGCAGCAAAGCCTGGATGCCTTTGGTATGGACAATGAGGAGCTGCGCTCGATCCATGGCCGGGCTACCAAGTTTTGTGTGCCTGTTGAGGAACGTTATTGTGCAGATAGAATGCCGCTAGCTGGAATTTTCGAATTGAATATGTCAGAAAGTTCAGAAAATAGTTTGGAAGCCGTAAATAAACTAGAAAAACTGCCTTTACTTTTTAAACATACTTTTAGACAATTTATGATTCCCAGCATGAATCTTTCAGATTGGCATTTTGGTTTATCAGCTAAAATAGGCAATCAAATACCAATCTACCGGCTTCATCGTTCTGCAGATGGCTTTTCAGCACCGCAGCTTGTCGATTTGATATTGGATACTATCACTGTGGGGGAATGAACAATGATAACAGATCAGTCGCTATTATTAAATGCATTAGTCGTATGCAGTCAAAACAATATAGTAAGCGATATGGGAGAAGAAAAAGTAATATTAAGTGTGGAAAACGGAAAGTATTATAATTTGGGTGTAATGGGCAGCCAGATATGGAACCTCATTCAAGAGCCTAAGCTTGTGACGCAAATTGTTGACGAGTTGATGGAGGAATTTGATGTTGATCGCAGCACCTGTGAAGATCAATTACTATCATTTTTAATTCATTTGTCAAAAGAAAAGCTAGTTATATTGAATCGGGAAAATAAAGGTGCCTAGAAATGCTCAGAAAATTAAAAATGTTGTTTTCTTTGGATTTCAAAACTAAGCTTCTCTTGATAGAAGCGACCTTGTATTTAGGCTGGGCTAGGTTTTATTTGCTGCATTATCCTTTTTCCAAGCTTGCTGCATCGCTTGGTGAATACATGGTTGAAACAGGTCAGGATTACCAAAAAGAGAATCATCGAACATTAATAAGCGTACACCAAGCTATTGAAATCATGTGTAAATATACTTTTTGGGAGACGAAATGTTTAGTGCGCGCGGTGACAGCTATGAAAATGCTGGAGAAGCGTCGCATTGAGAGTACTTTATATCTAGGAACCGCAAAGGATGAAACTGGAAAGCTTATTGCTCATGCCTGGCTGCGGAGCGGGTCATTATATGTTACGGGATATGAAGAAATGAGCAGGTTTACGATTACAGGCTTCTTTTCCAAAAAATATTCGTCACAAGCAATGGAAAGGAATAAGCTATGAAACAAATTTTATATTTCACTAGAAAGCTGCATATCTATGCGGGGAGTAAGCTATACTTCAATCTGTTCGGGGTCATGATTATCGGATTGTTGGATGGAATAGGCACTATATTGCTGGTACCGCTTCTATCGATCATTGGCATCATTGATATTCAAATCCAAATTCCTGGTATGGGTCTTTTAGAATTTTTGAAACAAATGCCTATGCTGCAGGCTTTATTAATCGTGCTAACGCTGTATATGCTTTTAGTTACAGGACAAAGTCTTATTAGCCGAAGGTTAAGCATGCGTGATACGCAAATTTTAACGGGTTATATTAATAGTGTTAGATTAGAGATCAATAGGGCATTATTACAGGCTCAATGGTCTTTTTTTATGAGAAAACGAAAAACAGATTTAATCAGCTCTTTAACGGACCAATTGGGCCGTGTAACTAATGGAGCTTATCTTGTGCTTCAATTTATGGCTTCTCTAATGTTTACAGCCATTCAAATCGGAATTGCATTCCTTATATCTCCTTTTATGACACTTTCGATACTCGGTTTCGGATGCCTGGTTATTTTAGTATCTCGAAGATTTATTAAGCAATCACAGAAGATTGGATTTAAAGCCGTCAAGCTTCATGAAAGCTATATGGCGGGGATCGTTGATCAATTTAACGGAATGAAGGATATTAAAAGCAATTCTTTAGAGCAGTCACGTTATAGCTGGTTACAGGATTGGTCGCGTGATTCTGCAGAAGAACGATACTTAAACGTAAAGCAAAGAAGTAATTCGAAGCTGGTTTATAAAATCACCTCATCTATTCTGATTGCTGCATTTGTTTTCACCTCAGTTACAATGTTTCAAAATGAAGGAGGGCATTTGCTGCTCGTTTTAGCTATGTTCGCTCGTCTCTGGCCGCGTATTACGGATATCCAGTCTAATCTGGAACAAATTGCATCGGCATCGCCTGCATTCCGTGCATTAATGGAATTGCAAGAAGATTCTCTGCATGCACAGGAAATTGACATTTCGGATGTTGGCAGAAGCAAGTCATTTATGCCGCTCAAGCTGAAGCATCAAATGGAATGCCGAGAGGTCTATTTCCGTTATGACCAGGAACAACCTCATTACACGCTTGAAAACATCAATCTGCGAATTCCAGCTAAGTGCATGACTGCAATTGTTGGCCAATCTGGCGCGGGGAAAAGCACTTTAATTGATCTAGTCATGGGATTAATGAAGCCCGAGCATGGCGAGGTGCTTATAGACGGCAAGACATTGACGGATGAGGATCTGCTCTCGCTTAGAAGCTCGATTAGTTATGTACCGCAGGATCCTTTTTTATTTCATGGCAGTATTCGGGATAATTTGTCGATGATTGATCCAGAAGCAAGTGAAGACCAATTGTGGGAGGCGCTGCAATTTTCTTCGGCTGCCGAGTTTGTGCTTAAATTGCCGGATGGTTTGGATACGATTATTGGCGATCGCGGCATTCGGCTGTCGGGGGGGGAACGCCAGAGGCTCGTTCTTGCAAGGGCTATTTTAAGGAAACCGTCGATTCTTATTCTTGACGAAGCGACGAGTGCGCTGGACACGATGAACGAGACAAAAATTCAAGAAGCAATTGAGAAGCTGAAAGGTGAAATCACCGTCATTGTCATCGCACATAGATTGACGACGATCCGCAATGCAGATCAAGTCATTGTGCTGGATCAAGGAAAAATCGTACAGTCAGGAGATTTTGTTAAGCTGTCTGCTGATAATAAAGGATTGTTCAGCCGTCTGTTAAGTAATCAAATGCAAGTTGCTACATAGTGGAGGAGGAGGAGCATGGCTAGGCGGATTCTGCATATCGTAAGCGCGATGAATAGAGGAGGCGCTGAAACTTTATTGATGAATGTTTATCGCAATTTGGACCGACAGATGCTGCAGTTTGACTTTGTATCACATCGAGAAGAATGCTGTGATTACGATGAGGAAATTGAAGCTTTGGGCGGAAGGATATATAAAATCAAAAGTTTGGGAAATCAAGGCCCCATTGGCTATATTCATGAATTGAAAAAAATTATGTCAGGCGCTGATTACGCCGCTGTTCATTCCCATATGGATTATCAAAGCGGATTCCCGGCATTGTCGGCTAAGCTGGCTGGCATCCCGATAAGGATCTGTCATTCGCACAGCAGCAGCTGGCCAAAGGGATCAGGCATGAAAGCAGGCTTCATGCTGCGCGCCATGAAAGCGGTAATTCGCTACTCAGCTACAGACTATCGTGCCTGCAGCAACGAGGCAGCTCAGTTTTTATTTGGCTCCTCTTCCAAAACACGATTACTGTATAATGCCATCGATCTTAACGCATATGAGAATACATCTTTACAAACGCGTAATAAGGTGAGACAAGAGCTTAATATTCCAGCAGGCAGTTTAATGATCGGCCATGTAGGGACCTTTTCCACAAGTAAAAACCATCGTTTTCTTTTGCAGTTGTTAAGAGAAATGCTTATGAAAGGAAAAAAAGCAGTGCTAGTGCTCGTCGGCGAGGGTGCGCTTAGACCGGCTATTGAGTTAGAGGCGAGTCAGATGGGGCTGCATGCCAATATTCGCTTTTTGGGAACGAGGGCGGATGTGCCGAGCTTAATGAGCTGTTTTGATGTGTTTGTATTCCCGTCTCAGTTTGAAGGCTTTGGAATTGCAGTTCTCGAAGCACAGGCTGCTGGTACTCCGTGTGTAGTGTCCGATGCGGTGCCTAAACTCACTGATATGGGTCTGGGTCTCATTCAATACATAGGCCTGGATAAAAGCTATGAGCAGTGGAGCGAAAGTATCGATAAGGCATTAGCAAGCACGAAGCCTGACAGGCAAACCATTCATCATAAAATGAGTCAAAAGGGCTTCGATATAAAACAAAATTTAAAGCAATGGCTGCAAATGTATGGTGTGTCATAAGGATAAATAGATTGGAGGCCATATAATGGCAATATTAGTTACGGGTGGGGCCGGTTATATTGGATCCCACACCTGTGTAGAGTTGTTAAATCAAGGTTTTGATATCGTAGTGATCGATAATTTTTCTAACAGTAAGCCAGAAGCATTGGAGCGTGTGAAGCAGCTAAGCAAGCGTGGATTTAAAAGCTACGCGATGAACATTTTGGATTCAAGCGGACTGGATCGGATTTTTCAAGAGCATGAGATTGAAGCGGTCATACATTTTGCCGGATTAAAATCAGTCGGCGAATCTGCCAAAATGCCTTTGCAATATTATCATAACAATTTAAATGGCACCTTGCATCTGTGCAGAATGATGGAAAAGCACAATGTAAGAAAGCTTGTGTTCAGTTCATCTGCTACTGTATATGGCCATTCAGAAATTTGCCCGATTAAGGAGCATTTCCCTTTAACCGCCACGAATCCATACGGCAGAACAAAATTGATGACGGAAGAAGTGCTGAGAGATCTATATCAAGCAGATTCTCGCTGGAGCATTGCGTTGCTGCGCTATTTTAATCCTGTAGGCGCCCATAAGAGCGGACGGATCGGCGAGGATCCTAACGGAATACCAAACAATTTGATGCCGTATATTACACAAGTTGCTATAGGTAGACAGGAGAAGCTTACTATATTCGGCGACAGCTATAACACTAAGGATGGAACAGGAGTAAGGGATTATATACATGTAGTAGATTTGGCCCGCGGACATATAAAGGCATTGGAGAAAATCCGCAATAGTACAGGTGTTGATGCCTATAATCTAGGCACAGGAAAAGGGTATAGCGTGCTTGAGATGGTTGCAGCGTTCGAGCAAGCTTCCGGCAGAAATATTCCTTTTTCAATCGCAGATAATAGACCTGGTGATGTGGCTGTTTGCTATGCCAGTCCAGCAAAAGCAAAAGAAATACTAGATTGGGAAGCACAAATTGATATTCAAGAAATGTGCGAAGATGCGTGGCGCTGGCAGCTCCAAAATCCCAATGGTTATGAAAACGAAGATAATCTAGTGACATTACACGCAAGAAGCGCAAATGTCATATGACAATATAGGTATATAGCGCTAAATGTATCACAAATCTATTAAAAAGTAGAAATTATTCGACATAAATTCCGATAATAAACCAATTAAATTAACCATAATTAGACAGCAATTTTAAAAAAGGTGGGCTATAATTCAATTTGAGCGTTTGAATATGAATCAGTGGGAGACTGGGAAGTGCGTCTATTATTTGGGCACCTTAGGCGCATGGAGTCAGTGGTGCAACCGCCCCGATGAGATGGGGGAATTGAGGAGATGTCACGTTTAAACTCGGTATATGAAACTGAATTGGATGTTGAATGGGTCGAATTGATGCTTAGTGCACGCTCAAAGGGGTTTACGGCAGAAGAAGTGAAAACGGTGCTGGCCATTCTGAAGGAGAAGGGCCAGACACTTATACAGGATAACGCTGTTTAGGTATACATAGTTATTCCCTGTTGGATTTCCACTTATTAAACTCGAGGAATTCCTTGAATTGTTCCTTGCTGACTCCAGAAACCATTGCTTCTCTTACTAACTGCTCCCATTCTTGGTCCAGGGTTTCAGCTGCACTTTCATTTGTATCGTCATGTATTAAATCTTCAACAGAAACGTGAAGTACTTCACTTATCTTTTCAAGAAATTGGATGGATGGGTTTTGTTGAAGTCCTCTTTCTATTGAGCTTAAGTAGGATTTTGCGACACCCGCTCGCTGTGAAAGCTCCGTTAATGAAAGTGCATTTTTTTTACGCAGAAGTTGAATTCGTTGTCCGATCATAACAGATGCCTCCATATTATATCATTGCTGGTTATCCTTCATTATAACGAATAATTCAAAGTTGTGAAAGCTAATATCTTTAACTGCGCTGGATTAAAGTTTTAAGCAAACAGAGGCAATCAGCCCTGCAGGAGGAAAATTTTGTATATTGTTCTAACCATTATATCCGTCTTTGCTATCTATTATTTCTTTTTAATATTTCCAACACAATGGTTGAAAATAGAACATATTCATCAGCCGCTAAATACTGGTGTTCGTATATTGCAAATTAGCGATTTGCATGTAGATATGCTGAGAATTTCACCAGCGAAACTTAGGGCAATTATTGAAAGATGCGCACCGGATTATATTATGCTTACAGGAGATTATACATCAAAGTCCAGCAGTATTTCCCGTCTAGAACGGTATTTCAAAACAATAGCTGAAAGTCAAATCCCAGTCTATGCTGTGCTTGGCAATCATGATTATCAAAATGCTCATTTCACTCAGCTGCTAGAGCTATTTGAAAAGCTAGATATTGTTTTACTAAGAAATGAATCACGACAATTAAAAGAAATTCAGCTAGTTGGCATTGATGATTATTCGACAGGGCATAGCAAGGTGTCAGATGCTTTTTCTTCAATAAACACCATACTAGAACGAAACGTAACCGTTCAATCTAAACCCGTCGTTGTCATAACGCATGATCCTAATGTACTATCCACTGTAAAAAATCATTACGATTATATGATGGCAGGTCATTTTCATGGCAAACAATTCAATATCCCATTCTTCTTTCGCTTAAAGCCAAAAGGAGTTTTACCTGCGAAGGGAGTTTATAAAGGGCTTCATAAAATGGAATACGGGATGCTTTATATTTCAAAGGGTATTGGACAAACAGGTTTAAACAATAGATTTATGGTGAGGAGCGAGGTCACGATACATGATTTATAACGGACATCAACATTAGATGCTATCTATTGTTGATGTCCGTATTTTGATTTCGGCACTCAGATTAGCTGCTTTGCATTTGAAAATTATGCTTAAAATTCTTTGGCGTCACCCCATAATTTTCTTTGAATTTCTTTATAAAATAAGCTGAACTGTTGAATCCGACTTTATACGATATTTGTTCGATCGTATCATTCGTTGATAGAATGAGCTCCCGAGCTTTCTCAATTCGTGCGGATGTAATGAAATCTGTGAAATGTATTCCTGTCTCTTCTCGAAACAATTTGCTTAAATAACGCGGGCTTAACAAAATATGCTCAGCTACAGTATCAAGCGATAAGGAAGCGTCTATATTGTCCAAAATATAAGACTTGGCCTTCTCGATAATGGCCGAGTTTTTGTTTTTTTGACGGTCATTCAAGCTATTGCTGCACGCTTCAATAACCTGCAGCAGCCAGCCTTCAAACTGGTTGATATTGCTTATAAATTTAAAATGCTCCAATCGCTCAGTCCCGACAGCTTCTTCTGTCTTTAAATATATGTCCTTTAAATAGCTGCGGAATACGGTGATCATGTCCCGCAGCTTCTGGTGGCAGTGATCAGCTGAAAAATTACCGGCTTGCATAAGCGAGAGGACATTGCTTACTTCCTTTTTTATAATTTGAATATCATTGGTTCTAAGGCTTGAAGCCATTCTTTCGACATATTCCTCTGGAATTTCCTCGCTGCTGTTTTCTCTTGCCAAAAGCTCATCTCCATATAAAATCCTTTGTTCCGGCAAAAAATAATGGTATTTCATCAATGCCAATGAATCCTTGTATGATCTATGAAACATTAATGGGTCAGTAACAGGAGAGCCAATCACTGCTACAGCATCTATGTTAAAGCTCGAAGAAATATAGCCGACGGCGTTACGGACCAACGTTACAATAGCATCAAAAGTATCATTTTCTGTACAGGCGAGAGTGCAAATCTGGTTTTCTGCAAGGTCGGTTGCAAGCAACAGTGTATCAGGCGTGCTATTTGTTTCTAGGAAATGAATGAGATCATATTTAATATATTGGCGGCTTTCTATAGAAAGGGTATTCAACATAGGTATATCCAAATGAAAAGTCAGAGAAAGAAAGCTATCGCCTGTAAGCTTCATATTAAGAAGCCTTAATCTTTCATCCAGCTCATTTTGATGGGTGATCGTATTATGCAGCAATCCGGTAATGAGATTATGCTTGATCAAGGGCATATTAGTTTCCAAAGTATCCTTCAGCTTAGAAACTTTAATGGATAAATTATTAATGACATTATCTATAATTTGGTACTCATTATTGGTGTCGATCGGCAATGGCTGATTGCCGAACAGCTGCCGTGTGCCTTGGATAATCGTTTTTAATGGCTGGTAAATATTTTTGGTGAAAAAATTGGACACCAGCAGCCCGATTACGATCGCCAACAAGCAAATTACGATCAAAGTATTTCTTATTGGCGTTGTGCTTTTATAAAATTCATTCACAGGGGTATGGTTGATAATCTTCCACTGCACCCCTGGGATAACAGCATAAGATACTAGTGTTTCAACTCCATCGGCTTGAATAATAAAGTCTTCGTTATCCGATTGAGCATGGAGAATATCTTGGATGTAGGGGTAATCGGCTGTACCATTGAACAAGACAGAATGGTTACTATGTGTGATTAGATTGCCTTCGTCATTAAGCAGATAAAACTGGCTGTTTTCGTAAGGAGCAATAGACTGGATGATGCTGTGAAATGCGCTTTCTTTTAGATGAAAAGCGATGTAGCCTTTCACCTTGTCCTTTTTAGAGGTAAAAGGGTAGGGGCTTACAAAGGTAACAATATCAGATCGGCCGGAGTCGGAATGAACATTAGCAGCTACCTGTCGCGCTTCCATCCATGCTGCTGTTTTTTTAGTTTGCTTGGCTACGCTGAGCCAGCTCAGATCTACCGTTACGTCATCCTTTAAATAAGAAATGCCGGAGGATGAGGAAATGACAATATTATGATCCTCATAATAAATACCGATGGAATCAAAAAGCTCCGCATTAAAATTAACGATCGCGTTCAACTGCTGATAAACCGCATTTATAGTAGGATGATTACCTTCTATCGGATGGTCGAATAGAAATATGGCGGGATTGTCCTGCCAGGTATCAGCAACCAAATCCAAATAGGTTGCTTCCACTTTTTTTATAATGTTATCTTCAATCGTTTGTTTCAGATGAGCTAATATATGATAATTAACTTTTTCGACCTGCTCATTGAACTTTGTGGAGAAATATAAATAAAAAGTTATGCCAACAAAAATGATGGTAACAGAGATTATGATCGTATAAGAGAAGATAAGCTTGTAAAAAACCGTATTGAACTTATGGAATCGTCTCATTTTTAATACCCCCGTTCCATTGAGCTGCCGAACTCTAATATTGCAAAAAATATTATAGCATGGGGCTTGAAATATTGTAATCGCTTTCAGCAAAAAGCCGTTCCTTTATACTTTTGTGAAATTTTTATATGAATAAAACACAAAAATTCAATCTTTGTGAATGTTTATTATATCTAAATTGCTATGTTCCGCTCATTGTAGAATTACAAAGCGATTGCAAACGAGACAAGTAGAAAGGAGATCGCTCCATGCTTCAACGTACACACAACCGGCATCATAATGATGAGTTTCAGTTGGAATCGGATAGGAAGAAGAAAGGTTTTTTTCAAGCGTATGTAAATCAGAAATATTTGGTTCTATTGTTTATCCCCGCTATCATTTATTACGTTATTTTTCACTATGTCCCTATGTACGGCTTATTAATTGCATTCAAAAATTACAAATTCAGCCTAGGGATATGGGGCAGCAGTTGGGCGGGCTTGGAACATTTCCGGGATTTATTCGCCTTGGGAAGCTTCTGGGAAGTATTCAGAAATACGCTCATTATTAGTACATACAAGCTAATATTCGGCTTCCCGGCGCCAATCATTTTAGCACTGCTTTTAAATGAAGTAAGAAAGCTGTTTTTTAAAAGAGTGGTGCAAACGATCAGCTACATGCCGCATTTTTTATCATGGGTTGTTATTGCCGGTTTGTTTACTCAGTTCTTATCTCCATCGATAGGTCCAATTAATTTGTTATTACAGTCGATTGGCATTCAGCCGATTTATTTTCTGGCAGAGCCGAGCTGGTTCCGTTCGATATTGGTCGCAACTGATATTTGGAAGGAAATCGGGTGGGGGACGATCATTTATTTGGCCGCTTTGAGCGGAGTTAATCCGGAGCTGTATGAAGCTGCAACCGTAGACAGCGCTAACCGGTTCCACAATATTTGGTATATATCGCTGCCATCGCTGGCTCCGGTTATTACGATTATGTTTATTTTTGCAGTTGGACGAATCGTTAATGACGACTTTGATCAAATATTCAATTTGTACAATGCAGCTGTGTATAACGTTGGCGACGTGCTGAGCACCTACACTTACCGGCGGGGTCTTATTGAAATGGAGTACAGCTTTGCTACAGCCGTAGGCTTATTCAAAAATGTCATTGCCTTCGTTTTGATTGTCATTACTAATGCTGTAAGCAAAAAAATTAACGACTACGGATTGTGGTAGGACCGCATTTGCCTGGAAAGGAGAATATTTTACGATGAATGTCAAAATAAAGGCTTCTAAATGGGATATCGCGTTCGATTGCTTCAACTATACTTTCTTGATATTACTTTGTATATCTACGCTTTATCCGTTTCTTTTTTTGCTAGCAACATCTTTAAGCTCCAGCGAAGCGGCGCTGACGCAGATTCATATATTGCCGTCTAAGTTTACGCTCACCAATTATGCACATGTGCTTCAAAACCAATTTATAGCTTATGGATTTATGAATACACTCACCCGCACGATAATTGGCACAGTTTTAACGGTGATCGCAAGCATATTTACGGCATATCCGCTTTCCAAGAAAAAATTTCCGCACCGCGGGTTCTGGACGGCCTTTATCGTATTCACGATGTTTTTTTCAGGAGGACTTATTCCCAGTTATTTTTTAATTAATAATTTAAAGCTGATGAACTCGATGTGGGCGCTTATTTTGCCTGGTTTAATTCTAACGTTTCAGATGATTATTGCCCGCAATTTTTTTATGTCAATTCCAGAGAGTCTGGAGGAATCAGCGAAGATTGATGGAGCCAATGAAATTAGAATTTTGTTCAGTATTGTCATCCCTTTGTCGATGCCGATCATTGCAACGCTCGGCTTATGGACGGCAGTACATCATTGGAACGCCTGGTTCGACAGTATGATCTACATTTCCGAATCAAAAAAGCAAGTTTTACAGGTGGTATTGCGGCGGATTGTACTGGAAGGAACAGTAGAAATGATGGAAATGGGAGGCGATGAGGATTTGGCGGTCAATCCAGAAACCATTAAGGCGACAACTGTCATGGTCGCAACCCTGCCTATCATTATGGTGTATCCATTCGTGCAGAAATATTTTGTGAAAGGCATCATGATCGGTTCTCTTAAGGGCTAGATTCGGTATTTTTCTTTGTAGATAAACGTTAAATACGTTTTTCTAAAAGAGTCAATTTTCATAATGCTTTTTACGATAATGTGAAATTGACTCTAATATAAGAGTATTTAGATTTGCAAAAAAAATATGGGAGGTTAATAGGTTGAGAAAAAACGGATGGTTCATGATGTTGTCAGTTCTGCTTGTATTTGCGGTAGCTCTTTCAGCCTGCGGTGATGGAGGCAAGCAGCCTGAAAAAGTCCCAGCCAGCTCAGATGCGGTTCAGAACAAAGAAACGGAGGGGGAGAAGGGAGAGGTCGATAAGACGAAGCCGGATCCTGATAAAAAGTATTCTATTTCCTTTGCACGCTCTCATATCGTGCCGCCTGATAATAATGGGGAGCTAATCAAGTATTTCGGCGAAAAGTTCAACGTGGAGTTTGATGCTTGGAATATTGAGACGAGCAAATGGCATGAAATATTAAACTTGAAATTCGCATCGCGTGAAATTCCAGATTTTATGGATGTAATAGGCTTTGAAGCACTGCAAAAATATGTAAAGCAGGATATATTGGCTGAAATACCAGTGGATATGCTGAAGGAATATGCACCATTTATATATGAGGAGTTTCTAGAAGCAGCTGTGCCGGACGCTTTAAAATATGGAACAATTGACGGCAAGGTTTACGGTATTCCTATTCCGAATCAGGTTCGCTTCAGAAAGCCGATTGTATGGCGCGGCGATTGGTTGAAAAATGTGGGGATTGACAAAGCTCCCGAGACGTTTGAAGAGTTTGAAGCTGCGATGTATAAATTTGCGAATGATGATCCAGATCGTTCCGGCAAAAAGGATACGTACGGCTTATCCGAATCTGGACTGCAAGCTGTATATGGGGCGTTTGGCTATTTGCCGATGATATGGCAGGAAAGGGACGGCAAATTAGTTTACGGCTCCGTGCAGCCTGAAATGAAAGAAGCGCTTGCAACGTTAAGCAGATGGTATAAGGACGGTGTGCTTGATCCTGAGTTTATAACGGGAGAGAATCAAGGCGGCTATTATGCCTTCTCGCACGCCTTTATGAATAACCGGATCGGCTTTACGAGCCTTGGTGATTATTACCACTGGAAGCCTTTAACGTATGAAGGAGATTCTAAATCGGAAATTTATTTGGAGCTGCAAAAAGTGAATCCCGCTGCGTTGGAAACATTGATTCATGGCGTTCCGCCGAAAGGCTCAAATGGTGCAATGGGCGTTCCTGAGCCTAATGCGGTAAGCGGCAATTTTATCGGCTTTGGAAAACAGCTAGAGGATGAGCCGGATAAAATGGCTAAAATTCTGCAAATTTTAAATGCGCAAAGTGAAGATTATGAGGACTATATGACGAGTATATTCGGCATTAAAGGCAAGCATTGGGACTATGATCCAACCAATGGCTTCCCTGGCTTTATCAATGACAATGATTCCAAGACCGTGGCGCAAATGGGGCTTGTCAGCGGACTGGAGGCGCGAATTTGGACGATTAAACGGGCTCAGCCGAGAATAGACTGGGCGCTTGCCAATCATTTTGATGTCGGCGGAATTTCCAATGCCTTGCTGTCACCGCTGCCTTCGGACGGAAAGTATAAGGAAGAGCTTAAGAAAATTGAAGAGGAATCATTCATTCATATCATTACAGGCGATAAACCGATTGATTATTTCGATGAATTTGTTGAGAAGTGGAGAAAGGCCGGCGGGGAACAATTAGAGAAGGAAGCCAATGAATGGTATCAAAGCATTAACGAATAGTTCATTCAGCAAGTGCAGTCTTAATCATTGAAGGCTGCACTTTTTTTTGAAGGGAGAATACCTATGTCAAAAGCGATAATCAATCCGTCCAGCTCAGACTATGTATTGTATATCAATTGGGATGGCTTTGCTTATGAGTGGTACAGGCTTGTTAATTCTGCCTATGAGGGCACGCCGCATATTAATAGTCTGCTCGAAGACGGCGTTCTTTGTGCACAAGCGCGTACAGGGGTGCCTTCTATTACTGGAGCTATGCAGCAATGCCTGGCTTCGGGGGTTTGGCCTGCGGACACAGGGAATTACTACCGCTTCTTTGATGCGGAGAACAATGTCGTTGTTCAATTTGCCAGAGAAAACAAGACGGAAAATATCGCTGAAGCTGCTGTGCGTCACGGCATTAGCGCTGCTGCGGTAAATGCATGGTATTTTGAAAATAGGGGATTGTTTGAAGGAAATACGCAGCAGCCCTATATTAAAGTGGCGGGTTCCCCTGGGAACTTCGGCCAGCGTGCGGATACGTTAATTAAATTGATTAATGGCGAGCCTGTACTTACTGGGAATTTCTGCTATGTGCCGGATGAATTGCCGAGGTTTATATCTATCTATGCGGATGATATTGACACAATAGCACATAATGCTGTCACTCCATACGACTATCTTAGCATCGCAAGCAGCAGACAGGAATGGTATGACAATATAGCCAGGACGATTATGAGAATGGATCAGGATTTGGGGCGGATTATAAGCGCCTTGAAAAATAAAGGCATTTTTGAGCGTACTACCATTCTTTTAACGACAGATCACGGAATGGTGCATTATGGAGCCGAATCGAAGGAGACGGTGAATAATGGACAGCCAGGTGCAATAACCAGCTTGGCTGATCTGGCCGCATCTATCGCTGAGATTGGACTTAAGCATATTGGAAAAAAGTTTCTTGTTGAGATATTGCCTGTTGCCGGGATGAAAGCACATCAACTTACGGATATCGTCATTGTACCTGTTACATTACAAGCACAGATTACATTTGTTAATCCGCTGTGCCATAAGGCTATTCATGATTTTGTGGGTGAAATAAAAGTTAAGAAATACTACGGGGCGCATCTGACAAAAGAAGAGCTGATAAAAGCGGGGTTGCCTGCCAATTATGCCGATCTGCTTATTTCTGCTCGACCTCCCTATCATTTTAGGCCAGATCCAGAGGGGATGAGCGCCGTAGGAGGGAATCACGATTCGCTTGATCCGCAAGTGCAGCATACTTTTACTCTGCTGTCAGGTGCCAATATTGTCAAAGGAGCTGTTTATGAAAAGCCTGTAGCAATCGTTGACATCGCGCCGACACTGGCAAGGCTGCTCAGCTTTGAAGGTCCTTCTCATGCGGTTGGAACAGCGCTCGATGATATTCTGGCAGAGCATTTGCGCGGCCCGCACTTGACTATTCATCCGCTTGCTGAAATTGTGTATGGCGTTAATGTTTCTATATCCGGCAAGACAGCAGCTAGTGCTTCTATAACGATTAATAATAAATATGCCGGTTATTCAGATGAGAATGGGGAATTTTCGTTTATTGCGACCTGTACGACTGGGGTAAACCGATATGTAGTTGAGACCGCTTTCGAAGATAAAACGAGCAAAAAAACAATTTATGTGACATGCAAAAATGCAAATAAATAGAAGCTTTGAGTTAAGGGGGATATAAACATGCTGCTATACATTATTCGCCATGCCGATCCGGACTATGATAACGGGACAATTACACCGGACGGGCATTTGGAAGCCGAAGCTTTGGCTGCTTTACTTGAAAAGCAGGGACTGGATAATATTTACTCTTCTCCGCTCGGACGCGCCGTTCATACGATGGAATATACGGCAAAGCGGTTAAACAAGCCTTACGAGCTGCTTGATTGGACGCAAGAAATTACCGGTATGTATCAGGATATAGAAGGAATCGGAACAGTGGCGCCTTTTAATGTGCCGGGAGAATTTATTTTAAATGATGAGCCTTTTCCAACGCATGATAATTGGTCGCAAAATCATTTTTTCCGCAATAATGAACAGCTGATGGCCAAAATTGCTCAAATCAGGCAAGGCTCGGATGACTTGCTGGAAACTCACGGCTATAAGCGAGAGGGCGGGCGATATAAATGCTTGAGGCCCAATAAGCATAAAGTTGCAGTATTTTGCCATGGCGGGCTCGGTTTAACCTGGCTTGCACATTTGCTTCAAATTCCGATTTCGATTGCCTGGTCTTCTTTTTGGCTGGCACCAAGCTCTGTAACGGTTGTACTAATGGACCAAAGAACGGAGAAATGGGCAGTTCCGCGCTGTATTGAGCTGGGAGCAACCTCGCATTTGCACAAAGCCGATCTGCCAGTTAAGCTCAGGGGCATTCCAGCTGATTTGTTTCACGGATAGCCTCTAAATAGCTATTTGCTGTATCGTTTTTGAAATGAAACGATGGGAGAGATAAATCTATGAAAACCTCCGGAAAAACTTTAGTCATTTTTTTGATCATGGTAACAATGGCAGCAGGCAGCTTTATGCCGCTTAACGGGAAACAGGACGCTACTTTTATCTATGCAGAAGGAAGCGAATCACCTTCCAAGGTTGTTCATATTACATGGGACGGGTTTTACAATGAAGTGTATGAACTGGCAAAAACGAAAGGAATAGCAACACCGAATTTGGACAGCCTTGTACATTCGGGTATGAGGCTTGCTAATCATTCGACGACTGTACCCAGCGTGGAAGCTGCCAAGTATAGCACAATGACAGGCGCTTTTCCCAAAACGACAGGTAATACTTATAAATATTTTGATGGCAATGAAGTGAAGGGACTGGAGAACAGCGTCAATTTAGCTCAGACGATTACTCAAGCTATGCAAAATATTGAAAAAAGCGGTTGTGATTGATGAAGCAGCTGTAAGCGGCGAGGCTGCTGATACGTATATTTATTTTACAAGCACAAAGAAGTTTGCGGACAGTGCCGCAATTGCCGTGCAGCAGCTTGCTGATGCTGGACAACCGGATTATTTGAATATTTATGCTAACGATTTGTACATGCTCAAACGGAACACCCCTATAACAGACAGGGAAACCTATTTGAATGAGCTGCTAGCCACGCTAGTTCAGCTGGACAGCCATTTGGGTTCTCTCCTAAGTGCAGTCAACCAGTACGGTGAGCCTATGAATACGGTATATATCTTAAGCTCTCACAGTGGAGATGCTGTGACAGAAACTAAAAAATTACCGATATTCATAGCGCTTTGACTAGTGGGGGATTTACATTTAAGGAAGTAAGTGCGGGCAATGCAGCAGGTCCGCATGAACTGGTTCTTATTAAAAACTACGAAGCCAAATATTTGCAATTGCGTTACAACATGCTGGATGCAGAGCGGGAAAATGAGCTCGTTGCGCTGCTGAAAAATGAAAGCTATATTGAGGATGTGCTTGTCAGAAGCGATTTAGATTTGCTGGGCGTACATCCAATGTTTGCAGACATAATCATCATTCCGAAGAGCGGTTACAGCTTTTGTCCGGCCAGTGTAGGGGTAAGCAGACCCGATTCCTTTGAAGACTCGGCCAGATTTATATTTGGAGTCATTGCCGGCGCACCGATACAGGCATTGAATAAAACAGGCAGAGTATCTGTTGAAACAAGCATTGCTGATCTGGCGCCAACGATTGCAAGCTTATTGAATATTCCGGCTCCTATTCATGCAGAGGGGAAAAATCTTCTGGCATTAGAAACAGAGGACCGTTATGTTTTATATGTAAATTGGGATGGCTTTGCCTACAATTGGTATGAGCTCGCTAACTCCGTCGAATATGCAGGCACGCCAACGATTAATGGATTGCTGCAAAACGGCGTCCTGTTTAGCGATGCGCGGACCGGTGTGCCGTCTATTACCGGGCCTATGATGCAGGCAGTCGCTTCGGGTGCGTGGCCTGCGGATACCGGAAACAGCTATCGGTATTACGACCAAGAATTAAACCGTGTAATTCAGTATGGCAGAGAGAATGTTCTTGAAAATATAGCTGAAGCCGCCGCCAAACGCGGCATAACGATCGTGGGAGTCAATGCATGGTTTTTTGAAGAACGGGGCTTATTTGCGGGAAATCTATCCCAACCATATATAGAAGCGGCAGGGTTGGGCGGGTTTACGCAGCGTGTAGATGAAATGATCAAAGTCATTAAAGGCGAGCCGGTCCAAACCGGGGGAAAGACGGTCACATTCGCAGAGGTGCCCAAATTTCTCAGCATTTATGGCGATGAAATCGACGGGGCAGGCCATAACGAAGAAAATGTCCGTGATGTTTCAATTGTATCGCATTCGCGGGAAGAATTGATGCGGAGCATGGCTAGCACAGTGATTCATATGGACAGAGAATTGGGACGGCTGGTTCAAGCTTTAAAAGATAGAGGAATATACGAAAAAACGACTATTTTTTTAACTGCAGACCATGGCATGAGTCTTCTAGGGGCGGATGATGAAGCTAGCGCTGCGGCAAGCCCTCCAGCATTGAGCAGTCTTCCGGAGCTTGAAGCGGTGATTGCTAATGCAGGGTATGCGTACAGGGGCGAACCGTTTAAGGTAGAAACCGTATTCCAGGAAGGCAGAGGTGCGAAGGCGGATACTGAAATTGTAATCACAACCGTAGGGCTGCAAGCTCAGATTAAGTTTTTAATTCCACTAGAGAAAGTCGCAGTTCATCAAATCATCGAGGACGTGATGGAAAAAGAGTTTTACGGTGCCCATTTATTTCAAGAGGAATTAATAAAGAGAGGAGCGCCGGCACATTTTGCAGATTTGTTGATTTCGCCAAAGCCGCCTTATAATTTCAAAACTGGTGACCCTAACCGGGTTCGCGTAATAAGAGGGCAGCATGATTCGCTTGATGAATCTTCCCAGCATATATTTACTATGATTTCCGGAGAGGCTGTCCAGAAGGGAATTGTGTATGAGAATCAAATACACAATATCGATATTGCTCCAACGATAGCTAGAGTTTTAGGTTTTGATGGACCGGCAGGAGCGACGGGGACTGTATTGGATGATATATTAATCGACAGCTTGAAAGGACCAGCTTTAACGATCGATGAGCCTTTGTCGGCAGATTTTACGGTATTCGAGAGCTCAATTGACATAGCGGGGCAGACCGAGGCGAGGGCAACTGTAAAAATTAATAAAATGGCTGTTGGCAAAGCGGATGAAGCAGGGCGCTTTTCGGTTACCCAGGCTCTTGTACCGGGGATCAATCGTGTCATTGTAGAGGTAGAAGCGGCGGGCAAGCAAACACGCAAGGTCCTGTTTATAACCAGCTTGACGCCTAGACAAGCATTGACTGACAGAATAGCGGAGGCCATAGGGCTAGTTGAAGAGGCCATAGAAGGGGAAGCAGTTGGACAATACAAGCCTGGCTCCAAGGCGATTTTGCAGCAATCGATTCGAGAAGCGGTCATCGTTGAAGAAAACATTCAGGCTGCTAGCGGCCAGATAGATGAAGCTTTGAGTGCGCTCGAAACAGCGCTTGCCGCTTTTCAATTGGGGAAGCGAACAGGAGCCGTACACTTATTTGGTGAAATCATTCTGAATGGCGCTGACAAAGAAGACGTAAAGGTAGTGCTTTCAAATGCGGATAACAGTGAAGCTTATATAGCCGTTTATGGCAATATGTCAGGACAAACAGCGATGGGACGAAAAGGTGTCATGGATGTAGCGGATGCTTATAACAATCCTGTCGACGGCAGGCTGCAATATTATTTCGATGTCCCGCAAGGAGCTTATACAATTTCTATATCAAGCGGCACTAAAGCGGCTGCTAAGGAGATCACAGCAGAGACAGGGACGACTGGACAATTGCCATGGGGAACTTATACCGTTGTGAAAGCAAAAGATATATCGCTTCGAGATGTCTTGCCGGGCAGCGACGAGAAGCCATACGTGATTACAGGTGGTCAATTATCCCGGCAAAATGGCATAAAGGCTTCTGTTATAGTCGCGCCAACCGTGAATCAATCTGCAGGTAAGGTTGTTATTGTGTTTCAGTTATGGAAAGGGAAAAAGCCAACCGGCATCATCGCTGTGGAAAAAGAAATCAATCAACAAGAAAAGGTAACGGCACACTTCAATACTAACGGATCTAACTATAAGGTTAAGGTATATGTTGTGGATAGCTACAGCGGCAGTCTCACAAATGTAGGCCGTAACTTGGCGGAACCGGTTACTTTGGAATAAAGGAATTCTTCTGACAATTCAAGTCTATTAAAATAGTAACGAGGAGCATGCTGCGGCTGCTCCTTTTGTAATTTACGCCGATAGACGCGTTTCATAGTATAATTATAAGTAATCGACAGCTTCGCTAGATGGTCAGTCGTTCCGTTATTACGTCCAAAAGCGTAGTTTTGTGGCGGCAAAGTGACAGACGTTCCGTTATTGATCCATAAATCGCAGAAAGTGCCCCATTTGAAGACGTATAGCGGAATGTGTGACCGCGAAATTGAGAAAATGCGGTTTTTAGGCAAATAACGGAACGTGTGACCATGTCCAATCATTGTGAGCTACATTTGGTAAGTAAAAGAATAGGGTAACGGAGAGCAAGATTGGGACTGGAGAAGCGGTAGCGTCCGCCTTTGTAGGCCAATTTTAACTATTACAGGTTTTATAGGTGCCAAAAAATTGGCGTACAAAAGCGGTCGTAAGCCCAAACTTGATCGCAGTGCCACCTCTTCTATTGCTTGTTGCAACTTAGCTACCACGAGCAAGTTTCCCAATATACTAACATTGCAGTAACATACGCCAAGATTAATGAAACAGCGAAAGGATGAGCAGCAATATGAATAACAACAGCTTTTGTATCGCAAACGCCCGTTTAGAAACTGGCTTCCGTTATGAAGATGAAGTGATTATCGGTACACAAACAGAATTATTTCATATTAAAATTGATAACGGCATGATAACGGAGATCGTAAAAGGCGGAGAGCCTCGAACAGCTTCGCTTACAGAGATTGACGCAAAAGGACTCTTATTGCTTCCTTCTTTTAGAGATATGCACATCCATTTGGATAAAACGTATTACGGGGGTCCATGGAAAGCGCCGGTTCCGGCAGCCAAAGGCATTATAACAAGGCTGGAGGAAGAAGAAAAGTTACTGCCGCTGCAGTTGCCATATGCGGAAGAAAGAGCTGCCAAGCTTCTTGATCTGTTAATCGGCAATGGATCTGTTCATATTCGCTCACATTGCAATATTGATCCGATTATCGGTTTGAAAAATTTGGAGGCAACACTGCGCGTTGTTGAACGGTACAAGCACAAAGCATCGGTTGAAATTGTAGCTTTCCCGCAGCATGGGCTGCTGCGCAGCGATTCAGTTTCGCTTGTTAGGGATGCTCTGAAAAATGGGGCGTCGCTCGTCGGCGGTGTTGATCCCGCTTCGATTGACAATGATATTGAACGCTCACTGCATACAGTGATGGAACTGGCTGTTGAGGCGAATGCTGCGATTGATCTGCATATCCATGATCCTGGGCATCTTGGCATATATACATTTAAGAGATTAGCAGCATTGACGGAAGAGGCGGGCTGGCAAGGCAAAGTAACGATCAGCCATGCGCTTGCTCTCGCGGGTGTCAGTGCAGGGGAAGCAGCTGAGGTTGCAGCTATGCTGGCTGCACAAAGCATTGATATTACATCCGCGTTGTCTTTAAGAAGCACCATTCCAATACCAATGTTGAAGGAAAAAGGGGTAGAAGTATCGCTTGGTGATGACAGTATTATGGATCACTGGTCGCCATTCGGAAAAGGAGACAGTCTCGAAAAAGCAGGCCTGCTCGCACAAAGATTTGGATTAAGCGATGAACGCGCTCTAGCACAAACGTTGGGTTACATTACTGGAGGAATTACTCCTCTTAATGAAGCAGGCGAGCAAGTATGGCCAGCAATTGGAGAAGAAGCGAGCTTTGTATTTGCAGAGGCTTCTTGCTCTGCAGAAGCTGTTGCACGAAGATCTGCAAGAAAAGCGGTTATGTTCCGCGGAAACCTTGCAGCCGGCAGTTTAAAGTAGTAGCATTTGCAATAAGGTTTAATAGTAATACCATAGGTAACAACCAAAAATTAAAATGAGTAGTAACTGTAAAAAAACACCGCTCATTAGCGGTGTTTCTTACAGCAATTTTCATGTAACTGAGCATCAACATAATTAATCCATTTGATCGATTTTAAAATGGCTTTTTATAAGCATATTTCCGTCGAATCTGCCTCCCGGAGCAAGCTCATTCGGACGCTCTTGCCACACTCTTGCTAATTTTTCCACCACTTGATCTCGAACCTCTGTTAATTGCAGTTCTAATGCTTCACTTGCCGGACCTTTTATATGAAGTGTTAATCCTTCCTGAGGCAGACCGGTTTGCCTAATCGTTAAGCTTTCATTCTCTAATGCCATAGGAATAATACGATCACCAAGCTGCACAGAAGTTGATGGGGATGGATTAGTCAAAGTTAAATAAAGAACCCGAGTGTGTTCCTCTGTTTTTATTTTTAATTGAATGTTTTGCTCCCCATTGTTAGTAGACTTCTCTATTATGTTTATCTCTGGACTATTCACTGGAACGACAGGGCCGATTCCCGTCCAAACAGGGGAATAACCAGCTCCAGATAAAATATTTTCTAAGCCTGATTGGCTTCCCTCATCGACATACTGTTTAGTCCATTCATTAGGCGGAAACATTGTAACCCACTGCGCTTCCTGTGTCTCATCATCCAAAACATAAAATAAATTGCTGTTAACCTGCCTCTGTTCAGTAGGGGCGGCCAAAGCCCAGCTTATTATTAATAGAACTACGGCGATGCCTGTTGGAACAATAGGTGTCCAACGGGAGGCATGACCAATTTCGCCTACAGGTACATAAAGGAAAGCCAAGAGAAGAACAGCGATCACATTGATGAAAACATTCAAATCAACGGGAAGAAAGCTGTACAGCAGCTGAAAGACAGAAGTAAATAATATAACTGGCACGAAGCATACCACAGCTAAAGCAATTGGATGTCTTATCATTTTGTCGGGTTCCGGACGAAACAATGAGACGCCTAAAACTACTAAGTTAATTAATAAAGGAAACGCGAATAGATACGTTGCGCCTTTTAAATACAGCGTCAATAAAACTAAAATAATTAACCATAACAACATAGCACTAAGCACAACCGCAAAGCGATTTAATTTTCTTTTGAAGCAGTTCCAAACAAAAAGGCACAGACCGACAGTGATCAGCAAAAAGCTAAGATTGTAGAGCATGCCGTCATGCAAGCCTCCCCCGTCAAGTAAGGACATTTTATGTGCCCATAGCTTATTGACAAGGAACCATAAAGGAAGAATAACGAGTAAAGAGCCTGCAATGGAAGTGAAAATAGCTAAAAATCCTGTGCCGATTTGAGCGAATGAAATGACTTTTTTACGAAAAGCTCCAATCAGCACTGTGAGGTACAGAGCAAAAAGGAAAATCGCAATAGGTACGGCAAGTCCCTCTGGATAATGGACAACCTGACCTAAAAAGCTAAAAAACACTCGATTACTCGTTGCTGCCAGATCATTAAAATCTATTTGCCCAAAATGTCGTGCCAATTGTAATGCATTCTCACCATGATGTTGCAAAGTTCCTAAGTGAACACTTTCAATATTATCCATCGTTGAATGATAAGCCGTCCAGCCTTGACCATATGCGAAGTTCAAGCTTGGCAATCCCGCTTCAATCGCTATCGTTAGATCCGTATCATTCGGCATTTTCTCATAAAAGCTGCTCAGTAAAGAGGAAGTAACCGGATTCGGCGCCACTTTACCAAATTCCTGAATAAGCCACTCATTATGACGGCTAGTCTGGAACATTAAGGAAGATCCCTTTGATCCCCTAGCTTCTAAATTTATGACAATACCTGTGTTCCCGATCCTAGCGGGGTCAGCCCAATATTCCTTAGCACCAATCAAGCCCATTTCCTCAGCATCTGTAAAAACAAATAGTATATCATTCTTCGGTTGTGGCGCTGTTTTCAAAATCCGGGCTGTTTCAAGCAAAGCAGCTACCGCTACGCCGTTATCATTGGCTCCTGGACCAGTAGGGACAGAATCATAGTGAGCCATTAGAACGACTTTTTTCCCGCCATCGCTTCCCTTGATGGAGCCCACTACATTATAAACCTCGACACTATTTACAAAGTCATATCTAACATCCAAATGCGAACGCTGTTCAACCTGTGGATCTAAACCTAGAATTTTCAGCTGATCAACAAGATACTGCCGAACCTTTTCATTTTCTAGTGAGCCGGTAGGGTGTGGTTTTTGGGCAATGACCTCCAAATGTTGAAAAGCTCGTTCTGCTGAAAACTCTGTCCCTACCGTAATTTCTGACTGTGGCTTCGGTGGCCAGTCCATATAAACAGACAGCAAAATAAAAACTAATAATAAAACCAGGGAGTACCATGCTTTTCCCGGATGCTTTGTTTTTAAACCTATTACGGTTTCTAATTTGGGCATAAAGTGTTTACCTCTCTTGTTTTTTTTGAAATAAAGGAAAGGATATGTTTTTGTTACTTTTTATCTCCTATATTTTTGGATAAACGTGCCTTCTTGTTCAAGCTAAGCACGGCGAAGCAGTTTATTTTAGTTATTAAGATTATACATGATTTATTAGCCGCTTTTAAGGGTTTCAGCAGCTCTAATTTGTACTAATGGAGCATTTTCTATCATATGGTTAAAAGTAAAAATTAATTAGAAGGAGTGTAGTTAGTTGAAGAAAGTTAAGGTTAGCTTACAGCCCCTTGTAAGTAAGTTGAATTTACCCACTGTACTGAAAACGACTATACTCCCGGGTGAATCCATTGAGAGACTATTTATTGCAACCCAGGTTGGGGAGATTTATTATGTTGGAAACGGGGATCTAAAAACATTTTTAGACATTCGGCCGCGAATATTAAAACTAGGTGCTTCAAGCGGCGGTTATGATGAAAGAGGATTAGTTGGTTTAGCTTTTCACCCTCAATTTTATTATAACGGCCTGTTTTATCTTCATTATTCACTAGCAGGAACTCAAGGCCCCGGAGCTCTTTCTAAACCATTTAAGCCTGATCCGTGTAATCCCTCAACTTTAAACTTGAAATGGACAAATAGAGAAACTCAATATGATCATATTGATACAGTTGAGGAATGGATTTTACAATCAAATCGTCAACCTCTAATACGACGGACATTGCTTAACTTAAGAAGACCTTTTTTAAATCATAATGGTGTCAATAGCTTAAATTTTTCGCCTGAAACAGGGAGACTTGTTTTAACAACCGGAGATGGCGGATCAGGCTATGATCCATTTAATTTAAGTCAAGACGATATGGAAATAGCAGGAAAAATTATTGAAATCGATGTAGCTAAGGAGACATTAATTAATAATCCGCCAATAGTTACACGTTTTCATGAGCTTCCCGAACCGATTCAAGAAACGCTTACGGTAATGGCCAAAGGCGTTCGCAATATACCAGGAATTTCGTTTCAGCGAGTTTATAACCAATATATCAAGTATACGGGAAATGTCGGGCAGGATTTGGCGGAGTCAATTTTTTCATTCATCCATTATAAGCCAATACCTGTCACTCAGTTGACTCAAGCGTATTTAATGAACTTAGAACCTGATCAAGAAGGGGTTATTAATTTAGGCTGGCGTGGGTGGGAAGGGGTTTTTCCAACTTCGATCATAAGCAGCTGCACTGCAAATCCGGCTTCGAATGAGATAATAAATGCTTACTATGACGAAGCAATAACAACATCAGTGAAGCGCCTTCAGCCTTTAATTAGTTATTTTCATAAAGATCCTCGGACTGATAAATTCGGGGCAACTGCACTTACAGGCGTCCAGCCCTATATGGGGTACGCAATCCCAGATTTGAAAGGATGCATCGTATTTACTGATCTTGCCCGAGATGAAAATTCCCAGCTTCCAGTTAGAGGAATTTTAGCATACACCGGAGTAAGAACGGATTGCAAACTAAATGATTTTAGTATAATCGAAACCGATTATGATTTTGGATCTCAATCTGCTTATTATGTTAGTTTGGGTTCAAACCTGGATCAGTCCAGATTATATTTAGGAGTTTATGGTTCTACGAAAGTAGCTGATCGTAACCAAGGTACTGTATTTGAAATTGTTCCATCCGGATGATGCTAGTAAGTTTTACTTTATAGGATATATGATCTTGTCTTTTTATTGAGGCGAGAACAAATATCCTGTTTTAATTTAGGGAACATGAAGGTGATTTAGAGTTATTACTCTTGATCAGTGGTTTTTTAGTAAACAAACAAATTAAAAACAGTTGAAGTCACAAATAGCTCAGATGAAGCGTTATACATAGTAAATACAAGTTTGATAAGATTACGGTTTTTGCTCATGAAAATTTGTTTTACACAATTTCCGGAAACATTCCATCCTTCGAGATGAAAAAAATAATCGATTCTTTTGTAATTAAGGATTAAGCCGCGGCAGAGGCACGTTGCATAACGGCTTGTAGCTTAAACTGCACCCAAATTGTTAGAAACAAACTAACAATTGAGGGTGCAGTTTTTTAGACTATTGCTTTTCGATTTTCCAGATGCCGGTTGCATATTCCTGTATGGTATGGTCACTCGAGAATTTGCCAGAATGGGCGATGTTGACAAGGCTTTTGGACAGCCACTTGTCTTTCCTGCGATAGGCTTGATCAATAAGCTGCTGCGTTTCTACATAGCTGTCAAAATCTTTTAAAATAAAGTAAGGATCATTGGTTGAAAGGATATGGTGATAAATGTTTTCGAAATTTTGCTGACCCAAAATTCCATCTCTTAACTGATGCAGAATCTGGTTAATTCTTTCGTCATTCTGATAAATCTCATGCGCACTGTACTCACCATTTTGATAAAATTTGTATACCTCTTCAGAACGCAATCCAAATATAAAAATATTAGATGGGTTAACCAGATTCTCGATTTCTATATTGGCTCCATCTAGTGTACCAATTGTCAGGGCGCCGTTCATCATCATTTTCATATTTCCGGTTCCAGAGGCTTCTTTGCCCGCGGTAGAAATCTGTTCACTTACATCAGCTGCAGGAATTATTTTCTCTGCTAAGCTTACGTTATAATTTTCAAGAAAAACAACCTTTAACTTTCCTTTCAAATCAGCATCATGATTGACAATGGAAGCCACAGTATTGATCAGCTTGATAACTTCTTTAGCAAAATAATAGCCAGGAGCGGCCTTAGCTCCAAAAATAAATGTCCTTGGCGTGATTTCAAGCTGACGGTTTTCCTTCAGCTCATTGTATAAATAAATAACATGGAAAATATTAAGCAGCTGTCTTTTATATTCATGCAATCTTTTGATATGCACGTCAAAAATAGATTGATCATCGACAAGGATACCCGTTGACCGGTGAATAAATTGGGCGAGTTTTTGCTTGTTGTCTTGTTTGATCTGTCCGAGCTTTTCTAATAATGGGCGATCCATCGTGTAGCGAAGCAGGTGAGTTAACTCTCTGGGGCGTTTAATCCATTGCGGGCCAATAGTCTCTGTAATTAAATTCGACAGCTGCGGATTCGCCATTAGCAACCAGCGACGGTGCGTAATACCATTTGTTTTATTGTTGAAGCGGGAGGGGTACAGTGTATTAAAATCTTTCATTTCTTGCGTTTTTATAATTTCGGTGTGCAGCTTAGCTACACCATTCACACTAAAGCTGCCTATGATTGCAAGTCGTGCCATATGGATTTGCTGGTCGGCAATGACAGCCATTGCCGGAATTTGATCGCGAAGCTCGGGATGATCTAGCCAAACCCCTTGGCAGAAGCGTTCATTGATTTCATGAATAATCATATACAGGCGGGGCAGAAGTGACTCGATCATACTAACGGGCCATTTTTCGAGTGCTTCGCTCATAATGGTGTGGTTAGTATAAGCGAAAACCTTTGTTGTGGTCGTCCATGCTTGTTCCCAGCCAAAGCCTTCCTCATCCATTAATATTCTCATCATTTCAGGAATAGCCATACTTGGATGGGTATCATTGATTTGAATGACGACTTTTTCGGAAATGTGGGTTAATGTTGGGTGGACATCTGATTTGTAATCATTGATGATTTTTTTAAGGCTGGCTGCTACAAGAAAATATTGTTGTTTAATACGCAGCAATTTTCCTTCATCACTTGAATCGTCGGGATAAAGAATCCCGGAGATCTGTTCTATAGCATGGTTGTGATCCAATTGATTATAATGCTCTTCGGTATCTTGTCGATCTTTCGTAGAAACCGGTTCTGCACTCCATAGACGAAGTGTGTTGACTATTTGATTTTGATAACCAACGATCGGGATGTCATAGGGAACGGCAAGCAATTTGTCTGTATTGTCATGCCTGCATTCTAATGACCCATCCGCGCGTCTATGCAAGTGGACCATTCCGCCAAACTCGATTTGTACGGCTTCTTCGGCTTTTCGGGTCGCCCAAGGATAAGGCTTTGCCAACCATTCATCGGGCAGTTCGATTTGATAACCGTTAATAATTCGTTGCTCGAACATGCCGTAACGATAAAGGATGCCATAGCCGTGGCCTGGATATTTTAACGATGCCAGTGAATCTAGAAAACATGCTGCCAATCGACCCAGCCCGCCATTTCCTAGACCGGGATCATGCTCTTGCCTGTACACTTCCATAGGATCAAACCCTAGTTTTTCCAAGGACTCATTACAGATATCCCACATCCCGCTATTCAATAAGTTACTTTCCAATAAGCCGCCAATCAAGAACTCCATCGATAAATAATAGACTTGTTTCGGCTTTTTTTCCTGATAACTGTTTTTAGTTTGCAGCCAATTTTCATAAATCTCTTCATTTACGATTGCACTAATAGCGTAATACACATCCTGAGCAGATGCGTCTGTTATCGTTTTTTTACGCTGGGCTTTTGTTTTACTTATGATAGCTTGCAGCAGCCCATCAACTGTCCATTTCGTCAACGCTGGTCACTCCTTTTCTGTTCGTCCTCTATTAAGGACGACAGAGTCGTTCATTCTTGTCTAGTGATAAATAAAGATTTGTATATTCATGAGCCGAGTCGTTCCAGCTGAAGTTGCTTTTATTGACATTTTCAAGCAGCGAAGACCATTTGTCCGGGGTGTGATAGATGTCAAGAGAATACTTTAATATATGCAACAGCTCATGAGCATTGTAATTAGAAAAACTAAATCCATTGCCGCTTCCGTTTGTTTCATCGAAAGGGGTGACCGTATCTTTTAGACCGCCGGTTTCTCGAACAATTGGTACGGTTTTATATTGAAGGGCAATCAGTTGTGCCAGGCCACAGGGTTCAAACAAAGAGGGCATGACAAAAAAATCACTAGCAGCATAGATTTGTCTAGCCAATGCTTCGTCGAAGCCTAAATACACTGCTAATTTATGTTTGTTGCGTTCAGCTGCATGGTAAAGAAAATGTTCAAATTCATAGTTTCCAGCTCCTAACACAACAAATTGAATATCTTCATGTAAAAATTCATCAATAATTGCGTTAACTAAATGGAGTCCTTTTTGTTCAACTAAACGGGTAATCATTGCATAAACTGGCTTTTCCGGATCTACGGACAAGCCAAGCTTTCTTTGAATAAGCTCTTTGTTTTTCTTTTTATTTATCCCGGAATATGTATAGTTAGAGGATAGATGTGGATCTGTCGTCGGATTGTATTCATCCAGATTAATGCCATTGATAATACCGATTACATCGTCCTGCCGAGCAGCAAGCATCGGATAAAGACCTTCACCGTAATAGGGTGTCTTAATTTCCTCCGCATAAGTCGGGCTTACTGTTGTAATTTTGTCTGCATGGAATATGCCGCTTTTCATGCAGTTGAGCAGGCCGTTCCATTCCAATCCGCTAATATGCTCAGATGATAAATTGAATAGATCTTGAAATGCATCTTTGGGCATAATTCCTTGGTACTTTATGTTGTGAATGGTAAATACCGTTTTCATGTTATTTACCCGATTAGATATTTTAGCAAAGGCCACAGCTAATCCTGCTTGCCAATCATGAGCATGCAGAATATCGGGGTGAAAATCCAATACAGATAGTGCTTCGATAACAGCCTGGCAGAAGAAGATGTAACGTTCGCCGTCATCGTAGTAACCATAAATTGTGTTTCGAGCAAAGTAATAATCATTTCCGATAAAATAATAATGAATGCCTTGATGCGTTAATTGATAAAGGCGGGCCTCTTGCTTACGCCAACCTACTTGTACATAGACTGAAGCGACCCCATTCAATTGGTCCTGCCAATCTGCAATAATCTTTTGATGAAGGGGGAGAATAACCCTTACTTCCATTTTTCCGTTTTTACTCAGTGCTTGTGGCAACGAGCCAACTACGTCTGCAAGTCCCCCAGTCTTGACGAAAGGGGTGCACTCTGATGCGACAAATAGTACCTTTTTCCTCATAACAATGGATGCTCCTTATACTATTTTTCTTTTGGCTATAATATACGGCATCTCTTTGGCCCCTATTAACACTTGATCCATAGTAATCTTTACATCTTTATCCATAATGACATTTTCTAAATAGGCACCTGGTTCAATAATACAGTGCTTCATGATAATACAATTTTTCACGTAAGCTCCTTTTCCCACCTGTACATCACTAAATAAAATACTATTTTCGACTGTTCCTTCAATGACGCCGCCAGTAGCTACTAATGATCCAGAGACATTTGCTGTACCTGTATATTTTGTAGGTGCCTGATTGCCTACTTTAGTCAAAACACGCTGCCCATTGGAAAATAGAAGTCTATAGGCTGTGGTGTCCAGAAGAGCCATATTTTGCCGGTAATAGCTGTCAATGGAGTTCACGATCGCACTATATCCGTTAAAATGGTAGGAATGGATGTTTAAGCGGTCCAGGTTAGATTTAATGCCATCCAAAAAGAAATGGCTTTTATAGTTAGCTATACACTCATCCACTAAGTCCAGCAGCAAAGATTTCCGCAACACATATACACCGGAAAAGACGCGTGAATTTTTAGGATCATTCGTTAATGAGTGGACAACGCCATTCTCATCTGCTCCAACCTTGATACATGCATTATGCTCTGGAAGCAGTTGATCGTAAATCGTAGTTAATAAGGTCACGTCAGCTCCGCGCTCAAGATGCTGCTTGAATAATTCATCATAAGCTGCATTGCAAATAAATTGGCTTCCGCTTATTAATACATAATCGGATTGGCCTCTTTTAAAATAATCACGATTATGGTGGAAATGGCTTAAGTCCCCTTTGGAAATATAGTTAGGATCATTCCAGTCCGGCGGCAGGGTGAATAGACCGCCATGCCGTTTGTCCAAGTTCCAATCTGCTCCAGAGCCAAGATGGTCCATTAACGAACGGTATTTGCTTCGAGTGAATATCGCAATTTCATTAATATTGGAATTTGACATGTTAGAAAGAGTAAAGTCTATCAGTCGATAACGTCCGGCAAACGGAACAGCTGCCCCACAGCGAAAATAGGTTAATTCGTTTAAAAAATCGTGCTCGTGCTCCAGATTGATCAAGCCCATCATGGTTTCCATTACAATCCCACCTTATTATTGATATCAGTTAATTCCATTAAGTAATCGTTTGATACGACGATGGGTTCTTCGTCTGGACTAGCAACTATCCTTACATAGTCTGGAATCGTCACATTTTCTTGTATGATCACCCTGTCCAGCAGGACATTTACGCCTACACGAACACCTGGAAGAAGAATGGATTGCTTAATAACCGAGCCTTCGCCGATTTCCACGTTTTCAAATAAAACAGAGTGATCCAGATGTCCCGAAATAATACAGCCATTATTGATCAGTGAATGATGAATTTTAGAGGTTTTTTCGATTAACTGAGGGGAAAAATTAGAATCATGCGAATAGGTTCTCCAGTCTTTGTGATTTAGAGATAAAGATAGATCCTCTTCCAGCAAATCCATATGGGCATCCCAGTAGCTTTGAATCGTTCCGACGTCTTTCCAATAGCCTTCAAACTGATAAGCATAAAGGAGACGGTCATCGGCAATCATGGCAGGTAAAATATCTTGACCAAAGTCATGATTGGATTCAGGAAGTGAGGCATCCTTTTCGAGGTAGCTCTTTAACAGCTTCCAATTAAAAATATAAATCCCCATCGATGCCAGGTTACTTTTAGCATGTGCAGGCTTTTCCTCAAATTCATAGATTCTTAGATCCTCGGTCGTGTTAACAATTCCGAAACGGGAGGTTTCATTCCATGGGACCTTAATGACAGAAATCGTAACATCTGCTTCTTTTTCCTTGTGGTGACGGAGCAGCTTATCATAATCCATATTGTAAATATGGTCACCGGAAATAACGATTAGATATTCGGGAGTGTATCTCTCAATAAAATTTATGTTTTTTGTAATGGCATCGGCTGTCCCCAAATACCAATTGCCGCCGTCATTTTCGGTAAATGGTGACAAAATACTAAGGCCATCCTCATGCCTGTCCAGATCCCAAGGTTTTCCGACCCCGATATGTTTATGAAGTTCTAGGGGGGAGTACTGCGTTAATACACCCACCGTATACATGCGGGAATTTAGGCAATTGCTTAATGAGAAATCAATAATACGATAACTTCCGCCAAAAGGGACCGCTGGTTTCGCTATGTTCTTGGTTAACGAACCTAGTCGTTTACCGACACCACCTGCTAGAATCATCGTAACGCATTCTTTTTTCATTGTTATTCCTCCTCATCGGGTAACTTGATTTGATTGACTTGGTTAAAAATACATATGGCAAGTGGTGGAACTTTTATTTTTATATGCTGCTTCTGCCCATGCCATTCATCAGGAAAACTAAAGTGAAAGGAAGTGTTTAGCTGATCCGAACCTCCATAGCAGGCAGAATCAGAATTAAAAATCTCCTTATAGGTGCCTGGAGCAGGAACACCAACCTTAAAATCGTAGTAAACCTGAGGTGTGAAATTACAAACAATAAGTAAATTGTGTGAGGGATTGTTACTTTTTCGTATACAGGCAATGATGCTTTGCTCACTGTTATCTGCATCGATCCATTGAAACCCTGCCGGATCATGATCCAGCGTAAACAAAGCTGGCTGATGGCGATAAAAATGGTTTAAATCTTTAACATAATCAAATAGGGAATGGTGCAGCGGGTAATCAAACAAGTGCCAATCTAATTGATGTTGATCCCGCCACTCAATATATTGGCCGAATTCGCCACCCATAAACAATAATTTTTTACCCGGATGTACCATCATGTAGCCATAAAGAAGCCGCAGATTAGCAAACTGCTGCCATTGATCGCCAGGCATTTTGTTTAATAGCGACTTTTTTCCATGGACAACTTCATCGTGAGAGAGGGGGAGAACAAAATTTTCCTTGTACGTGTACATAAATGAGAAGGTAAGCAGATTGTGATGCCACTTACGATAAATGGGGTCATACTCCATATAGGTGAGCATGTCATTCATCCAGCCCATATCCCATTTGAAATTAAAGCCGAGTCCGCCCTGATAGGTAGGCCTGCTGACTCCCGGAAGATCTGAACTGTCTTCCGCCATCATTAGAGCGTTTGGAAAGTACCGAAAAACAACTTCGTTCAGCTTTCTAATCAAAGCCAAAGCTTCCAGGTTTTCATCGTCTCCCCATCCATTTTTGAGCTGTTCTTCGTTATCTCCTCTATCGAAATTGAGGGAGGTCATGCTTGCAACTGCATCAACACGCAATCCATCAATGTGGTATTCCTTCAACCAAAAGATCGCATTTGAAATGAGAAAGCTTTGTACCTCAGGACGGCCATAATCAAAGGTTAACGTTCCCCATGTTCGCTTTTCCGCTTTTTCAGGGTCACTGTATTCATACAGCGATTCGCCGTCAAATCGTCGCAAGCCATGGTCATCCTTGCAAAAATGCCCTGGAACCCAGTCCAAGATTACTCCGATACCATTTAGGTGGCATTGGTCCACAAAATATTTAAAGTCATTCGGTTTGCCATAACGGCTAGTGGGTGCATAATATCCTGTCACCTGGTAACCCCATGACAAATCCAAAGGATGCTCCGCTATAGGTAATAATTCAATATGCGTATATCCTAACTTTTTAATATAGGGAATGATTTCCGCGGCTAGCTCCCGGTAGGTGTAATAGCTTCCATCCGCTTTAATCTTCCAGGAACCAAAGTGCATTTCATATATAAGAATAGGCTCCTTGTAGGGTTGCCGTTTTTTCTTTTTGGCTTCCCATTTGTGATCCTTCCACATATACATATCAGGAGAAGGCGTCATTGAGGCGGTGTGCGGACGAAGCTCAGATTGGTAAGCATAAGGATCTGCCTTTAAGAAGGCAGCGCCATTGGATGGTGTAATCCGATACTTATATGGGCTATTTGGCTTTATATCCCTAAAGAATCCGCCCCATAGACCGGTTTGGTTGATACGCTCTAACGAATAACCATCACCTGTCCAATTGTTAAAATCACCTGCGACACTCACTGCAGATGCATGAGGTGCCCATACGACAAACCGAAGACCTTTTTCACCGTAAGATTCGCTGAGATGGCAACCAAGAAATTTATAGCATTGATAGTGTGTTCCCTGATGAAAAAGGTAGCTGTCTAGCTCTGAGATTCTGATAAGAGGAAGACGAGGCCGCTTAATCTTGGACATAATAACTCCTTTCAATAACGGCTAGTGCAAATAAGACCGCGATATCGCAGAAAATATATGAAAATTGCTTAACTATTACTAATGTATGATAGGGAAAGTATAATATTCCCAATTACCAAGGATGGATTAAAGAAACGAGGGATCTAATGATGACAAATCCCACTTCTTGGATCGATGGAAGAAATACGATTACGATTGAGTTCAAAGATCATGTTAGCTGGAGTGAAACGAAACCAATCATCATCCACGCAGCAGGGCCATGCTTAGCTATACAATCGATCGACTGGATAAACCCGAAGACAGCTATCATTACTACGAAAAAAAATATTTCACTGGATCAACAGCTTTATCTCGAATGGGGAGAGGATAAGCTGCCTATATATCCAAGGGAGGTTGTGCGGACAGCATGGTTTGATCAAACCTATAATGCAATGGATGAACAGTTGGGCTGCGTCTATTCTCCCGAAAAAACGAGTTTTTCGGTATGGGCACCTACCGCGATCCAGATGGATCTGGTTTTAGAAAATGACAGAATCGCAATGACTAGGAAGTCCAACGGTGTATGGCACACGATAATAACAGGCGACTTGAAAAATGTGCTTTATCATTTCGCGGTTACGGTACTTGGCGAAGAAAAGCATGTTAATGATCCTTATGCGAAAGGAATGACAGCCAATAGTACGCGGAGTGTTGTTCTAGACCTTGAAGCGTCAGATCCGACAGGATTTCGTACAATAGACTATCCTAAAATATCCAAGCAAGATGCCATCATCTATGAGCTTCATATTCGTGATGCAACGAGCTCGGCAGAAAGTGGCGTGCAGCATAAAGGTAAGTTTCTAGGGCTGACAGAAAAAAATACGAAGAGCCCGGAGGGCTTTTCAAGCGGTTTGTCCTATATAAAAGAGCTGGGTTGCACACATGTCCAGCTGCTTCCTGTGCAGGACTTTGCTCGAGTTAATGAATTAAAGCCAAAAGAAAGCTATAACTGGGGATATGATCCTTTATTTTATTTTGTACCCGAGGGCAGCTATGCAACCGACGCCAACCAGCCTTTATTACGTGTTCACGAATGTAAAAGGATGATACAAGCGATTCATCAAGAAGGAATGTCGGTAATCCTGGATGTCGTTTATAATCATGTCTTTTGTTATGAAGAATCTGCTTTGGAAAAATTAGTGCCCGGTTATTATTTCCGTTATCGAGAGGACGGCAGTATCAGTAATGGAACTGGAACAGGCAATGATTTGGCGACAGAACGTAACATGGTGCGCAAATTAATTCTAGACGCTATTGATTACTGGTTGACTGAATATCAAATCGATGGATTTCGGTTTGATTTGATGGGTGCGATGGATGTGGAGACGATGCAAAATATTTGCAGCCGCTGCTTACAAGAGGAAAGACCTATTCTACTTCTTGGTGAAGGCTGGGATCTGGAAACCCCGCTTCTTCCTGAACAAAAGGCAACGATTTCCCAATCCGAACAGCTTCTGGATGTAAGCTATTTTAATGATTACTTTCGTGATTCGCTAAAAGGAAATCTGTTTCATATGGAAGACAAGGGATATGTGAATGGAAACGGTCATTATATTGAGCGGCTGCCCCAGTTGGTAGCTGGTTCTTGCGATAAAAGATTTGGCGGCAAGATCTTTTCCAATCCGCTGCAATCCATTAATTATGTTGAGTGCCATGACAATCATACGCTATCGGATAGACTCATGCTTTCTAATCCAGATGCAACGGAGGAAAGTCGCAAGAGAATGCATCAGCTCGCAACCGGTATAACCATACTCAGTCAAGGAATTCCTTTCTTACATGCAGGGCAAGAATTTTTTCGCACAAAGCTAGGAGAAGAAAACAGCTATCTTTCCGGCGATTATGTGAATCAAATGAACTGGCTGCAACGTAGTAAAGAAGATGAAAATGTTTGGTGGGTGCGCAGTTTAATTTTACTGCGTAAAACGTATAGCTTATTTCGTCTTCGTTCAGCGAAAGAAATTCAAAAACGGCTGCATATTGTAGCGGCGCCTAATCCGGTGTTTGGATATATGTTAGTGGGTGAAGATGATGACTTTGTTATTTTCGCCAATCCGCTGAACTCAGTTATGAAAATCGAGATTCCAGCACCAGGCAGATGGGAAAAGCTTATTAGCAACCACGCCAGTTATATTTCGCCCATCTGCAGCATGCTGCAAACTTCAACGGAGATTGGAGCGTATGAATTAGCTATTTGGAAGAAAAGCCGGGTTTGAATTTATCAGGAAAGAGAGTGTCCCAAAAGTCCTAGAACGGAGGGGCACCTCTTTATTTAAAATATAGGAAATCGTTATATTGAGGGAGTAAGTTTACTTTAAGCCTGTTCCTATATTTCAGCGGTAAACACGCCTTTCTAATGTACGGCGAAGCTGTTTTTCCCTATGAGAGAGTATATCAATTTTTGCGAGGGTGTTACCAAAATCAGGTGAAAAGTAGGTAGACTCAGGACTAATGATCACTATAATGGAAATAACAGACATAAATCAGACTAACCAGACTGTTGAAAAAGTATAAATTGAAATTGGACAAGTGTCCGCTGTAACCAAATACATTTTACAATAGTAGGAGGCAGTTTATGGGACGATCATTCGCTAATTTGCATATCAAAACACATAACTTTGAAAAGACTGTTGAAGCTTTAAAATTGCTGAGCCATGAACTGAAAAATAAAGAGCGAGAATATGAGGCTGAAGAGACCAGCATTGTCATGCACTTAAGAGATAGTAATGAATATTGGATCAGCGTACTCCATGATTATTTTGTTTGGGGCACGGTGAAGAAGATCGGTAAAGCATTGTCTCGGCTTGTCGATGAGCCCGTGATGACGGCGGGATATATAAATGAGGAAATATTCGAGCTGTCGATTTTCGAGAATGGAGAAATTAGGGCTGAAAGAATCTTTTGTGAAGAGTGGACGAGAGAGGACTATGAACTCAAAGAAGAGCGTCTTAATGATGATTATTTGCAGGAAGTGTTGGACATCCCTGATGAGGAGCTAGAAGATTTCTTAAGCATTTCTAGTCCGGGACAAGCTGTAGATAAGCTTTCTGAACTTGTAAACATGACACTGTGGTGTGATTCAGAGTGGGTACCGCACGAAGAATATCTTCGAAACACATTTGAGAAATACGAGTGGCGGTGAACCAGAGTGGCTGAGGACATTTGGGACAACATTTTAAAGCATAATTGAAGAGGTTGGAGGCAATTTTCATTTGCCGATGGCGCTATATCATTTGACAACTTATAGATGATTTGAATATGCAACTTCTTAATTATCAGGGAGGAATGAATGAAACTAACTTTTTTATTAGATACATGTGGAACATGTGTAGGTCAATTAAAAGGTGAACTGGTGCCATTAGAAGAAATAGCGAAAACATGGAATTTTCCATATGACATCAGTTTTGTATTGCGTGTTTTACCTGAAAGTTACGGCAGAAAAACGTTTAGACGCTTTGATAGCGGGGATCATACTCTTTATTTAGACATTAGCATCATTTATGAGCAGTATCAAAGGATGTCTAAAAATGAACAACGTGAAGCATTGGGCATTTACCTTTATCATTATTTGTCAGAGTCTGTTGCTAAATATAAGAAGCATGCAGATAAAGAAACACAAAATCAATTGTTAGCCCAGGTAAAAAATTGGATGTTACAAAACAATTGGTTGAATGGCAAGATCAATAAAGCAAGGGAACTGCTTGCGGAAAATGCAGGACTCTATGAGGTAAGCAAACAATTGCAAATGCCCCTAGACGAAATTGAGTATATCCTGCTGCGCATGAATGACTTTGAGCCAACTGATGCACACCCTGACAATATTGTTGCAGAGAAAGCCCCGCCATATCGTTTATAGAAGACAGGGAAGTCTGTTAGGAGCATCTTCTCTAATACAATAGAATTGGGGCATACAGAAAGGCGGAATATATGAACACTCAGCAGGAAGCAGCACTGGAAGAAATGAAAATGGCCATTTATCAATGGTTTGATGAACAGGAAAATCGAAAAGAACTGGAGGCTGCGGTCAAGCGTACTACTTTGCAAATAGGCATTTTTAATGAACTTGTGCTAAATTATCGGCCGGGCAAGACCGTTGTCGACGATGTGAATTTGGGACATAATGCTGCAGGCAAAAAGTCAATGAATGCTTCGCCTTTTACGCAGGAGCAAATTTTGCATGAGGTTCAGCCATTACTGTCGGAAATCGTAAGGGAGAGGCTGGACAAGCTTAAAACATCACCTCTGATCGACTATCGGTTTACTTTGCAAGGAACCTTCGCAACGACAGACGGGCTTGTGGAATTAATTGTGTTTGAAACGGTATTTGAAGAGAAAAAGCAGCAGCTATTGCAACGAATTCAGTCCTATATTGAGGAAAAACTGGAGAAGGGGTGTTACCCGACAAAACCGCTGGAAACCTTCTTTTTAGCGCGGCATCTGCTTGACCCGTATTTATTTCATGAACTGGAAGCTGCAAGGACGATTGCAGTATTTGAACGGATTCAAGCGCTGAATAAAGAGCGGGCACAAGCGCTTGCTGAGCATCGGGGCAATATTATTCAGGCAATGAAAGACTGGGCTGAGGAAATCTTTCTGGCTCGTTACTTCGATGTTACTCGTTCCGAATACTGGACAAATGAGTATAAAATGAAACCGGATGCTGCTCTTGATAACAAGGATGAACTGAATCAGCCTATCGACCTTCTGTTGTATAGCGCGGTGATGATCATTCGTTACGAGCCAAACTACAACAAATCTAAGGGCAAGACCTATCTGGAGCTGGCATCGCAGCTTGGGAGCGTCAAAGCCACTCGCATGCTGAAAGAAGGCAGCGATGCTTTCGCACGAGAAGACGTACATTTAAAGCATGAGCTGGCCGAATGCAAGGCCAACGATGTTTTTTCACTTGTTACGGTTGTTATTCGCAAGGAAGAAGCTGGAGCTTACGAGCAGGCGATTTCATTTATTTTCTCCTTGCTCCGAAAGGGCTTTCCAAAAAGCTATAAAATCAAACTTAAATCCAGCGTAAGAGAGTCATTACCCGTTAAAGGCCTTGCCAAATCGGATACGCACCGTTTTTTTGCAAATGCTTTGGCTTATACAGAACTGCATCTGTTGTTGGAGGAATACGCTCGTGAGGCGATGAAAGAGTTTGAATGGTACGAGGATACGGAAGGCGAAAAAAATGTAATGCCAGGCAGTTATGCCGTATTTGGGCTGGGACTTTCGTCTGAGCAGTATTTTCCGCTGGTCGAAGCTTATATGGGCCTTGTAGATGATGAGCATCAGCTCGTTCATGATAAATTCACAGTCGTTTTTGCGGAAACACATGGCGTAACGGAACAGTCCATTCCTGCGTTGATCGCTTGTTTACGGTGTTCCCACGATTCCTTAAAGCTGAAGATCCAACCGGAACTGGAATGCGAAGACAAGCTGTCGTTGTTTGTACAGCATGTTGAGTCATTGCCCGATTACGAGATCGAGCGGGTGCTGTACCCGATCTGGGGCAAGCTGGAGAAACTGAGTGTAATTGCACGCAAAGCGCAGGAGCCACGCAAGGGGCTGCTGCTTCGGTTGTTAAAAGCGGCTGGTAACATTTGATTATTAATTTTCACTCAAGTTGAGTTCATTTTCAAGCGAAGGCACCGTGCAATGGACTTTATCGAATTAGAATTTGAACTTTGGTTTGCCGTGATGAAGATCTAAAGCATGATTAAAAAGCCATCCCAATCAGGATGGCTTTAACTTGCTGGGCAACCCCTTTAGATATTGTAACGATTACTAGGGGACTGTCGATTGGGCAACGTTTAGCAAGCAAAAAGAAAGAGGAACGAATAAGAGCAAGATTGTTAATGGAGAAGCGGCAGCGTACGCCTTTGTAGGCCAATATTATCCTTTATAGGGGTTATTTATTCATGTCTGAAGAATGCATTCATGCTATGATCAAATAAATCTGTTTTACTAAAGGAGACTTTTTGCTTTGAATGCAAAATGCATTACATACGAACAATTCGGTAATCCCATAGATGTACTAAAAGTTAAAACAAAATATATTCAACCGCCTAATGAATATGAAATCCTTGTACGTATGCAGGCTCGGCCGATTAACCCCTCTGACTTAATCCCAATTCGGGGTGCTTACTCGCACCGGATTTCTTTACCTGAAATTCCTGGTTACGAAGGAGTTGGCATAGTAGAAGAGGTAGGTTCATCTGTATCTCAAAATCTTATTGGCAAGCGTGTTCTGCCTTTGCGAGGGGAAGGCACATGGCAAGAGTTTGTTAAAGCTCCAGCCCAATTTGCAATTGCTGTCCCTGATTCTTTTGATGATTTCATTGCTTCGCAGCTATATATAAATCCAGTTACGGCATGGGTTATTTGCACAGAAGAGTTAGGATTAAAATCAAATGATGTTCTATTGGTAAATGCCTGCGGTTCTTCGATAGGGCATATATTTGCACAATTGTCTAAAATTATAGGTTTTCGTCTCATCGCGGTAACGAGAAATAATAATCATACAAACGATTTACTTAATCTTGGTGCTTCTTATGTCATTAATACATCCCAACAATCATTACATGATACAGTTAAGGAGTTAACGAATGGGCTTGGTGCCACTGCTGCCATTGATTCTGTTGGGGGGTCGTCTGGTACTGAGTTAGCTTTAAGTGTTCAACTAACGGGACTTACATCTCCATTGGACTTCTGTCAGGAGTGCAGGTTAGCTGGAATGAAATTACAAAAGCTGGAGTGACAGCTAAAATGTTTCATTTACGGCATTGGAACAAAAGAGTATCCATAGAAACCTGGCAAGAAACATTTCATTATTTAATCACATTAATTAAAAGTGAAAAGTTAAGTTTAATGATGACGAATTGCCACTATGATTTATTAAAAGTAAAAGAGGCTGTAAGTTTAGCTGAATCTTCTGTGAAGAGTAAGGGGAAAGTTATTCTGGCTAGCTGATTAATTACTCAACAGTATGCAATTGACATGACACCTTTTGGTGACATATAATCAAAAAGTCATCAAAAGGTGTCCAAGCTTCTTTAAACTTTACGAGAAGATAACGAAAAAATAACGTCTGTCCCTTGGTTAGAATTTTTAGGAGAGAATGTTGTGAGCGAAAACAACCAATTGCGGGATGTGTTTGGCGCAATTGCTGATCCAACAAGGCGCCGGCTGCTTCAACTGTTAGCTGAAGCAGAGGAATTGCCGCTTCATGAGTTAACGGCACAGTTTCAGATGGGCCGAACTGCGATATCCAAGCATTTGGCAATTCTCAAAGAAGCTGGATTGGTGCTTGATCGAAAAGTCGGAAGAGAAACGCGATTTAGGCTAAATGCTTCTCCACTCAGGGAAATTTACGATTGGTTAGCTATTTACAGCAAGTTCTAGAGTGCAGATTTGTTGCGCTTGAGCCAATTACTTGAGGAGGAAGAAGAATGAGGCAGGCAAAATCATCTTTTAAACTGCTTAATTTTGCAGGTGCGATAGTTATACTCAGTTGATCCAAAATAACATAAACCGGCTGCATACTCTTTGCAGCCGGTTTGTGTCTGCAATAGATTAAGTATTGCGCTATTATACAGTCGAAAGGAAGTTGAAAATGAGCGAATCTAATCAAGAGTATATAGTAATCTCGGGTGCGAGGGAAAATAATCTCAAGAATGTATCCTTACATATTCCCAAGAGGAAGATCACGATCTTCACCGGTGTATCCGGATCGGGCAAGTCATCGATTGTTTTTGATACGATTGCCGCAGAATCCACCCGGTTGCTGAATGAGAACTTCAGCATGTTCGTGCGCAACTTTCTGCCTCGTGTTCCTCAGCCAGATACTGACGCGATCCAAAACCTAAGCATGGCAGTTATTGTGGATCAAAAGCGGCTTGGAGGAGGCTCCCATTCCACAATGGGCACGATAACGGATATTTCTCCCGTTCTTCGTCTTCTATTTTCCCGAATGGGTCAGCCCTATGTAGGACAAGCGCATATGTTCTCATTTAACGATCCGCAAGGCATGTGTCCTGAGTGTAACGGGATAGGCCGCAGGCTGGGCGTAGACATGAACAAAGCAGTCGATATGTCAAAAACACTTAATGAAGGAGCAATTATGCTTCCTGACTATGCTGTGAACGGCTGGGATTGGAACATAATCGTGCAGTCAGGGGACTTCGATCTTGATAAAAAGCTAAGTGATTATTCAAATGAGGAACTGGAGCTGCTGCTTTACGCCAAAGCAAGGAAAGTTCAGATGGACTTTGCAGGTAAAGCAACCAATATTACGGTAGAAGGCGTTATTGAAAAGTTCACAAACAAATACATCAAGCAGGATGTAAAAACGAAATCTGAGCGCACACAAAAAGCTGTTGCGCCATTCATTTCTGAAGGTCCGTGCTCTAGCTGTCGCGGAGCGAGACTTAGTCAAGCTGCGCTTAGCTGCAAAATCAATGGGCTCAACATTGCAGAAATGTCATCAATGGAGGTAGGAAAGCTCATACGCATCATTCGGGAAGTTGACGATCCTGCCGCAGCGCCAATTATCAAGTCCCTGAAGGAACGTCTGCAGCATCTGGTGGATATCGGACTTGATTATTTGACACTGGATCGTGAGACGGATACTTTGTCTGGCGGCGAGTCGCAGCGCGTTAAAATGGTCAAGCACTTGAGCGGCAGTTTAGTAGATGTCACTTACATCTTTGATGAGCCTAGTGTTGGCTTGCATCCCCGTGATGTACACCGGCTAAATGAATTGCTTCAGAAGCTGCGAGACAAGGGCAATACCGTTATCGTCGTAGAGCATGATCCCGACGTAATCAAGATCGCGGATCATATTGTCGATGTCGGGCCTCACGCCGGCAGCCGCGGCGGAACCATTGTGTATGAGGGGGATTTCCAAGGTTTGCTTGGTGCAAGCACGTTAACAGGCAATCATATGAAGCGGCCGCTTCAGCTGAAGCATGATTGCAGGCAGCCATCTGGCAAGCTGCCTATTAAGAATGCTACGCTTCACAACCTGCAAAATGTCAGTGTAGATATTCCAACTGGTGTGCTGACAGTAGTTACTGGTGTAGCAGGTTCAGGCAAGAGCACACTTATTAATGAAGTATTCCTCAGCCAACATACTGATGCAGTCGTTATCGACCAATCGGCGATTGGCGTATCAACACGTTCAAATCCTGCGACTTACACTGGTATTATGGATGATGTGCGCAAAGCGTTTGCTTCCGCCAACAAAGTCAATCAAGGCTTGTTCAGCTTCAACTCGAAAGGGGCTTGTGAGAACTGCCAAGGCCTGGGCGTTGTGTATACCGATCTCGCGTTTCTAGAAAGTGTAAGGCTCCCATGTGAAGTATGCGGCGGCAGACGGTTCAAAGAAGAAGTACTCGAATACAAGCTGGAAGGCAAGTCAATTGCAGAAGTGCTGGAAATGACTGTGGAGCAAGCGCTGGAATTTTTCCAGCTAAAAGAGGTAGTCCGCAAGCTGCAAGCTATGAGCGATGTGGGGCTCAACTATATTACGCTAGGCCAACCGCTCAGCACATTGTCAGGCGGTGAATGCCAGCGTATCAAGCTTGCAAGTGAATTGCATAAGAAAGGAAGCATATATGTGATGGACGAGCCGACGACTGGGCTGCATATGTCGGATATTGGTCAGCTAATGAGGATTATGAATCGCCTCGTGGACGCAGGCAATACGGTAATCGTTATTGAGCATAATCTAGATGTAATCAGCCAAGCGGATTGGATTATCGATATGGGACCAGACGGAGGCAGCAAAGGCGGCCAGGTTGTGTTCGAGGGCACGCCGACGCAAATTATCCATGTGGAGCAATCATTCACAGGAAAATACTTGAGGTCGTAATAGTTACAAGGGGTGTATTTTGTCATTTTTTCTTGACAGGATGCATCCTTTTTCTTGTAAAACAACACAAACTTTCATAACCTGGCGGCTGTAAGTTAATGATCATTCCAGTATTGGCCTTGTATTTGCTATTAGCTTTTTCAATCTATTGCCAATAGCAAATCTGTATAATAGGATAGAGTGAAGTTCATCGTAATGTTTATGATGGCGCTTACGCCGCTTGTTTTTATCGAATTAGAAGCAGCGAAAGGAGATAGAATGCCATGATGATCGTCGTTACTAAATTGCATATTCCCCAACCGCGGACATCGTTAGTAACGCGTACAAGACTTATCCAACGTTTGCATGAAGGGTTGGATCGAACGCTTACTTTGGTCACTGCGCCTGCCGGATATGGAAAAACCACCTTGCTCAGTGAGTGGGCGAATACTCTGAAATGCCCTGTCGCCTGGGTATCGATGGATTCAGGTGATAATGACCGCATCCGTTTTTGGGCCCATACGATAGCGTCGTTGAAACAAGCCTGCCCTGCCTTTAACGCGGAGTCTGTCCTTCGATTCGCTGCGGAAGATTCAGATTCGTTTATTGCTGCGCTCATAAACGGTTTACATCGCTTATCCCAAACAATCATACTCATCTGGGATGATTTTCATCATATCAAAGATCCAGCGATTCTGAAGGGAATTATATATCTTTTGGAACGCATGCCGAATCATATTCATCTATATATAGCCAGCCGAACTATTCCACCTTTTTCCTTATCCCGTATACGAGCAGGAACTGGACTGGTCCGATTAGGGGTGAGCGATCTGCGTTTCCTGCCTGAGGAAACATCATTATTTTTTACGATGTGCGGCAAGATAAACTTGTCTGAGGAAGAAGCGGCCACCGTACAAGAAAAAACAGAAGGATGGGCAACTGCGATGCGGCTGCTAGTTTTATCATTGCACGAACAAGCTGATCCAGCATCTCTCGTCAGCATGCTGACGGGAACAGAAAGGGATATTTCCGATTATTTTTTTGAAGAGGTTTTATCCCGGCAGCCGGAAAAGATCCAGCAATTTTTGCTAAAGACGTCGGTATTAGATCGTATGACAGGCGAGCTTTGCATGTCAGTAACCGGTATGTCGGAAAGCAAATTGTATTTGCAACATTTGGATCAATTGAATCTGTTTCTTGTGCCCTTGGACGAGCAGCGGGAATGGTACAGATACCATCATCTGTTCCAGCAATTTTTGACCGCGCAACTGCAGCGACGAGAACCGAAACAATGGAATGCACTGCAGATTGCAGCTGGAAAATGGTTTGAGGAAAATGGCTGCCCGCATGAGGCAGTAGATCATTATTTGGCCGGTGCGGGTTATGAGGAAGCGCTAATGCTGCTGGAAGCAATTGCGCCGGAGCTGCTAGTCTATGAATGGACAACGCTTTACAAATGGTTGAATGATATTCCTGTTTCATTGTTAAGTGCCAGACCGATGCTGTTTTTGACAAAGCTCGCTTCCCAATATATGTCCGGGCGAGTTGAAGAAGCTACTGACGTGTATTGGCAAGCGGTACGCTGGCTGGAAAAGGGTGCCGATAATCTTCCTCCGCATCAAAGTAAGACATTACATGCAGGTCTAGCATTTCTCGCTGCATTCCGCACGTTTTTAGATCGGGATTTTGACTATGCTGTACAGTATTCAGAAGAATATGTCAGCATACACCCAGAAGGTGATTTCTTCATAGGTTTTGGGGGTGACAAGGACGGCTGGCATCCGGTTTGGGATATTTATGTATCGGACGATAGCATTACATTAGCGAAGCAAATATTAACTCCTTTAATATCGATTTGGTCTGAAACCCGAAATGTCTACTTTGTTGCGCATTTATGTATTGATTTTGGCAAATTGCAGTATGAATGTAATCGCCTGGACGAAGCTGAGAAGTATATGCGTCGGGCTAACGATATCGGAAAATCGTATGACAATCCATGCCTGGCGACTGTTTCGGCGCTTTGGCTAGCCCGTATAGCCACTGTTCAAGGAGACGAGAAGAACGCAACTGCAATCGTTAAGCAATTAAGCGAACAGCCGGCTCTGAAGGCTAATCCCCATTTGTCAGGGAAAATCGCTTTATTTCAAGCTATGTTGGGCAAGAAGCAGGGAGAAGAAGAGGCTTGGAATCAATGGTTGATAAGCAGCGGGTTACGATTTCAAGACGAAATCCCGCTTTCGATGATCAACGAATACGCTTTTCTCGCATCTTTGCTGGCAGAGGAAGAGCAAATCGAAGAATCTATCGCTTTGACGGATCGGCTCTTTTTCATCGCGATTCAAGCAGGACGGAAAAGCGACCGAATTCGCCTGCTTGTATACAAGAGCCTTTTTCTATCTCTCCAAGGAAACGCTGAGAAAAGTATGACCATACTAGAAGAAGCGCTCGCTTTGGCATGGCCGGAGGGATATATTCGTACGTTCATAGATGAAGGGATACGACTAAGGAAACTATTGGATCAATATCTCGCATTGCGTCAAAAACAACATCATCGTTCTGTCCGGAAAGTTCCTTTAACATACGTGAAACAACTGCTGCGCCTATTTCCGCGAATAGAAGGGGTAACTGGCGAAATGATTACTATAGAAGGAAATATGCCTATTTTAACTGCGAAGGAAAAGTGCGTGCTGCATCTTATGGAAAAGGGATTGTCAAATAAAGAATTGGCGAGCCAGCTTAATATCTCACTGGCAACCGTAAAAACTCATATTAACAATATTTATGGCAAACTACAGGTCAAAAGCAGATTGCAAGCGCTGGAACGTGCCAATACTCTCCAATTGTTCTGACTTCGACTGGTTCTCCTTAACTAATCTCCACCCCCTCTCTCCACCTTTTCGCTTTTGGCGATAGGCAGGGTTGATCTCAAAAGCGCGAGAAGTGTGTATAATCGGCTGGAAAATGCTAGTAAGAGATCAACTGAGGAGGAGTTGTATGACATGTGTCAGAGGAGAAAAAAAATATGGATTGTATGGCTCGCAATCTGTTTAGGATGTGTGGGAGTAATACCAGCCTCGAATGTGAATGCTGCTGAATTGCTGTTTGAGCAAGGCGCAGGTTATGAGTCAGGCGCTTATGAACGCAAAGCAGCTCAGCCAACAGCTTTTAATTGGGTGCGGCAGTCCAGATTTACGGGAAGTACGGATTCAGAGGAGAAGTGGACGTTTGCAGCAGAGGGTTCGATTTATTCTACTCCTGCAATCGGTACAGATGGCACACTATATGTCGGTTCGTATGATGGCAAGCTGTATGCCATCGATTCAAGAACAGGCAGGCTTAAATGGTCATTTGTTACGGAAGGGGCGATTGCTTCTTCGCCAGCAATCGGGGCAGACGGCACGATCTACGTCGGTTCAGGGGACGGAAGACTGTACGCACTCGATCCAAATGCCGAGCATAAGCAAATATGGGCCTTTGAAACAGGAGATTCGGTACATGCTTCACCTGTAATCGGAGGGGATGGCACCATTTATATTGGTTCGTACGACGGGAATTTGTATGCGCTGGACCCGTATGCGACTGTTGATAATGAACGGGAGATTTGGTCCTATGAAATAGGCGGTGAAATAGATTCTTCACCTGCGATTGGACATGATGGTACGATCTATGTAGGCTCTGGCATTGGTATGTTTTATGCGCTGGATCCTCATGCGGATGATGATCAACGCGAAAAATGGTCGATTGAACTTAATATGGGCTATGATGGTTTGTGCTGGGATGATCTGTGTCCGGTATATTCATCGCCTGCAATTGGAGCAGACGGCCGCACAATATATGTCGGTTCGGATGATGGATTCGTCTATGCGCTCGATCCGAATGCCAGTGATGATAATAATCGTGTAAAGTGGTCATTTGATGCATGGGGTTCCGTTTTATCATCACCTGCGATTGGAGACGATGGCACGGTTTATATTGGTTCATACGATGGAGCGCTATATGCGCTGGACCCTGATGCAGATGATGAACATCGTGTGAAGTGGTCGTTGAATACCGCGACAAATCCATGGATTCCAATCATATCCTCGCCAGTCGTAGGAGCAGGCGGCATAGTTTACATCGGTTCAGGAAACAAAAAGTTATATGCACTGGATCCATATGCTTCAGATGACGATAGAGTAAAGTGGTCATTTGCAACAGCGGGAGAAATCTACTCCTCGCCCGTGATCGGTCCAGATGGAACGATATATATAGGATCTTACGACAAACGGCTGTATGCCATTGGGACGAGATCTATCCTTGTTCCTGATGAGGTCGCTGCTGTTGCGGATGAAAGTGCAGTGAAGCTCGCTTGGAGTGATGTTTACGGTGCTGCTGGCTACAAACTATACCAATATGAGGGAACAGAGGCACCTGAATCAAGGAACGAATGGACACTTGTAAACGATGATGAACTTATTGCTGAAACAGAATATATGGCTAAAAACTTGAAGGCAGGCCAGATATATTGGTTTGCGATCAAGGCAGTTGGCACTGAAGAAATTGAAAGTGAATTTTCAGATTATGTATCCGCAATGCCTTATACGAATGTTGCGAAAGTAGATGAGCTTGCACGGCTTCAAGTTGCCAAAGGGACAAAGCTGGATAAGCTGACTTTGCCGGAGGAAGTAAATGCCCAGTTGAGCGATGGATCTGCAATCAAATTACCAGTAAGCTGGGATTTGGTAAACACAGACTACAACTTTGCACAAGCGGGAACTTACAAAATTACAGGAGAGCTGCAGCTCTCCGCGCATATCCGTAATCCTGGCATTCTGAATGCTGAACTGACTGTAATCGTGCTTCCAGGTATTAATGGAGGCTGGTATTTATCCAACAATGCGAATTTGAAAACATTGGAAATTTGGACAGAAGATAACCTTATTCCTCTTACACCGTCGTTTATGGGGGATACACTGTCATATACAGCCAAAACGGCAGCGGATCTAATCGAGGTGACGGCGATTGCGGATCATCCAGCTGCAAAAGTTACCTGGAATGAGCAAGTGCTGGCTGACAGTATTCAAGTCGATTTACAGGAAGGGGCAAATGACATTTCGCTGATTGTTCAAGCTGAAGATGGCTCTCGGAAAACGTATAAGCTTTATGTTGAACGGCAAATGCCTGAACAGGAAAAACATGAACCGCCTGTGATTTCGTTCACTGACATTGCTGGTCATTGGTCGGAAGCCTATATTAAGCGCGCAATAGCGAAAAGTTTTGTCAGCGGCTATCCGGATAAAACGTTTCTGCCTGATCGCCCGGTTACTCGTGCTGAATTTACGGTTATGCTCGTAAAAGCTTTGAACCTGGGGGAGGGAAGTGCAAATCTCTCATTTACTGATTATGAACAATTCGGCGCATGGGCAAAGCAAGCCGTTGCACAAGCGGTACAAGCAGGCTTCGTCCAAGGATATGCAGACGGCAGCTTCCGGCCAAACATGCCAATTACACGAGTAGAGATGGCGGTTATCATTGCTCGAGCGCTCAAGATGCAGCCTAATGCTTATGGGACAACCGGCTTTGCAGATAACGAAGAAATTCCTAAGTGGGCGAAAGGGGCAGTAGAAGATCTCCGTAAATTAGAAATCATCCGCGGCTACAGCAACAATAAATTTGTACCGGGCAAGCCGGCTACCCGTGCAGAAGCGATCGTCATGCTGCTTAGAATGTTGGATGTGCTGGATCAGAAGATATAGTATTCAAAGCTTTACAACGAAGGACATTTCCGTTTTCTAAAAACAGAAATGTCTTTTTTGTGCTCGGAGCCGTTTATCCTTGATATACTGGATGAGCTTTATTGACGCATTATCTAATAGTGTGTATATTATATATATACGGTGTATACTTAACGAGCGTTAGTGAGGTGAGAGACATCAAAATTATATTATCCAACGCATCGAGCGACCCCATTTATATACAGATTATAGATCAGATTAGACAAAGCATTTTGAATGGCGAACTACACGCTGGAGACAGTCTCCCGTCCATCCGGCAGCTTGCCAAGGATTTGCAGGTCAGTGTTATTACGACCAAACGCGCTTATGAAGAGCTCGAGAAAGAAAGACTCATCGATTCAGTTGTAGGCAAAGGGTGTTTCGTATCGGGTGCCAATAAAGACTTCATACGGGAGCAGCGCATGAAACGGTTAGAAGAGAAAATGCTCGAAATCATTCAGGAAAGCAAGGCATTAAGCATGAGCCGTCATGAATTAATTGATCATTTGACGTTATTGTTCGAGGAGGAATAGGCAATGAATGCAATTGAAGTACGTAATTTAACTAAAACTTATCAGCTGTTCCATGTTGATAATATTTCTTTGGATGTGAAGCAGGGCTATATTACCGGACTCATCGGACCGAATGGTGTTGGTAAAAGCACCTTGATCAAGATGATGCTTGGCATGATTCGTCCTGACTCTGGAAGCGTAAAAATACTTGGCCGCGATATGCCTCAACATGAAGTTGACATTAAGCAACGCACCAGCATTGTATCGGATGATTGCTTCTATTATGAACATCTTACGATAGCTGATACGAAGAAGATGATTGCACCATTTTACAAAAACTGGAATGAAACAAAATTTAAAGGTTATCTTGAACAATTCGAGCTGTCTCCGAAAAAGAAAATTGAAAACTTATCCAAGGGTATGAAGATCAAGTTTTCCCTAGCGATTGCATTATCACATCAAGCCGAGCTCCTTGTCATGGATGAACCGACCTCTGGACTTGATCCTGTATTTAGAAGGGAAATGCTTGATCTGCTCGCAGATATGATGCAAGACGAAAAGAATACGATAATTTTCTCGACACATATTACGACTGATCTGGATCGGATTGCTGACTACATTACATTTGTCAACCGCGGAAAACTCGTTTTCAATGAAGCTAAAGAAGATGTGTTTGAGAGATACGCTATTGTAAAGGGTGACCAGCAATTGCTCGATTCGGATATTCGGAAAAAATTTGTCGGACTTCGTGAGACGGCGGTAGGCTTTGAGGGTCTAGTAGATAACAGGCAAGAGGCAGAACGATTATTTGGCAATTATGCTCTATTAGACAAACCATCATTAGAAGACATCATGTACTTTACCGCCAAGGGAGGCCGTGTTCATGTATAACTTGCTTCGCAAAGACTTTATCGCTTTAAAAAGCTCATTATGGATAATTATTCTTTATTTTGTTGTGTTCAGTGCTGCCTTTATTCCAAAAAGTGAAATGTCCATCTATTTTGTAGGTATTTATACAGCTTTCGGATCTAAAATTCTTGGTACAATGATCGATATCAAAAACAACAATCATAACTTTTTGGTCACGCTGCCGATCAGCCGCAAGCATATTGTGAAAGCCAAGTATATAGCAGCTATTATGTATGCACTTTTTGGAATACTTGCTTCATACGGGATTCACTGGCTTGTTAAACTTGAATATCCTGAGCTGAACAAGCCTGCCTTTTCTGGATTGGACATTATGGCTTCAATAGGGATGGTGCTCGTTTTAACTTCTATCTATATGCCTCTATTTTACGCACTTAGTAAGAAAGGAGCAGCCATTATCAATGCCGTGTTTATGCTCGCTCTAATTATATTGGCTCAACCTGCGGCTTTTTATCTGAATATGATGAGCGAAAAAGGAGTTTTTGAAGGACAAACGTTATTGCTTATTCCAATCGGTATCTTACTGTTATTCATAGCTTCTTATTACTTGACTATATTTCTGTTTAATAGGAAGGATTTATAAATGAAATCAAAAAGAGGGCGTTCTCCGTTTAGAACAAACGGGAGGACGCCCTCGACACGATCAGCTTAATCTACAACATGGACCCATTCGTCTTTGAATAATATACGGCCTTCTCTAAGCTCATTTTCATAGTTCGATTCATCGAATGCCCCATCGAAAACTGACAATCGGAAGTAAACTTCCGCATTCCGCTTCAATGGTTCCGGAGAAGGTCTTAACGTATACTGAAGATCACCCGGCGCCAACACTTTCGGCTGATTCGAATGATTGACTGCTATGGCGGATTCGCCATACAAATAGTTCCAGGATTTGTCGTCAAAATCAGCCCCGAAGAAAACTTCAGTTACATAAATGGCGCTATGAGCAGGCAACGTAATTTCCTTCACATTGCGTACCGAGTACTTATTTGATGGCGGGTACGAATTTGCAACAGGTGTTACGCTGTAGCTGAACATCGCCTGATTCAGTGCATAGCTGTCCAGTTTGCCTTGCGAAGCCGCTTGGTTAAAAGTAATACCTTTGCTGCCTTTCTTGAGCAAGGTGACATATAAATGATCGTTAGGCTGCAGCACGTTGCTTCTCTTCGGCATAAAGGTCAGCCCGTTGTTGCGATGGAGAAAATGGTTATCCTCCTCCTGGAAAAAATACTCCGTCGAGAACACCTTATAGTCAACTGTGAAAGTTACGCCTCCACCGGCAAGCGGCAATTCTGACGGTACATTCAACATAACGTCTACGCTTTCCTTATTGTAAGGAAACAATACAGCTTTGGAAATATCGCGGCTCAAACCTTTAGTGACATCTCCTTCGACTTCCACAGACACTGTCAGCCAAACAATAAGATCATTCTTTAAAGGGGTTTCTGCGTTAATGGATACGGTAATCTGTTGATTAGCCGGACTCGGAGAATCTGTCTTAGCTTTCGGGAATCGGTCGAAGTCCCATGCGATGGAAAGTTCTCTGGCCGTTTGTGTTTGATTGAAATAGTTCCGCTTGCCGAAGTCAAGCAGCTGCGCTTGGACAGCGTTCGACGGAGCAGCACCATTCCATTGGTTATCGGAATCGTTCCAGGTCGCATCTACATGATAGAATTCTCCATTCAGGCGAATCAGATTCCATGCATGGCCTGATCCGCTGATTCCATCGATATAATAAATGTCGAGTCCGGCTAGCTTGCCCAGCATCTGCATGGCTCGCGCATAGCCGTCACATACCGCATATTGCTCAATTAGAGCTCCATAAGCGTCATATGGTCTTGAGGCGGTTGGAATTCCTTTGCTGAATTCTTGATGATCATACTGGGTACGACTTAAAATGTAATCATGCACCGCAGTTTCTTTTTCCAGCTCCGACATGCCCGGGCGAATAATCGATTGAATAATTTCACGCGCTTTCAATCCCAGTTCCTGAGTGGAGGCTGCCGACTTGGAGCCTAAGTAGTTCATTCCTTTGACAAATGACATATCAATTACCGGATTTCCATCGACATTAAGCTCATCCATAAGCGGCAAGTCTGCGATGACGCTGATGTCAGATACCGCATTATTGTTCATTTCCAAATAGCTAAGCTGTTTAAGCTTCTGGAGCTCTTTGATGCTCGTCACCGCATTACTTGCGATATTCAGACTTTCCAATTTAGTGAGTGAAGACAATGCATCCAGCCGTGTGATGAAGTTGTGAGAAACAAACAACCCCTCCAGATTGCTGAGACTGCTTAGCGGCGACAAATCCTCGATAGAATTACGGTGCAGAACGAGCTCCTGCAATTCCCGAAGCGAGGACAGAGGCGACAAATCCTTAATCAAGTTGTCAGGCAATTCAATTCGTGTAAGCTTCTGCAACGCCTGAATACCATCAAGGGAACGGATTCGCGTATGCGGCACATTGACGCTGCTCAATCGGGTCAGGCGGTTGACATCGGAACGATACAAGTCACCTGTCGGCTTGCCGGCAGCGGCTCTTACCACCTGTTCCAAACCGGGATCAGAGAAGGTTACTACGTCTGTATCAGCACCTGCACCTTGTGCAAGCACCCCAGCGCGGTTAGCAGCTTCTTCCGTGAATACACCCTCTGCAATAAGTTTGCCGGCCAAGGTCATCTCTTGCTGCTTGAGCGGCTGCTTTAATGCTTCGAATGACAGCAGGGCGATATGGCCTCGTAAAAACGTCTGTTTGGCAAGCTCTTGGCTTGTCGCGGAATTGATCAGACCGATCGAAGCCGCTTTATTTAACGATTGAGCGTAAGTGAAATCCCCTTTATTATCATTGTAGCCGAGCGCTCTCAGCACCAGTGTAACGTATTGAATTGCACTCATTGGATCATTGGAGCCAAAACGCGAGGCGGACACCCCGTTGGCTAGTTGATGTGAATAGGCATAGTTTACATAACCGATTCCCCAACGCGGAACATCGATGAAAGGCGAAGGATCGTTTTGCAGTTTTTGAGCTTCAGCCTCTACACCCAGCATGCGAATCAGCATGACCAGCCCTTCTAGACGAGTCGGCTTCCGATCCAATTCGTAGCCCTTATTTGTACCAGCAAAAATGCCAAGTATATTCAAGCGATCCGCGTATTCCAAATGCGGGTCAGGGGATGCCTTCGCGATTGCGGCTTGAGGGAGCAGCGAGACGAAAAGACATAATGCAAGTAAAAATGAGCAAATAGTACTAGAGCTAAAACGACGATTCATGAAAAAAATTCTCCTTTTTTTGAAGTGTACATACAATTTGGAACATTGCGGTAATACAGGTTCATATATCCTTATGTTATTGTTTATAGTGCGATTGATCAAGAAAAATTTACTAGATTTTTATGAGAAAGGAGAAAAAAATAGAGAATAAAGAATTATTTTTAATAGGAGAAAAGAATTATTTGGGAAGAGGGTAAGAAAATTTAGACTGTGTAAAAAATCTCAACAAGTACTGGTACTGGTGCTGGTTCTCTCGCTCTAGAACTAACTTTTATGGAACAAGCAATCACGCGCTAAAGCTTACTGTATCTCCTCAGCCTGTTGAAAAACGCTAACGGAACTTAGACACGCTATTGTACGAAAATCAACTTATTTTAAAATCTAAAGGAACTGAGAAATTTTATTTACTCAAAATCACTACCTAAACGGGGAAAAGATCACCTATAGCGTTCCACAGTTCCGTTACAGTTTTAAAACACCTTTTTATTACTAAATAGAGCCTCTCAGTTCCGTTACAATTCTAAACAGGTGACATTACGACTTTTGCTCTGTTATTTAACTTTTACAACGAATCGACGACTTACCGCTTACTGCTTTAGGTCTGTTATCCAGGCTTAGTAAATGAGCATATAGAAAATATAAATTTTTTGTGCGAAATGTCACATTTTTATTGACATATGGGATAGTTGTTAGGTATGTTTTATTATGTAATGCGGACAATTGTCCGCAAGGCTTTTTATAAAAAAAGGAGTGGTACGTTTGAACGGCTCGAGTATGGAAGCGAAAGGGAATCTGGATTTAAGCAACATCAAAAGAGGACCGATAGTCGCTGCGCTTATTATTGGCGCATTTGTCTCAATTTTGAATGAGACGCTGTTGAATATCGCTTTTCCTAATTTGATGGAGTATTTCAGCATAACTGAAACATCGGTGCAATGGCTGGCTACAGCTTATATGCTTGTTGTCGGGATTCTTGTCCCTATAACCGCATTGCTGCAGCAGTGGTTTTCTACACGTCAAATGTTTCTTGGGGCAATGATCTTATTTCTTGCGGGTACAATAATTTGTGCGTTTGCTCCGATATTCGGAATACTTCTCACCGGACGTATCGTTCAAGCATTGGGAACAGGTTTGATGATTCCTGTATTGATGAATACAATTCTGATTATTTTCCCTCCAGAAAAAAGAGGAGGAGCAATGGGCATGATTGGTCTTGTCATGATGTCCGCTCCAGCGATTGGTCCTACCTTGTCTGGATTGATTGTTGATTCACTTGGCTGGAGATGGCTGTTTTATCTAGTTATCCCATTAGCGGTAATCTCAATTGTATATGCGGCTTTATATTTGAAAAATGTAAGTGAACTGACTAAACCGAAAGTTGATATTATCTCCATCCTGCTATCCTGCATCGGCTTTGGCGGCATTGTGTATGGTTTCAGCAGAGCGGGAGAAGGCTCTTGGTCAGACCCTGAGGTTGTATGGTGTCTCGTTGCAGGCGGGATCAGCCTGTTCTTGTTTATATGGCGCCAGCTCGTCGTGAAGGAGCCTATGCTTGATCTGCGCGCTTTCCGCTATCCGATGTTCTCGCTCGTTACTGTGTTGATGCTTGTTCTGATGATGGCAATGTTTTCTACAATGATTATGCTGCCGCTATTTTTACAGAATGTGTTGCTGCTTTCCGCACTAAGCGCAGGGCTCGTTATGATGCCGGGAAGTATATTGAATGGTATAATGGCGCCGATCTCCGGTGTATTGTTTGATAAGTTTGGTCCGAGAGTACTTGTTATTCCTGGCTTGATCATTATGAGTGTATCGATCTGGTTATTCTCGGGTATTGAAGCAGGGTGGACGAATGGTTATGTCATTTTTCTTCACATCCTGATGATGATCGGAATCTCGCTGGTCATGATGCCAGCGCAAACAACAGGGCTCAATCAGCTGCCGCGTCATCTCTATCCGCATGGCACAGCGATCATGAGTACACTGCAGCAAGTTTCAGGTGCGATTGGCGTAGCGTTGTTCGTCAGCATCATGTCCTCCGGTATGAAAAAATATATGTCGACATCACCAGATCCGACGAATCCAGCTGAAGGCATACCTGCAATGATAGCTGGTCTCCACAGTGCGTTCCTAATCGGAGGAATTCTTTCGATTCTGGCTGTAATTATCGGCTTCTTCATTCGCAGAACAAAAGCACCTCAAGAGGAAGGCCAGAAGCAGCCGGTATAAATTTTCTTTACAAATAGGCTTATGGCTAACATGACGGTAAGGGAGGTGTAGTCCATGACATACGGAAAAGACATCGATGAAATTAGCTTGAAAATCCTGTCAACGGCTAACGCTTTGTTTATCCAACATGGAGTTGAAGATGTGTCTATGCATCAGGTAGCTAAGACGGCGGGCATTGGACAAGGCACGTTATATCGTCGTTATCCGAATAAGAGCAAGCTATGTTTCGCAATTATGAAAAGCAAGTTTGACTTTATTATGGCGGATATCGAGGATTACTTGCTGAACGAAAAAGACCGGCCGATTATGGAAAGAATGTTCACGCTAATCAAAAAAATCGTTGTTCTCATCCAAGAAGATATGGAGTGGCTCATGGCTGCCACCTGCTCGGAGCGATTGGAGGAGGCGAAAGAAAACTGCTATGAAGCGCCTCCGTTTACTTATATTGCTAATAAGATGAATGAACTGCTGGAGGAAGCAGCCCGCCACGGGGAATTAATTGACCTTGATCCAGCATTCGCCTCCAGAATGATCGCATCTTCATTTTCACCAATGCTGCTCTTGCATTTGCAAGATCTCGGATATTCTTCTACGCAGGTAGCGGAGGAATATTGCCATACATTCATCGCTCCATTGTTTAGTCATAAGCAAATATAGTGCGTAACGCCCGGCAACATGCTTGTTGCCGGGCGTTTTTTATTGACTCAATCTTTGGGTAGCATACAAGGATTGAGCTTGGTAGTTATAGGTAAAATGTATTAGAGAGATGCATGTCTAATGTTTCTTGAAATACATATTTCTCCAATGTAACATTTAGATAGAGTAGAAAGTCACCTATACAAAACGGAAAGAAGGATGACAACATGGGAATATACGGATATTACTTTGCTATTGACGACAAACTGGTACAGCAAATCGATGTGGGTGAAATTGCATTGGAGAATTTGAACATAGCCGATTATCCCGGACTCGACATTGATAGATCTTGGGAGGCGATTCATTACTTGCTTTGCGGAGATATTTCCGATGGAGAGCCACCTCTTGGCTATGTCGTCCCGATGACGTCAGACAAAGGCATCGATTTCGGCTCATTCGGGGCATTTATCTTGCGCGCCGAGCAAGTTGCAGCAGCGCTTCAGGCTATGTCTGAACTGGATGAGGCACAGCTCCGCATGCGGTATGATTTCCCTGCTATGGCCAAGGAAGAGGTGTATCCTCTTGAGTCTGACTCTGTTTCCGATGAAGATGAGGACCCGTTCTTTGACTATCTGCTACAGCATTTTAATGAAATCCGGCGTTTCTACAGTCAAGCTGCAGCCGAAGGCAAAGGTCTTGTTTTCTATCTTTTCTGATCTTCATCTATTTTTATATTATCGTCTTTAATGATATACAAGACATCCTTTAAGGAGGCTATATCTTGCCAAAGTTAATCGGAGCTGCTGCAGTTATTTTAGACTCTGAAGGAAAAGTATTGCTTGTAAAGCATAGCTATGGCAAAAATAATTGGGATCTGCCTGGCGGGAAAGGTGAAGACAGTGAATCAGCAGAGGAAACCGCAATAAGAGAGGTATTTGAAGAAGTGGGATTAGAAGTCAAAATTCAAGAATTGACCGGTGTATACTATGAACCGAACTATGATATGCATCATTTTGCTTTCATTGCGAAAATCATTAATAACCAACTCCCCCAACCAAGCTCACCTGAAATTTTAGAATGCAAATTCTATTCAAGAGATGAACTTCCTAAGCCGATTAGCGATTTCACATGCAAACGCATCAACGATGCGTTAAAGCAAGATAGGAAGCAGTTGTTCCATACGGTGGGTCCGAGGCAGTGGTTTGAAGCATAAGTATTCTATGTTATACAGTCTCATAACAAAAAAATAATTAGTCTGGTTTATATTTAACGTCTCTAATCTTCTGTGACGGCGATTTCATAATCGTTTACTTAAATATCAAAATCTGATGCTAATAAATATGATTAAGCCGGAAGTGGGCAATGCTGAGCTCAAATTCAGCGATATGGACAAGGTTGGCGAATGGGCGGAACAAGCGCTTGCACAAGCTGTTCATTTAGGTATCGAACATTCTGGCCGGATAAGCAGATTACACGTGCGGAAATGGCAGTTATACTTGCAAGAGCTCTTGATCTAGACCTTGATATGCTCAGAACAACTAACTTTAATGATGATGCAGCTATTCTGCAATGGGCGAAGGGAGCAGTAGAAGCGCTTCGCGAGAAAGGCATCTTAAGCGGTAAAAGCGGTAATAATTATGCGCCTGATCAAGTTGCTACACGAGCAGAAGTCGTGGCAGTGTTACTACGAATTTTAATACAGCAGAAAAGTTAATTAATGATTGAATTGCAGTTCATCATGGAAAGGGGCCGCAGATATGTTTATCTGACGGCCCCTTTTTCAACTTGCCAATACTTCGGGTTTACTTTAAATGAATGAAATCTTCAGTGTTGCAAATAACTTTTATCAGGTGGATAATTGTGGTATCAGAGTGTAAGGAGTGATGTTTTATGGAAAAAAATCCAAACGCTAATAGGGCAAATCATATTCAGGGGATAACATATAAAATAGCCCTTTAAACTATGTGATTCCCCAAAATTAAGGGGACGATTTAATGAATCAATTGCCGGTAAGGCACATAATTGACAATGTTTCGTTTGATCTTCAGGAGCAGCACGATTTTACATGGCTTCAATCACTTGGAACCGTTTTTTGCGTGTTTGATCAGCAAGATTCCGGTAATATCAGCTTTGGAATAGAAAATAACGGCATTAAGCATTTTGTTAAATATGCGGGTTGCAGACCATTAGCGTTTTCTGGCGAACCTATTGACGCGATTTCAAGATTATCGACTGCCATTTCGTTATATAAGACCTTGAAACATCCTTATTTAATTAATCTCATTAATCATTTTGAGTCAAATAATGGCTATGCCGCTATATTTGAGTGGTTTAAAGGAGAATGTCTGCATTCACACTGGTTGTTTGCAGGTAAAGCTAAACAGACGCATCCTCAGTCGCCATTCTACAAATTTAAACAGTTATCCGTTGAAAAAAGACTGCAAGCACTTAATACCATATATGAATTTCACAAATTTGTTGAGTCACAAGGGTACGTAGCAGTTGATTTTTATGATGGCAGTATTCTGTATGATTTTTCAACGGATGTAACCAAGATCTGTGATATCGATTTTTATAGGCCAGCTCCTTCTGTAAATGATATGGGAGAGAATTTTTGGGGAGCAAGACGTTTTAAATCTCCAGAAGAATTTATATTAGGTGCACCTATTGATGCGAAAACAAATGTTTTTACAATGGGGGCAATTGCATTTGGGCTGCTTGGAGGCGAAATGGATCATTCGTTTTCAAAATGGGAAGCGAATAAATCACTTTATGAAGTTGCTTTGCGTGCAGTTAGTAAGGAACGAGAACGACGCTATATAACTGTCAGTGAATTCAAAAAGGCTTGGGATTCGAAAAAGTGATATATACGAAGTACAAATTCTTCTCATCTGTTAATAGAAAATTTTAGAGGACAGTGCTTATTATCCTTTAAGTCCGGTGCTACACCGGACTTTTAGTGGTCTTCATAAATACGGTTCATGATTGTCGCCTAAACGCTGCCTGCTGAATATATCTGAAATATAAGATGATTCAAGAGAGGATGTTGGCCGTGCAAACTGTTCCTCATGATCACGTTCAGGGAAGGATTGCCTATACGTCGGATATCGGCGGAACGTTTGACATTTGGTTGTACCGACCGCTGGAAGGTCAAATTTTTCAACTATCAAAGGGGCTTGGTGCAGAATTTTCCGTTCCCTATTGGTCTTCGGACAATAGAAGAATCGCATTCATCGGCAATGGCAACGTGGTAAACCTTCTGGATACTGTCACTCTGGCCGTTGCAAGGATTGACCAAATTGAACCCTATACGCTGCTTAATTGGTCTCCGGACAGCCGGTATCTTGCGTATGTTAAAAACGCGCAGATTATCGTTTATGATACATTCACACATGACAGCCATGCTATCCCTGAACCGGGTGCTAGCGACGTTCAATGGTTCCCTTCGGGTACAGAACTTCTGTTCGCCGCTCCTGATTCCGCCGGCATCTCTCAGCTCTTCCGTATCCGGGCTAATGGCACAATCCGGAGACAAATCACACAAAATACGGACGGACCGTTACATGACATTCGCATTTCACCGGACGGAATCTTTGCACTCTATACGCACCCCGGTGTAAGCATCTCCATCATTTCTACGGTGAATTTGGCTACAGGCACCATTTATACGCTTGAAAGCGGACCTCAAGCCAAAAACTATTTTCCTGTATGGTCTCCTGACTCCCGGAGCATCGCCTACAGCGCAACCGCCTATAAAGAGCCGAACTATTATTCACTCATTCAAATTGATAGCCGCACCGGTCAGAATCAAAAAACATTGGCGTCTTCCGATTGTTTCGCTACTCCCGTCAGCTGGTCTCCAGATGGTGCGAAAATTGCTTTTTTATCGGGTTGTGAAGGTACAGGAAGTGCAAATCAGCTAAGTATTGTCGATATTATGGGACAGATACCAGTGAACGCCATTCGTACAGGCAGGATTACTGCCCTGCAGTGGTCTCCGCCAATCAGATTCGCAACTGCCACACCCTAAACTTAAAGTAACTACACTGTACTTTGCAAAGAAACAGCCGTAGTAAGTCTGAAGTATTATTCACGCTTATTACGGCAGTAACTTTGCTAAGAGTATTAATACTGTGTTATCGGACTGTGGAAATTACACCGCTGAACATAATTGACAATGTTATCATCAACCCAAGAAGGCAATGGAACGTTTTACTTTTCTTGCGAAATCAACGGGATTATCAATTGACTCCCAATGGACATACATCAGGCGAGGTTTCTCAAACAACCAGTGATTATGAACTGCGGTGACTTTAATCCCGTTCTTGCGGAGATTTGACAGCAATCGGTTGACTTGGCTTTGAAATAAAGCTGTTTCCCCCAGACAGAGCGCTCGTCCCGATTTGTCCAACGATTCAAACGAAAAAAGTTGATAGCGAACTAAGGGAGAGGTGGTACGTCGTCCTAAAATTGTTGCGTTTATTATTCTATTTCGACTAACAAAACAAACTGGCCCAGCAGTTATTTCATGTTCAGTTCCACCTAAAATGGAAGAAAATTGATTACATAACCTTTTAAATCTAGGACTCGCATTTACTCGTGCCGCCATAAGAAATCATCCTTTCATGATAGAAAAATAAATTCGCTTTGCTCAAAAATTAACCCAAAAATGAAATAGATTCTTTTGTTCTTCTTGCAAATACAATTGGGTCCATGATAGCTTCCCAGTGCATATACATTAAGCGGGGCCTTTCTTTTAGCCAGTGATTATGAACGGCTGTCACTTTTATGCCGCGTTTACGGAGATTTGAAATCAATCGATTCACTTGATTTTGGTGTACTGCTGTCTCACCCAAACAAAGCGCACGGCCTGAGCTATCAAGAGATTCGAACGAGAACATTTGCATTTGAACCAAAGGCGAACGTGTTCTTCTTCCTAATATTGTCTCCCTTAAATTTGTCATTCGCGTAACAAAACAAACCGGACCCGCTTCAATCTCCGATTCACCACCCAGGATGTTACCGAATTGAGTACAAAGTCTTTTAAATCTAGGACTTACTTTCATCATTTTTTGTGTCATAGATTGCTCCTCCTTTTTTGGCTTTCTAAATAGATTATGATCTTTGTAGAAAAATGTTTTAGGCGATTCAATTAATGTCACTAAAAACTATCCATTTAGATCACCCTCTATACTGGGGGCCATTACAACTCATAGCACCCTTGGAAAAGAAGGAGTTTTTTGATTCATTCAATAATAGTATCAGGGATATTATGGTATAATATAGGAATTCTAAGGAAGTATTTTTCATCAAGGATTGCATCTTGGTGCAGTTCCGTCTATTAATTGGCCAGTGAAGCATGATATATAAGAGAACTTTGTAAAGGTGTGTTGAACGGTGATTACTATATATGAGGAACAGCGAAAAGGAGCCATAGCGGATACAATTGAGCATTCTCACGCATCGCTAGAAAAGAGTCTTGAGGTCATCGGACGGATGGACGGTGTCACGTGCAGTCAGGTGACAGTTCAGTACATGGGTAACATGTTCATAGTTGGCGGAGGCAATCAAGAGTTTATTGTTACAGTCGAGTCAAGTGCCGCTATTCATAACCTTCTCAACTCAATGGAGGAAGAAGATGAGTTCGTTGAGATTACTGTAGGCGGACAAGCCTGTGAATTTCCCCAGAAGTACATTGTCAGTCTTGAGCAAGTTGAGTCTGCGCTCCGACAACTATTAATTGATACACCTACTGAATTGCATTGGGAGATGATTGAAAAATAGTAGATTAAATTGTTTTGCATGGTTATCTTAATTCCGGGGCATTATTCCAGCTTATACGATTGCAGCATGTCCTAAGCCCAACATTTTAGTACAACATGGATTAGAGAAATCCGAGCAAATGCCAATTTGCTAGATGGATTAAAAGTAACAACAAACCGTTCGGCGGTAAATGATCAGTGATAACAGTCAGTCAAATTGAAGAAATATGGTATAATTTCTGAAACGCATTTGTAGGAGAGTGGAGAAGTGAAGAAACACAGCTCTTTTTTTGATTTAAGTACAAATGAATTAAACGATCTCTATCAAGAATTACATGAAAAATATAATAAGTATAAGGAAATGAATCTGAAATTAGATATGTCCAGGGGTAAACCTTGTCCAGAGCAGCTCGAGCTTTCTATGGAAATGCTGGATATGCTTAAATCTGAGGATCAGTTAAAAGCTGGGGATAACACAGACTGCCGAAATTATGGGGGAGTTGATGGAATTCCCGAAGCGAAGGAATTGTTTTCACAAATGCTTGGCGTGAGTACAAAGGAAATGATTATAGGTGGTAATTCAAGCTTGAATATGATGCACGATACTATATCGAGAGCGATGCTTCTTGGTGTCGGTGCAGATGAATTGCCATGGGGAAGGCTCCCCAAAGTTAAATTTCTTTGCCCAAGTCCCGGTTATGACAGGCATTTTGCGATATGCGAGCTTTTGAACATTGAAATGGTAACAATAGATATGAATCAAGATGGTCCGAATATGGATATCGTTGAAAAGCTTGTAAGTGAAGATGATTCTATTAAAGGGATATGGTGCGTTCCTAAATATAGCAATCCTGATGGCATCACATACTCGGATGAAGTAGTTGACAGGCTGGCCTGTATGGAGACAAAAGCAAAGGATTTCCGAATTTTTTGGGACGATGCTTACACTGTTCATCATTTGTCGGATAAGCCTGATCAGTTGAAAAATATTTTAACAACTTGCAAATCTGCAGGAAACCGTGATCGGGTTTATATGTTCAGCTCAACTTCCAAAATTACGTTTCCTGGTTCAGGTGTCGCGATGCTGGCATCCAGCGAATATAATGTGAATGTAATAAAAAAACAGCTTGGAGTTCAAACAATTGGTCCTGATAAGATAAACCAGCTTCGGCATGTTCTTTTTTTGAAAAATATGGATAACGTAAAAATTCATATGAGGAAACAAGCGGCAATTATCAAACCAAAATTTGATCTGGTTTTGAATCATCTTGAGACAGATTTAGGCGACAAAAAAATTGCCATGTGGAATAAGCCAAATGGCGGCTATTTCATTAGTCTTAATACGATGGACGGTTGTGCTAAAGAAATAGTAAATATGGCTGGAAAAATTGGCGTCACATTAACGAACGCAGGTGCTACATATCCTTATGGAAAAGATCCCAGAGATAGGAATATACGAATAGCTCCTACATTCCCTTCAATTCGCGAACTCAAAACAGCAATTGAGGTGTTAAGTGTCTGTATTCAATTAACTAGTATACAAAAGATTTTGGCTGACAGGGATTAAAGCGTTGAGAAATAGACGGCGGTCGCATTCAATAAGTTATTAAAAAAAAGATGACCTTGTCGAATATAAAAGGTCATCTTTTCTAATATTAATTCCAAATTCAATTGTTAAATCGTCCATAATCCAGCTAAGTGTTGTGCTCTGACAGAGAGTACTAAAAAGGCATTGAACGAAAAATAACGCTATGATATAATCAATAGCGGTATTGATATATTAATGTGAAATTGTATTTATCATTACTCCTAATTTGATTATACATCTGGAATATTGATTTGTCAATACTCTCTTTTACTTGGAAAACAGAATAAGGAGAGTGGAGAAATGGAAAACAACGATTGGCGACTAGAACAGGAACGACTGGAAAAAATCAAAAATAAACTGCGAACGAGAATTGCCAAGCTGGAGCCGGAGGTTGCCGGATTATGGGATCAGGCTACAGAAATTCGCAGGCGGTTTTGGGAAGAAGTGACGATAAACACAAGCACAGATGAAGATTTCGAAGAAACTTTTCACACGATTAACCAGCAGTCCGCTTTATTGGCTGAAAGAGAACGCGGACATAAACTGTTGGCACAGCAATGGAAAAACTTAAATCGTTTACTGCCATCCCCTTATTTCGGGCGAATCGACTTTCAAGAGGATGGACTGGACCTCGATGAACAGATCTATATCGGAGTATCTTCTTTCATAGAAGAAGATGGCTTGAACTTTCTCATCTATGACTGGCGAACGCCAATTGCAAGTTTGTATTACGATTGTTCTCCTGGATTGGCGTCATATATCACGCCTGCAGGACAAATCGAAGGGAAGATGAAGCTAAAACGGCAATTTCAGATTCGAAACGGACAAATTCTCAATATGTTTGACGCAAGCGATACGATTGGAGACGAAATTCTGCAGCAAATGCTTGGGAAAAGCGCCAATTCACAAATGAAGAGCATCGTGGCAACGATCCAAAAGGAACAAAACACCATTATACGAAATGACAAAAGCCGGATGCTTATTGTACAAGGAGCGGCAGGCAGTGGCAAAACTTCCGTAGCATTACAGCGTGTGGCATATTTGCTGTATAAACACAGACAAACGATAAAAGCCGATCAAATCGTTCTTTTTTCGCCGAATCCGATATTTTCCAGTTATATCTCCTCTGTTCTTCCCGAACTGGGTGAAGAAAATATGCAGCAGACGACTTTTCAAGAATATCTCGATTATTGGTTAGGCTTCTCGCTACGGCCAGAGGATCCTTTCGATCAAATTGAATATGTACTCACTGCACAAGGAGAATCCGGATATGAAGCTCGTCTTCAAGGAATCGAATATAAATCTTCTGAAGCATTCTTGCAAGCTTTACAGAACTATGGAAAGTGGCTGGGAAAGGAAGGCATGCGATTCAACAGTATCCGGTTTAGAGAACGTGATTTAATTACCGCAGAACGAATGGAAGAGAAGTTTTATAGTTATAACCGTTCACTGCCGTTGTACAATCGAATTGCCCTATTGCAAGAATGGCTTCTGGAACAACTAGCAGCACTGGAGCGCTCGGAACGGAATGCGCTTTGGGTAGAGAAAAAGTTGGATTATCTGGATACTGAACAGTATGCGGAAGTCTTTGGAATGCTGCATAAGGATAGAGAGGTATTTGACGTTGCTGAACAATACGCCATAGTTCGCGAGAAAATGACCAGTAAGCGCAGGGAGGATGAAGGCGACTTTCAATTCGCTCAGAAAGAGGAAGAACTGCTTCGTCGCAGGATTGTGAAAGATTACTTTAAACCGCTGAGAAAAATAGTGAAGAAGTTCTCTTTTATAGATACGATATGCATATACAGTCAATTGTTTACGGTAGAAGCCTTTTATCGGGAGAAGACGAAAGAAAATTCGTCCCTTCGTTGTGGGCGGAAATATGTATGCAAACCAAAGAGGCAATGCTGCGTAACGAGTTATTCTACGAGGATGCTACGCCATATTTGTATTTAAAGGAGCTAATTGAAGGTGCTCGTGTAAACACAGCAATACGATATGTTTTTGTTGATGAAGGGCAGGATTATTCACCGTTTCAATACGAATATCTAAAAAAACTGTTCCCGCGCGCCCGGATGACGGTACTCGGTGATTTCGGGCAAGCCATTTTTATGCAGTCCACAAATTTGGACTCATCTAATTCACCGCTGATCAGTCTATTTGGTCAAGCAGAAACAAGCGTTTTTCGCCTGTTACGCAGTTATCGTTCAACTAAAGAGATTGTTGAATTTACGAAGTCAATGCTCCCGGGCGGGGAAGAAATTGTACCCTTTGAAAGAAGGGACAGAAAACCAATTCTCACGAGACTGAATAACGAAGAAAAGCGTAATGCGCAAATACTGGCAGATATTGCGAAGCTGAGAGCCGAGGGCTTTGAATCCATCGCCATTGTTACAAAAAGCGCTTCAGAAAATCGTGAGGTCTATAACTCATTAAAAACTTTCGAAAGAGAAGATTTGCAGCTTATTACAAAGGAAACGTTAGGCTTTAAGAAAGGAGTGGTGATCATTCCTGTGTACCTTGCGAAAGGTGTCGAGTTCGATGCAGTTTTGGTTTATGATGCATCGTCCAAAACTTATGGGCAGGACAACGAGCTCAAGCTTCTATATACCTCATGCACGCGAGCCATGCATCGGCTTCAATTATATACGACGAGCGATTGGTCGCCATTCTTGCAGACATTGCCAGCGTATTCGTACGAGAAATCATCTTTATGACGGACGGAACGAGAGCGATGACGACGCAATAAGCCGTATAAATATGCGGTGGGTTGATAATATAACCCCTTCCTTTGTTATTATAGGATGGGGTTTTATTGCTATTGTGACGTACCGTTGCTTAATTGAGGCTAAAAAACGCTACAGTGCGCCAGCTTCGTCTACGATTGCTTGTGCTTTGTCGAAGTCATCTTCCGCCACAATGGCTGTCAATAGAATGTCTCTGCCGCTAACCATATTCTCTCTTTCCCCAGAGCTCATTCCGCTAGCACTGACACTTGCGGCTGCTAATATACCTGCATCACGGTTTATAAAATCACCTCCCAGCGTTAGATCTCCGAGACTGCGGAAATCACCGGATATGGGATTCATGATTCCTTCGACCCCATCGCCGGGATAGCCATCAAAACGGTCGATTGAGGAATCGATTAGATGCAGACTTTTTAATTTATCCAACGCCTGTTCAGCTTGCTCTGGAGTCTTGAAGTAAGCTAGGATAGCTTTTTCTTTCATCATTATAGCCTCCTTTTTTGATTTACCTAGCTAGTTTGACCTAGAAGAATACCGGCTATTCAAGTCATTAGATTTATTAGAACAAACACAGCATCAAATTAAGGATTTGCCCGAATTATAAATTTAAAATAATCTATTAGCGATGTGAAATCAACAATTCATCGTACAAAAATAGAAATGAAATTTTTACTGCAAGAAGCAAAGCTGCCGTAGTAGATACCCTGCCTAGATAAATTCCAATCTGTGCATATAAACAGATTGTGTGGACAAAATATTTTTAGCTAACTGCAGCTAAGGACGTTGTTAGTAAAAATATTTGTATATCTAGAAGGGGAGGAATCAATAAATGTCGAATAAAAAGAGCTATTATGCATTCGAGGATCATTCTGGCACCATAATTGAATTTCAAGCTACCAGTTTACAACAGGCTATGCTGATTAAAAAGAAACGGGCTCATGAACTTGGGATTCCTAAAGAGGCATTCGAGCTTACGAGCATTCGCAAGAAACCAACCCAGAGCGCATAGCCCTAAAGCATAATTGTGTCGACAGACAACAACATTTTCTCTTTAGAAACGCGTAACTACGCGTTTTTTATTTAGATTTAAAGGAGCTGGAAGATGACAGAATTTTGGGAAGCAAGCTTTATAGAAAATCAATTGATGTGGGGATTTGAACCTTCCGATTCAGCAATTGTGACAAAGGACTTTTTTGTTGAGCAGAAGGTTAAAAATATATTGATACCTGGTATTGGATATGGCAGAAATGCAAAGGTGTTTATTGACAACGGCATAAAAGTAACAGGGATAGAGATTTCAAAAACAGCGATTGATTTGGCAAAACAGAAAGGGCTTACTATTAGTATTTTTCATGGTTCAGTCACTGATATGCCATTTGATAACAATCTATATGACGGTATATTTTGTTATGCACTAATTCATTTATTAAATAAACAGGAGAGAGAAAAGTTTATTGAAGATTGCTATAATCAGTTGAAGCCAAACGGATATATGATTTTTACTACTATCTCAACAAATGCCCCTATGTTCGGGAAAGGCAGGCAACTCGGCAATAACTATTTCGAGATCATGGAAGGATTAAAAATGTTTTTTTACGATTCTGACTCGATAAGGGAAGAGTTTGGAAAATACGGATTAATAGAATTCTCAGAAATTGTTGAGCCGCATAAGAACATGGAAAACAAACCTCCGTTTACATTCAACATAATAAAATGCAGAAAGATAACAAATGATTACCAATCAAACCTTGACTGACTTCACGCGATCAAGGTTTTTTCTTTGGATGGGGATACCTGTTGCCAGTTGACACTTATATTCGACAATGTATATAATAGCCATAAGAACATATGAACAATTGCTCATATATTAAAATGAAGGGGAGGGCATTATATGTCTGGACACAACCACGGGCACAATCACGATCATGGACACAGTCATGCTCACACTAATAACAAAAAAATACTTCTGATCTCATTCATCATCATTACATTCTATATGATTATAGAAGCTGTTGGAGGATTCATTACGAATAGCCTGGCTTTGCTTTCCGATGCGGGACACATGCTGTCTGACTCCATTGCTTTAGGTATTGCGATGATGGCATTCACTTTCGGAGAAAAAGCGGTGAATATGGGAAAAACGTATGGTTACAGACGTTTTGAAATTTTAGCAGCTACCCTTAACGGCATCACATTAATTGGGATCTCCGTCTACATTTTTTACGAAGCGATAGATCGTTTTTCAAACCCGCCGGAGGTCGCTACAACAGGTATGCTAGTTATTAGCTCTATTGGTCTGCTTGTTAACGTACTGGTCGCATGGATTATGATGCGTGGAAGTGATACTGAGCATAACTTAAATATGCGTGGCGCTTACTTGCACGTAATTAGCGATATGCTGGGTTCTGTTGGCGCGATTGCTGCTGCTTTACTAATGATGTTCTTTGGCTGGGGATGGGCAGACCCGCTTGCTAGCGTTATTGTCGCAGCGCTTGTTTTGCGCAGCGGTTACTACGTCACTAAATCGTCTTTGCATGTCTTGATGGAAGGCGCACCGAAAAGCATAAAATTAAATGAAATTGTTAATATGATGCAGCAAGTAGAAGGGGTGAACGGGGTCCACGATGTCCATATTTGGTCAATTACAAGCAGTCTAAATGCACTTACAGCTCATATAGTAGTCGAAGGAAACAAAACCGTTCATGAAGCAGAAGCAATCCTGCGAAAAATTGAACATCTTTTAGAGCATGAGGGAATTCAGCATGTGACTTTGCAAATGGAATCGGAAGAGCATATTCATGGAAATTCGATACTTTGTTCTATCAAAGCTAGTTTGGCGGCCGCACATGCTCATCATCACCATTGATTGTAAGCTCAACAATATCCAAACGATTTGACTATAGATATTGCGTATAGTATTATGAAGTCATTATTACTTAGGAGAGATGTTGATGTCGGCGGTAGTTCTTAACTAACCAAATTCCATAATTTGAAGTTTTCAACAGTCCATATGACCAATTGCTGAAATGGCAAGGTATATTTTTTATGGGCATATTGAATGCTTCGGAATTAGTTAAGAACAACGGATATTAATCAGGGCCTTAGTACTGCCTTTTTTATGCACCCACAATCCGTGCTGTGTTCAGCTCGGATTTTTTTGTTTCTTTGTGGTGTTTATCTTGGCAGGTCAAAAAAGGGCAGGGATGACGTATGTTCATTCCTGCCCTTTTTGTATTTTCAAAAAAAACGGGAGGGATTAAGTGAATTACATTGAACAAGCTAGTAAACATATTCGTCTGCAAGAAGGGATACAGGCTATTGAGCAGTTGCTCCTCGAATGTTATTTGAAACCTGGAATTTCAACGAAAGAATTGGCACGCAAAACACTGCTTCCGACTCCAGTGGCTGCGGCAATAAAACGGGAATTGATTAAAGCAGGCGCACTTCTGCAGGACCGCGGAGTCCGCTGTACAAAAGGCGGACTTACATGGGTTGAGCGGAATTGGGGATACCGCGGTTTGGATCATTCCCTATACCACGAATTGTTTGATGAAACAAAATGGATGGAGAGTATCAAAGATGTGTTAATTATATTGGAGGAACTTTTAGCGCTTAGACCGTCAGCGGATGTTCAGATTGATCAATCCAAATGTACGCCGGAAACTAGCCTGCGCCGGGCTATCCTTTGTTTGAAGCAGCATGCATTGATAGGAAAGAAGATTTTATGTGTTGGAGACGATGACATGGTAAGTGTGTCTATTGGTCTGCTGCTGCAGCGATTATTTCCAGATGGCGGGCACACCGTTACGCATGTGGATGTTCTTGATACCGACCCAAGGTTCTTAAGTTACATCGAAAAGATTGCAAATGAGCGAAAACTGCCAATTGTATGCCACCGGCTTGATTTGAGGGAGCCTCTTCCAGAAAATCTGCACAAACAGTATGATTGTTTCTTTACGGACCCGCCCTATACACTTCAGGGTATGAGTTTATTCGTATCGCGAGGTATACAGGCGTTAAAGAGGGAAAAGGGACTGCCGATCTTTCTGTCTTTTGCACATAAATCACCACCGCTGATGCTTGCTATGCAGCGTGAATTTGTCTGCATGGGACTGACTGTAAGCGCTAATTTCCCTCAATTCAACACGTACGAAGGCGCAGAAATGATCGCCAATAGGAGCCAGATGTTCATTTTACGGACAACGGATCAATCGAAACCGGAATATCCGGAGAAATTCACGGACGCCTTGTATACAGGCGAGGTGAAACGAACGCTGCGCACTTACCGATGCAAACAATGCTCAAAAGATGTGTATGTCGGAATGAATGGAGAGTTTGTAACCATAGAGCAGCTTAAAAATGAAGGATGCACAGGCTGCGGGTATGACAGGTTTGAGATGGTCGATAAAAGACAGGTAACTGCAGATAGGTATGATAAGAGCAACTTACCTATGAACTCAACAGCGGATGCAAGGAATGATGTATAATACTAGTAGAAAATGGAGAAGGATTTGTAGCAATACAAGCTACTATCTATTTATAGTAAACTTTTAGGAGGGGATCATGTTTGCAGCAGTACTTTAATGATTTAATTAAACAAGATATAAAGCCGTTTCTTTCCAAGTATGGCTTCGTAAAGAAAAATTTGAATTTCAGTAAAACAACAGAAAACCTCATTTACATGTTCAATTTTCAAAAATCCTCTGGCAATTCGGCGGACCATGTCATATTTTATGTAAACTGCGGTATTTACGCAGTGGAGCTGGCTCAGATTCAATCTAGAGAGATTCTGACAGCACCCCAAGAAGTGGATTGTCACTTCAGAGCAAGAATGGAGGAAATTGCCCAATCTGTTCCGGACCGATTTTCGATTACCCCTGATATGAATAGGGATGATTTAAGAAAATCGCTGCTTAACGGGTTGGAAGAGGTTATTCATTTCTTTGAAAGTATGAACAGTGCGAGATCCATTGTTGATTATTACATTTCAGGGCCATTTTTACATTTGAGTGAAGAGTGCATTCATATGCTGTTGCAATCCAATGATATACAAGCTGCTAAACAATATTTGAAGGCATTGCAGGAGAAACACGGAACAGAAAGACGATGGAGCATATTCGAAAATAAATACAAGGTTATCTTCAGTAAGTATGGAGTCGAATTTGAAGCAGGATAATCCACTTATTGCCTATTGTTGCAGTTGCATTAGCTTATGATCAATAATAAAATAAGATTGGATAATGAACAATATTTGAAAGGAGTGGAAATATGAGGATTCATCTAGAGGAACCCATCTCACTTTCATATTTCCATTTCATCGAAACACTAAGGCACACATTGCTTTAGTGTTTTTTATTTTTGGAGGTGTAATTGATGATCAGGTATAAAAGAGTGCTTATTAAGCTTAGCGGAGCAGCCGTCGCAGGAGAAACAGGATCAGGATTTGAACCCCGAAGATTAGATCAAATTGCAAATGAAATAATATCTGTAGTCAACCTTGGAGTCGAGGTGTCATTGGTTATTGGCGGCGGTAATATTTTTCGTGGAAATATGGCGGTAGATTGGGGGATTGAAAGAGCAGAGGCAGACAATATTGGAACACTTGCAACAGTCATTAACAGCCTGATGCTTAGAGGGGTTCTTAAAGCAAAAACAAGCAATGAAGTTCGGGTTATGACGGCAATACCTATTACATCTGTTGCCGAACCATATATTAGACTAAGGGCAATACATCATTTGGAAAAAGGCCACATTGTAATTTTTGCCGGCGGTAACGGGCAACCCTATGTCACAACAGATTATCCTTCCGTCCAAAGAGCAATTGAAGTTAATTGCAATGCAATTCTTGTTGCAAAACACGGTGTTAACGGCGTCCTCAATGCAGATCCAAAGTTCGATAAGGATGCAAGGTTGTTTAAATCCCTGCATTACGACGATGTTTTGAAAAATAATTTGAAAGTAATGGATCAATCTGCTTTCATTTTAGCCAGAGACTTTAATCTGCCCATGCATGTGTTTAATTTTGATAAACAAGGATCGATGAAGGAAATTTGCGAAGGCAAAAATAATGGCACCATTATTAGCAGTGAATCGGTTATGGAGATAATGAACTCTTAATTGAGTTGATGGACGTAGATATGAGCCTTATATTGTCTAATATATACAGCTTCGATATACTGATTTCAATGGTATAGTTCCGATATTCACTGAGCCGAAGAGATCGGTTGGGCGGAACTACTGTAAAATGATAATGGATTAAGCAAAGGAGAGAGGCATATGTCAAAATCAACGGAATATTCGGAATCGGGGAACCCGATTTATCGCTATGAAGATAGACAACAGGAATGGCGGGCTCCAGAGTATGGGGAAGAAGGATGGGTTGAAAAAATTGAAGAGCACGTTCAACAGTTTATAGGGGAAATCGATTCTGTTTATCACGAAATTATATCAGATGTCGTTCATATCGACGTCCACGTTATTAAACCGACTCCCGAACGCAATTATTACACGTTAATTACAACAGGCATGAGCTTTATGCCCATGAACACACCTGAAGGAGTGGAAGGCTGCGATTACGCTGAATTGATGATCTGCTTGCCGCCGGATTGGCCGATTACGCAGGAACATTTAGAAAATCCGGATCACTATTGGCCTATTCGATGGTTGAAAATGTTAGCCCGGTTTCCTCATGACTACGACACTTGGCTAGGCTGGGGTCATACGATGCCTAATGGAGATCCGGCTGAGCCGCTGTCGCAGCAAACTGGAATGAGCGGAATTATTCTGCTGCCTCCTATTGACGTAGACGAAGATTTTCTTACGCTGGATATGGAGGATGGGCGGACCGTAGATTTCTATGCCATTGTCCCGCTCTATTCGGAGGAGTTGGACTTTAAGTTAAAGTATGGCAGCGAACCGCTGCTTGATAAGTTTGACGAATACGGTATTAACGAGATCATCGATTTGGACCGGCACAATACCTGTAAAACTGACTAGAAATTTTGATAGTAAAACGACACCAAAAGAGAGGTTAGCGTTATCCTCTCTTTTGGTGTTTAACGATATGCTAGACATTTAATTATTAAAACACATTGCGTACTAATCCTCCATCTATTCGTAAGGCGGAACCATTGATAGCAGAGGAAAGAGAACTGCTTAAGAAGGTGACAAGATGTGCTATTTCTTCTGGCCGAATAAGCCTTTGAATAATGGAAGTTGGCCGATTCTCTGTCATAAATCGCTTTTCAGCTTCTTCGATTGTCAATTCTTCATTAGGATACAAGCTATTTAACATTTTTTCTACGCCTTCAGTTAGAGTAGAACCAGGCATAATCGTATTAACGGTCACATTTGTTCCTTTGGTCAGCTCCGCTAAACTGCGGGAAAGTGAAAGCTGCATCGTTTTAGTTGCACTATAATGAGCCATTTCTTGAGATGGCATAATCGCTGCTTCGCTAGCGATAAAGATAACTCTGCCTTCATTTTTCCGAATCATTTGTTTTAAGTATCGGCGAGTAAGTCGAACACCACTCATGATATTTACTTCAAACATCTTAAACCAATCTTCATCCGGGATGTCAAAATATTGTACAGGCTCAAAAATTCCCAGATTGTTAACAAGAATATCTATTTCAAAGTACTCCTCAATAACCTTTTGACAACCTTGCACAGTTCCCAGATCAGCGACAACGGGGTGAAGGACAGCAGTTGGATGCTTTTCATGAATTTCTATTACAGTCTCATTCACTTTTTCTTCGCGGCGTCCATTAATAAGCACAGTGGCACCTTCGGCCGCTAATGACATGGCGATTGCTTTTCCAATACCTGCTGTAGACCCGGTTACCAGCGCTGTTTTTCCTTTTAAGTTCAAATGCATGTATTATCCCTCCGCGATTCAGAAAATCAAAAAACTCTAGATATTAGTATTCCCGCTTTATAGCATTCAAACTCCAAGTTATATGCCTGATTGTGAAGATCCGTTAAGAATGGCGGTGTCTTCCTGTGATATAATCCGGAGATAGAGGAGTGTGTATATAATTGTTTTCAAGAGAGAGTTTAGAAAAGAATCAAATTAGCGTGTATGCAGTGGCATTGATTTTTGGAGGAATAGTAGGTTTAGCAAGTCCGCGAATAAGCAGCTTCCTAGAACCTTTTGTTACTTTTGTCATTGCGGTCCTTTTATTCAGTATGTTTTGTCAAATTCCTTTTCTTAAATTAAAGGAAGCACTCTCTGATAGACGTTTCACAGGTGCTTTACTTCTTGTCAATTTCATCTTAATTCCTTTGCTCGTATTATTATTAATTAAAGTTTTTCCTCAGCCTAGTCCAGTTCTGATAGGTGTTTGCTTAGTACTGTTAACGCCATGTATTGATTATGTCATTGTTTTTACTCAACTGGGTAAAGGGAATGAAAAGCTTATTCTTGCGTCTACTCCGGTTCTTTTTGTGGTTCAAATGATTACGCTGCCCATTTATCTTTGGCTGTTTATTGGCACTGAGGCTTCCCAAGTAGTAAGAATTGGTCCGTTTGTTGAAGCTTTTATTTATTTAATTATTGTCCCTTTATTGTTTGCATTAGCTATCCAATTTCTAACTAGAAAAACCGATTGCGGCGTTACAGCACTGAACTTTACAGCATGGCTGCCTGTCCCGCTTATGGCACTCGTGCTCTTTCTGGTAATAGGCTCGCAAATTGACAGGGTTGTAAAGGAATTCAGTATCATTATCGCTGTAATACCGATATACATATTATTCCATATAATTTCTCCAGTAATTTCACGGGTCATATCATCTTTTTTCCGGATTGGTCCGTCTGACGGAAGAGCTCTTATTTTCAGTGCTGGAACTCGCAATTCCCTAGTTGTACTTCCTCTTGCACTTACCTTACCAGGAGAGTTGGCTACAATAGCAGCATCTGTAATAGTAACCCAAACAGTAGTAGAACTGATCGCAGAGCTTTTATATATAAAATTCATACCTAGCTTTATTTACCGAGATGTAAAGGTAAAAACAAATTGAGGGTTTAAAATATATAAATTGATGCTCATTGGTTTTAGAGGAGGCAGTTTAATAAATACTTTCTCAACTAAGTGAAAGATGCTAATATAAAAGTGTTTGAGTGTATAACATTTAGGGAGCGTTTAACTATGATCCATTTCATTCGTTTAAGGTAATGTAAGGCGCAGCTCACAAAACCCAGTTTTTCAAATAAAACTGATTGGGTTTATTTGACTGCGCCTTTTTTCATTCACCTATTACGAATGAATGGGGTGTTTTTATTTGTGCTTAAAAAGTAAAAAGATAATGAGTGCTGGAAAAATTGAACGATTTCTTCAAATATTTAAATGTCCATTTTGTAAAAAACAGATGCAGCTAATCCATTTAAAAAGCTTAGTTTGCAGCAACGAGCACTGTTTCGATATTACAAAGCAAGGATATATAAATCTAATGTCTCGAGTCAGTACTACTAAATATGATAAAAAAATTTTCGAATACAGAAGAGAAATCAGCAAAAGTGGTTTGTTTGATCCATTACACGATGCAGTAAGTAAAATTATTATAAGTAAACTCCAAAGCAATGCCTCTGTACGTATGCTGGATGCGGGTTGCGGAGAAGGTTCTCACTTAAATAACATACAAGCTAAGCTAATTCAGAAAAAATACAAAACTTTATTAGCAGTAGGAATCGATATTTCTAAGGAAGGTATTAGTTATGCAGCAGCTGAATATGCTAATGCGATTTGGTGTGTTGCAGATATTGCAAACAGTCCATTTACGAGTCACCAATTCAATATCATTTTAAACATTCTTTCACCGGCGAATTATTCAGAATTTCAGAGACTGCTTACTGATGATGGTTTTCTGATTAAAGTCGTCCCTGAACAGGATTATCTAAAAGAGTTAAGAGAAATCCTTTATGAAGGGTCAGATAAACAGGTTTATTCAAATTCACTTACTCTTAGTCATTTCAGCGAACAATTCGAGTTATTAGATGCTGAAACCATTCGTTATCAAGTAAACCTGAGTGAACCCTTGATCGAACCTTTACTTGGGATGACGCCATTATCTTGGGGTACATCCAAGGAGCGAATGCGAAAGGTTCTACAGATGAATTTGAAACAAGTTACTATACACTTTAAAATTTTGATTGGTAAGAAGTGATTCACATGGGAGCAGATTGGGTGATTATTAAAAACAAGGAGTTGGCAAATTTGATCGAAGAATAAACAGAAATATGAAAAATTGGGGAGTGAGTTTGGAGGAAGTGGCAACATACTATTTAGAGGCCGCAAAACATAGAGAGAGCGAATATGTACTCCGAACAAAAAAATTCGCTGATATTATTCTTAATGGTAATAATCTGGAAGGGAAATTGAAAGATATTATTAGTTGTTGGATAAGTAGTAAGATAAAATAAAACATGGATTACATTTCCCGATTGATTGTGAAGTGACAAGGAAAATCGCGAAGGGTTTATACTCTTCGCGTTTTCTCCTTTTATGCGAGTAGCTTGACAGTGATTGCGGCCTTACCATTATTAATAAACAGTTATGTTTCTCCTTGCATAATCAATGTTTGCGATTAACAAAACGACCATAGTCAGGGACAGCTATTCGGTCGAATTCCGTTAACAATTTTGTTAGACCTTCTGACAATTCTTTTCCAGATATAGGGTGACCATGGCCAGTCACCGCAAAGACGGGCTTTAATGCTTCTAGTTTTTTAACAGAATCTTTTGCCGCATCCCAGTCCGTGGTCAAGTACCTTGGAGGACCGTTTATTTCCTTTTCTTGCATAATTACTTTATATAACGAATCTTGTCTTACTGTGACAAATGCGTCACCAGCAATGAGAGATTTGTCTTCATCCCGGAATAATGATATATGGCCTGGCGAATGCCCAGGTGTATGGATCCATCTCCAACTTGACATGAAAGGGACACTTCCATCAGAAGGAAGAGCTTCAACATGTTTTCCCAGATTAATTGGTTCATTCGGGAACATAGGGGACATTTTTGCTACCAGCCCACCTTCAACCGAACCGTCTGGTTCAGGGTAACTTTCCTTTCCGGTTAAGAAAGAAAGTTCTGCTGCATGAGCATACACAGGAACGCCCCATTTTTCAACTAAATCAACCACTGCTCCAACATGATCAAAATGACCATGAGTCAATACAATAGCTTTTGGTTTATTATGCTCGCCAAACCGATCTATAATAGCTTCAATAAGACGGTTTGAAGATTGCGGCATGCCAGTGTCAATTAATACCCAATCATTATTTTTTTCAGGTTCACCGACAAAACAGACATTTACAATTTGGTTTGTAAAACAGTATATATCGGAAATAACCTCTTGACCTTTACCGCTCATAATAGAAGTCATTGGTAAATACTTGTGCTCCGTGAAATCGTTCACTTCATTATTCATTTCATCATACACAAAACCACTCCCTATCAAATAAATGATTTATTTGAATAAGCTAAAGGAAGGCCCCTAACCTAATGGAAAGGGGCTTTAGTACTTCTATGCTCTTGCAGGTTCAGGACGTTTTACTTGAAGAGGCGGAGGGATTAGCCAACCCTTTTCTTTATTCATTCGAAGAATTCTGGCTCCTATAGCTGCTTTAGTCATATGGTACTTAGCAAACAGTGCCCCTATATCCTCCCGGATTGTTTGTCCCATAACTTGACTGCAGGAAACTAGGCCTAATGAAGTATCGGCCGTAATGGCTGCTGCAATTTCTTGATCAGAGAAGCGAGCCCCAGCTGGAATATCCTCGAGTTTTACCGGAGGTCTTTCTGGTAAGGTTGGTGCAGGTGCGATACCGTTATGAGTTAATAACTCATCGCACTCTTTTATTTCCAGCTTTGCTTGATCAATAATATCCTCTAATATTTTTTTTAAATCTTTATCTCCAGCATGATTTAAATATGCTTGGTAGCAGGAAACCATACCCTTCGCTGCTGTTGATCCCATCCAAACATTATAAATTTCACCATAATGCATCGGTTCATCTTTTGGATTTCCGCTTAATATTCCCATTGTTTTCACCTCCAATTAATGTCTAAATTGATTATTTTGTTGATTAGTTTGATTGAAATCAAAAGCATTGCTGTTAAAAGAACTCTGTTCAATTTGTTTGCATAATTCAATACCTTTTTGCAATTGTTGAATGACTTGTTGATGTCCTTGTAATGCAGTTTCTATTGTTTGAACTGCCATTCTTTCCTTTTGAGCAATTTCTTCAAGCTGAATTGCATTTTTTTGCTCTTGTTGCTTTAACTGCTCATACGTTTGTGATGCTTGATTAGTCTGATTGATTAATTGTTGCAAAATCTGTTCACATTGATTCAATTGGTTCGTTAAGTTTGAATTCATAAGCGTAACCCCTTAGAAGTATTTAAATACAATTATAAGATGTTCAACTCCCCGTAAATATATCCCACCATAAAGTTATCTTTACTATTCTAGTTTCTTTGGATGTATGCCAAGCTTATGCTGCATATAGTAACAAAAAGCGCAGAAGGTGAGGATTACCATGATGCATGCTCATGCTCCATTTAATTGTTATAAACCTTTTATAGGACCCTTTGATCCCTGTCCTCCTATCAAAGTGAAGTGCTATAGTACTCCGCCAAATCTGTTTATGGGCTTTCAGCCGCCTAACTTGCCGCAATTCAGCCCATATGAAGCACTAAAGTATGGAACGTTGTGGCCTGCTTTGTTCAGTCCATACGGCCCATCAAAAGAGGGAGGGAATTGACAGTATGCGTGCAGCGATAGATGACCAGTACTATAAGCTTCTTCATGAGTTGCAGGCAGCTGATTTTGTTTTAGTGGAATTGACACTTTATTTGGATACTCACCCGGATGATACCAATGCGATCCACCAGTTTAATCATTTTGCTCGAGAAAGGATGGAAATTGCGAAAGTATTTGAATCCCGATATGGTCCGCTCATGCAATTCGGACATAGCTTTTCTCCTCCGACATGGGAATGGGCCGAAGCACCGTGGCCATGGCAAGTTTAGCCAAAGAAAGGGGAATTTCGTTAAATGTGGGTGTATGAAAAGAAGCTGCAATATCCGGTAAGGGTAAGTAAATGCGATCCGATGATGGCGAAGTTTCTGATGGAGCAGTACGGAGGAGCCGATGGGGAATTAGCTGCTGCCCTGCGTTACTTGAATCAGCGCTACTCAATTCCAGATAAGGTTATTGGCTTGCTGACAGATATAGGAACGGAAGAATTCGCCCACTTGGAAATGATAGCAACTATGATTTACAAACTAACGAAGGATGCAACCCCGGATCAACTGAAAGCAGCTGGACTGGGCGATCATTATGCAGCTCATGATCATGCTTTATTTTATCAAAACGCTTCAGGCGTACCTTGGACAGCAACTTACATTCAAGCAAAGGGCGATCCAATAGCAGATTTGTACGAGGATATAGCAGCAGAGGAGAAGGCGAGGGCGACTTATCAGTGGCTAATCGATATGACAGATGATGTTGACCTGCAGGATAGCTTGAAATTTTTACGTGAACGCGAGGTCGTTCATTCACAACGTTTTAGAGAAGCGGTTGAAATGATTAAATCGGATCGTCAGCAACAAAAAATATTCTAAAACCTAACCTAAAAGAAATATTTGCACGAAAAGAGGTGGGTGGTATCATTCAATCTGCATTATATGAGCATCGATTTTGGCTTCAAATTTTAGGGGATCATGCAAGGTTTATTCTTAATACCCTGTCACCAGTGGAGCAACAAGACATTCAAATCGCAAGCTCATACATTGAGGCATACGACCAATTGCTTGAAAGCGCTAGAAGTATTACTTCTGAATTAGAGACAGAACCACTCTCTGCACAAGCTTATAATCTGACAATGAATTTTAGAGCGTTTAAACTTGATTTATTAAGCAGAGCAATACTCGGAAAAGTTAAAATAGGATTAACACCTACCTTTATTAATCATATGGTCAATGAGCTTGAGGAATATTTACGTATTTTAAACGAGTTAGTTGCAGGAAAACCTGTACCTACTTTTGATGCATTACATCACGATTTTCTTTGGCTGCCTGATGCTGTGGGCCACGCAGCAGCAATAGCAAGTGATCTCGACAGCGTAGAGAGCTCTTTAATCAAACGCAGCACAAAGTTCAAAAAGCATTTTGAGCAGCTATATATGAAGAGCATTGAAATGGCAGGCTATATGAGAACAAATCTGAAAGATTTTCCAGCATTCCAAAGGCTTCATAAGGAAGTAGATATAGAAATGAAATTATTCGTTGCTTTCTTAAATGAATTAGAGGAAATGGAATTTACAGCCGAGGTGTTAGATAGAATCACCCCATTAATGCCAGATCATATGATGAGGGAGGAATGTTATTACTTAACGAAATTAGCACAGCTCGGACTCGTTTCATCACCAAATTGTCAAGCGGATAAACCAAGAGTGGAATCATAAAGACGAGAGACTATCTATTATGGGTACGCAAAGATCGGCGTCCGCAACTATGCAATTGCTGTAACAGAGGCAGTAACTCCGGAGATTGGAGAAACACTAAAGCAGCAGTTGGAGCTGAACGAACAGCTTCAGTTGGATTTGAACAATGCTGAAACAGCCCTCAATTTACCTTGAGGGCTGTTTTTTAATCAATAAAAGTTATCTGAACAGATTGAGCTTGCAGTTTCTGACCAAATTCCGACTATTGAAATTCATTAATGTTCATTCCAGCTTCCACATGAAAACCATCTTCAATTTTAACTGACAGAAGGAATAAAATTCTTCTTGAAGGGAACAATTGTTCGTATTATGATAGTAAGAACAAACGTTCGAAGGGTTGGATGGAGAATGTCAATTGATAAATATATTGGGCGTTGTATCAAAATAATTTATCGGAATAGGCGGCAACAAGTCAGTCAACGGACAATTCGAATTAGTTTAGATGGAATATTATCCGTAAAGCCGGTGATTAGTAATGTCTCCTGAGCGCTCAATTCTTTTGGTCGATGGACAATCGTTTTACGCAAGTATCGAAAAAGCAGCGCATCCAGAATATCGTGACAAACCGGTTGCGGTTGGTGATCCGACGCGCCGCAGTGGCATAATATTGGCTGCGTGTCCGCTTGCTAAGGATCGGGGAGTGACAACGGCAAGCAGGGTAGGGGAAGCTTTGGCATTATGCCCAGAGCTAATTGTTATCAAGCCTCGAATGCAGAGATATGTCACCATTTCTTTGTTTATTACAAAAATATTCGAATCGTTTACCGATCTGGTTGAACCGTATTCTATCGATGAGCAATTTCTTGATGTAACTGGATCAGTTGGCTTATATGGTTCGGCTGAAGAGATAGCACGTCAGATTCAGCATAGAATTAGGTTATCAACCGGCGTTTGGTCAAGGGTGGGGATCGGACCGACAAAAATCCTTGCTAAAACCGCGACAGACAATTTCGCCAAAAAAATGCCTGAAGGCATTTTTCGATTGGATCAGCGAAACATCGAATGCGATTTGTGGCCTTTACCCGTAAACAAAATGTTTATGGTTGCAAGCAGGATGACTCAGCGATTCGCCATGCGCGGTATTAATACTATTGGTGACATTGCCCGAATGGAGCTTACTGCATTTAAGCAGTTAATGCGTCGGATAATGGGAAAGCAGAGTGATATTCAAGCAGAATATTATTGGCAGACCGCTCGCGGTATAGATCCAAGTCCAGTCGTGCCATCTATCAGGGGAGCGCTCAAGTCAGTGAGTCACGGTAAAACACTTAGAGCATCTCTTTATACCAATAAAGCTGATATCGAGGTCGTGCTGCTAGAGCTTTGTGTAGAGGTATGTCGGCGAGCTCGCAGAATGGGGGTAGTGGGGCGCGTCGTCTCATTGGGGATAGGCGAAACAGATAGGAGGCGAGCGAACGTTTTTAACAGGCAAATGACGCTTCTCAACCCAACATCACTTACACATGAATTATCAGCCGCTGTATTACATTTATTTAATAAATACTGGCAGGGGCTCCCAGTGAGCCACATTGCAATAGCCCTGACACAACTCTCGAGCGATAAGGTGCAGCAGCAGGACTTATTTGAAAATCGCGCAAAAATATTCGATCTAGAGAGAGCTACGGACGCTATAAAAGACCGTTTTGGCGATGTGGCGATCATGCGGGCATCGTCCTTACTTGAGGCTGGCGTCGCAAGGGAAAGGGCCGGGCAGATTGGAGGCCACTATAAATGAGCAAACTGGATGGGAACAATCGTTGGGGCGGAAAAATGCTTTTGACCGAGCATCAGGAGCAATATGATCAGCGGAATGATGTTAATCCTGCGGGCAGACCAACTCCAGAGGAATTAGAGATGATAAGAGATATTATTCTGTTTCCTCACTTAATAACGATGACCCAGAAATCAATAGAGGATATAGGATTTGCTAAAATAACATTGAAGGGAGTTGTCATTCGATGCCTAGAAGTTATCATGTTCAGGATTTCAGATGATTATTACGCTTTAAAACGAGAGCTTAAAAACCGTAACATCAGGGTATCTGAAGAAGAAACCAATGATGGTATTCTGTATTACCGCTATATTTGCCGCGGATATGAAGAAAAGTTTGGGATTGTCCGCGAAACGTTGCGTACAGAAATGTCGATTAGATTAACTAAATATACGGCAGATATTGCAAAACTTATAGGAAAACCAAAGTAAACATGATTTGAAAAAAGAAGAAAATGGCGATTCAGAAGCAATCCTGGTCGCGAAAGGTAAACATCAATGCTGCTCAGTCTGAAGCAAGGGGTGGTGAATACCTTGAGATCGAGAGAATTTATATAAAGACCAAATTTCAAAAACATGGGCTTGGTAAATTTCTATTTAATAAAGCTATGCAAACTGAGTTATTGCCTTTTATAAAAAGTTAGGGTTTGTTCAAACCGGTGCCCATACTTTTTGATGGGGGAGGAAAAACAAATAGATTTAATAATGATCAAAACAATTATATAACTTTTGGAGTGGGGATCTACTATAATAAGCATTAAGTAACTGGAAGGAGGTGTGGTTCTAATGTTTAAAGGGCTATCTGCATTTCCTTTAACGCCTATGAACGAGACCGGAGTAGATACAGCAGCTTTTATAAGGTTGTTAAAACGTTTGACCTCAGCAAAAGTAGATTCGATCGGAGTATTAGGCTCGACCGGTTGTTATGTGTATCTCAGTCAAGAAGAACGTTTACGTGTTACTCAACATGCAGTTGAACATGCAGAGGGAATCCCTGTCATGATTGGAATTAGTGCTTTGCGAACTCGTGATGTACTCCGATTGGCAGAAGATGCTCAAAGAGCAGGGGCGAGCGGTGTTCTTCTTGCGCCGGTTTCCTATCAGCAATTAACAGATGTCGAGGTCTATACGCTATATGAAACGGTGACGCAATCACTTTCTGTACCGCTGTGCGTTTATGATAATCCAAGTACAACTCACTTTCGATTCAGTGATGAATTGCATGGGAAAATCGCACAGTTACAACAAGTCCGTTCAATTAAGATTCCCGGAGTACCCAAGGAATTAGAAATGGCCAAAGAGAGAGTGAAACAGTTGCGTGAGCATATTCCTAATGATGTAACTATAGGGATTAGCGGAGATCCATATGCTGCAGCAGGCTTAAATGCTGGATGCGATGCATGGTACTCCGTACTTGGTGGTTTGTTTCCTGACATATGTATAGGAATTGCACGCGCTGCTCTTAATGGGTTATCCGAATCTGCCGTTAGTCAATCCGCACGCCTTGAACCCCTTTGGAAAATGTTTCAAAAGTATGGCAGTCTTCGTGTAGTTGCTACAATAGCAGAAATGCAAGGTTTAACCGATAAACCGAATCTTCCATTACCGCTACAAAGTCTAGATGAGGTAGCTCGTAATGAGTTAAAGAATGTTCTTTCTACAATATAATGTAAACAAAACAACCTAAACACAAATTGGGTTGTTTTGTCTTTTTGAACAGCCTTCTAATAGTATTTCCCCACCATTTTAAGTAAATAATTTCGAAATTCATCAACATATGATCTAGGCTCTATAATTTCTTTCAATGATTTGATCTTTTACACTTGGCGAAATCAGCGCTTTAATAGCGACTAGCTGCGGCTGATAACTGGCTTCATCTCGTTCTAATGAACAAGTAATTGAATTTTATTCGGAGGCGCTCAATGCGAACAAAGTAAAAAAAGTGAAATTCAGTGATTTTCCGCAGGATCCAAATTATCCATTCCCAGAAAATGAATTAAATATGATTATGGAGTCTTCAATAGATTTTCCAGGCGGGAAAATGATGATGTCGGATATTTTACCTTCCATGAAGGTGGTTACAGGCGAACTGGTAAAAGGAAATAACGTACTTATTAGTCTAGTTATTGATGATAAACAAACACTGGAAAAATACTTTAATCATTTATCTGTTGGCGGCAAGATTATGATGCCGTTATCTAATACTCCTTGGTCTTCGTGCTTTGGAATGCTGGTTGATAAGTTTGGGGTTTCCTGGAAATTTAATAGTGACGCTGATAGGTTTCTTGATAGTGTTATTTCAAACAAACAGTAACTCATTAAAAAAATGGTCTTGTCATCCAAGGCCATTTTTTATTATTCTGATCATAACGAGAGACACTGTTGCATTCAGGATATTACAGCCTTGCTTTTTCATGCTATACTGAAAAAAAGTTAACAATAGGAATGGAGTGAAAACTTGCTAAATTGGAATAACGACGTATGGGGAAAGCTGACAGGACCATACGGTCCTGCAGACAATGTACCTGTGTTACTGCAGCAACTAGCGAAGGAATATAGTCAGGAGGTATTTGACGAGCTCTTTCAGGAATATTTATTTCATCAAAATACGATATATACGGCTACTTTCGCAGCTATGCCGTTTTTGGCGCAGTTAGCATGCTCTACTACTGATGAGGAAGTGCGTAAAGAGCTATATATCAATTGCGGCATCATTGAGGCTAGTCGCGATGAGCGGGATGAAGCACCATTCCCCGCTTCTTGGGCTACACTAGCTGATGATGCAGGCAGCGCACTTTGTACAGATTTGTATCGTGAATATGTGGATGCAATTGGTAAGCTCAGGGCGCTTACAAAAGAAGTATTTGCATATGCAGCCCAACAATCCATTGACGAGATAGAAAAGCGTTATATGCTTATTGCCGATGCTGCTTATCGGGGCTCATATATCCCGGCCAACATGCTGATGACGTTTAGTAATGGCGATGAGTATGTGGCCGTGTGTCCCGCTTGCGAGGAAGATGTTTACATATGGCCTAAGGAAGACCAGGAAGGAATTCTTCAAGCCTACGAAGACGATCCCGTCTTCAATTCGGATCAAGAACCTCAAAAGATTAACCCGGTAGCATCATTTGCTGATGAAGAAATACGAACATTGGCGGAGCGGGCTGCATTGATCAGTGATCGAACATTGGCTGAACAACTGCATTATTTAGCGGGGGATACATTATGTCCATCCTGCAGAGAAAAAATTTCCGTTTGGCCGTCTTTACTTAGTACATTTTCAACGTAGAGAGTAAGCTAAGGACGGCCTAATGTTACCACAAGGCTGGAAGTTATCATACCGTTGGGCTTAAATCGGAAGGTACAGTATCGGCCGGCTGTGGGTAAAAATTTGATGATAGACAGGAGTTAAATACAAACCGAAAATGATAGTTATTTTCCAACAGATCAACTGGTGATGTTAAATTTCCAAGTACATAGAAGTTTATATGGATTGAAGATTCAGAAGGCCGACTGATCGAGCTTTGGGAGAAATAACAGTGGTAATTCATAAATTTCTAAACATACTGATGTCCAGCTATAATGATGAGTTAAAAGGGTGTATGAAAAAAGGCGGTGTATAAGATTATGAATGTGTTAGAAAAATTACCAGATCCGGAAGGTTTAAAAAAATAATGATCGTTCAAGCAGTTCTAAATACGATTCTTTGTGAAACGGAGTGGCTTCGTTATCACAGTTTTATTCAGAAATGGGATGAAGGAGTTTGTATGGCAAAAATAGACAATGGGGCAGGAGATCATCTTATTATGTTATTTTCCGCTGAAGGCTCCATTATCAAGGGATTCGATCATGAATCTCAACTAAGCCCATACGCACAAGACGAACATATGGTATGGCCTGGCATCTTTGAAAACGTTCCGAATGAACTATCATCTCTACTTGAACACGAAGGAATTGAAAAAGAAGATGTGACTTTTTGTATATGGCGTAAAAATAGTGATTCAAGCTGGCAGAAGGGGAAAGTTAAGATGCCGAAAGAAGCAAATGATGGTTCGGATTTTTTAATAGGCGCGATTCACCAGAGAGCAGAAGATTTCGTGCAATGGACGAAAGACTATTTTGATATTGCGCTGCCAGCAGAAGTTGTTGAAAAAGTCTATGAGGGTGTTCCTATTACTCCGGAAATAATACAAATGCTGAACCCAGACTGTAATACAGAGGAAGTTTATCGAGAATTGAAAACAATGGGGTTAATTTAACATTATTCTATCATTGAAATTTACGCAATATGCCGTAAATGAGGCAGGTGAGAGATTGAACTTAATTTTTATTAAACGATTATTAATAGTAGTTGCAAGTCTGTTTATCTGGTTTATCATTCACACGGCTTTCATTGTAATAGATGGGTTGAATGATGAATTGAAACCTGTCGACATAGCTATAGTGTTAGGTAATAAAGTAGAAGATAATGGACAGCCTTCTGAGCGGTTAAAAGCAAGATTAGATAAGTCCGTTGAACTTTATGATGGGGGTTATTATACTTTTATCATTGTAAGTGGTGGTATTGGCAAGGAAGGCTTCGATGAAGCAAAGGTTATGAGATCTTATTTAATAGATAAAGGGATACCTGAAAATAAAATTATAGAGGATAATAATGGGTACAATTCCTATATGACCGCCCAAAATACCAGCAAGATTATGGATGAATTAAAATTTGACTCCGTTATGATTATTACGCAATATTTCCATATATCTAGAACAAAATTAGCTTTTAGAAAAATGGATATTGAAGAGGTTTATTCCGCTCATGCCGAAATCTTTGAGTTTAGAGATATTTACTCAATAATACGAGAATTCCCGGCATATTATAAGTACCTTTTTAAATAAGAGGTGAGGACATGAAAATGATGTTCCTCACCTTTTTTATGTACCTTTATGTCGAAATATGAAAGTTATCAGCGTCAATTTGCATTTCTGGTAAGTACATCCCTCAAATTAAGCAGCGTTTCCTTTCGGATACGGTAGTAAGTGGCTCGGCTCATATGCAACTGAGCAGCGGCCGCATCCACAGTAAGCTGCGGTGCCTCGGCATATTGTTTAAGCAAGGCAAGATTGTTCTCATTAAGCGGAAAAGGAAGGGGGTGTAAAAATATCCTTTGCAATTTTTGCTGTAATTTTAACCCTGTACAAGATAGCTTTCCTGCTAGCTCTGTCTGAGACAACGACTCAGGATCGTTGATTAAAGAAATCGCCGCTTTAACCTCTTTTTCCGTCAGCTCGAAATTTTCAATTTTACTTTCATAGTCAGGAGCAAAATGAATCAGATCAAGAATTTGATCAACAAAGCTTGTGCCGCGCCAATCCTGTTCATGAATAGCTACCTTCGCGCCCTGAAAGAGGTTGTTTCTGATTTGATCCTGCAACGCCCGAGTCCGAAATCCGGCATTCTGCAAAGACTCGTTTGTCTCCTCGTATGCTGTTACTATGATATAGCGCATTCCAATGGATTTATGAAAAATCAGCTCTTTCGTGACGATACCGACCAATTCGTGATAGGTATGGATGGGGTCGCTCGGCGACGCGCTTGCACGCAAATGATAATAAGTGTCGGCTTCCTCAATGGACATTTGTCGCAGCCGTTTGATCTCCTTAGGAAAAATAGTATCCAGCAAACCGGGAAAAAGTCGTTCCAATAACGCTACGGTCTGTTTATACAACAGCAGCCCAGCAGTAAAAGCCAGCGGTTTCCCTTCTGAATTGCGGTACACGCGAATACCATTCGGAAAATGTGCAGATAAGAGATCCATAATAGCATGATCGATTTCGACTGAAAAGGAGTATTGCGACTCTTCCTTCATCATTTGATGCAAATGGGGCAGATCAAAGGGCTGAAAAGATTCCATATACATCGAATTCTGATTATGGCTCATCAATACCGAAATGGAATGGATATGATACATATCCTGACAGGTCGATAGCATAACGGAAGCGATTCGTCTCTGCTCATGATTGGTTGCTTGCTTTAGTTCTATCGCGAGCTTTTTTATAATACGGTGCCACAACGCCTTATAACGATCAGGCTCGCGAAGCCGAAAGTCCTGAACCAGAAAGGTTCGCGCAACTTCATGCAGAGCAATTCCACCAGCAGCTGCTGGCCTGATAAAGGAAAGTTGACAGATCCGCTGAAGCCCCGCCGAAGTCAACGGAGCGCCAAGAAATCTTCCCAGCCACTCAGGTGTCGCATGGGGGACAATGCACAATATATCGATAAGATCTTTAAACTCATCTGAAGCGGATTCACGCAACATGCCTGCACTGATCTGCATCGGTACCGGCCAGGCGGACGAACCTGTTTGTCTTTCTGGACTCCACAAGCGCTCGGCAAAGAGAACCATCGCCAAAGGCAGTCCACGAGACTGGCTAACCAGCTGATTCATTTCATTCGTATTATTCCAGCCTCTTTGTCTCAAGTATTGCAGCGCTTCTATATGAGAAAAGGGTTCAAGACGAACACTTCTGCAGCGGCTGCTCCACGCCAGATCGTTTATCCATCCAACCGATAAGTCCTGTCTACCTGCAACCACCACGAGCAGGTTCGCTGCAGGAAAGCTAGACAGGAATACTTCGCGAAGCCAGCCGTCGATTCGCTGTATGGCTTCGTAATTATCGATGCACAATACTGTCTTCCTTGCCGCTATAGCAGTTACAAGCTCCTTGAAGGAGTTGAATGTATGATTGTCTTGCGGATGAGATAAATAAGAATGATACAGAGCTTGTATAAAGCCGGCAGGGGAATCCGTACAAGTTCGGCCATCGAGCCAAATTGTATGTACGGCTTCCTGATGCGCTAGGCTAATAAATTGAAGCATTAACGCAGATTTTCCCACTCCCCCTATACCGGAAAGGAACAGTACTTCAGTGGGGGCCTGCACACGCTTCAGCCACTCTTGTACCAGGTCAAGCTCCGATTTTCTACCTATAAATAAGCGGTTTCGTTCAGCATCAAGTATTTCAGCGAGTTTTTGCAAGGAATATGCTCCTCCTTCAGTACGTTAGTGTTAGGGGTTATATCGGAGCGATTGCTACCTTTATTATTCGACAATTGTAGCAGCAATCCTTTCTTGCAAGCGTCAGATAATTATTATGGTAGTTTAAACGGAGCGGCTTTCAGCGGTTCCATTAGCACTATAAAAATGATAAATTATCTGTCTGTATTTGTGGTAAAATTAGGAATAACTAAGTTATTGTGAGGGAGGAAAAGGATATGCAGGCAAATGAGGAAATCAAAGCAGAAGAAAGACTAGAAGACCTTACGGGATTAACTTGTATTTATGTACCAGTAAATGATGTTTATAAGTCTATTAAGTGGTATCAAAAAAATTTGGGATATCAACCTGCAAACAACGACCGTGTTAAACCCGGGATGGAGACGGCTGTTTTGAATTTTCCCGATCGGAATGGAAATCTGCCTTCACCTGGTTTAAGGCAAGTCGTACCCGCTTTGTTCCTTCACAAATCGGATGAAGAAGGCGGTCGCCTGCGATTTTCATGGTCATTAGACAACGGAAAACCCCACGCAATAGCATGTTTCATTTCTCCGCGAATCGAGGAGCTATTTGAACGTTTTAAGAAAAACGGAGTGAATATTTTAGGAGAAAGGATGACAAGCGGACCTAACATAACTTTCGCAGATCCTGACGGTAACGTTTGGGAAGTCTGGCAACCATAGCTGGAGGAACTTATACAATCAGTGAAGCTAAAGATGGGAAGCGAAGAATTGTTAAGCAGTAAAGGATCACTTTCATGGCTCAGTATCTCAAATTATTCCAAATAATGAGGACACTAATGACCGTTAGCGCTCATTTTTCGCCAACTCCAATTTTCTAGCGGACAGAAATATCCGTTATCGGGAAAAAAGATAGAGAATTCGACGGAGTTTTCTTCTAATGGTCATAAGTGTCCGCTAATACAACAAAAAGACTGTTTATGGGTTCTAACGGTCATGGATGACCGCACCAACGATGTCTTTACGCTTGCGGGCAGGTTAGATGAAAATGTAAAATTCGTGTTTGATAAATCACCTATTCAGTGTTACTATATAGTGGTAGTAAGTAATACTGCATATCAGTCATACAAAATAGATAAGGAGCGATTGTCCTGGAAAACCTGACAGAAATGCTCAAAGGCGTGCTTGAAGGTTGCGTACTTGAAATAATAAGCCGCAAAGAAACCTACGGCTATGATATTACGCGGCAGCTGAACGCCCTCGGCTTTACCGATGTGGTAGAAGGAACGGTATATACCATACTGCTAAGGCTTGAAAAAAACAAGCTGGTACATGTCGTCAAAAAGCCATCCGATAAGGGGCCAGCACGAAACTTTTTCACGCTTAACGACGCGGGGCACGAAGAATTGCGACGTTTCTGGAAAAAGTGGGAATTCGTTGCATCGAAAATGAATCATTTAAGAGAGGATGAATCCAATGTCTGAGTTCTTCGATAATTATTTGAATATCAAAAAAATGCTGGAGAGCAAGCGTGAATATAAGCAACAGATGGCGAGAGTGGAAGCCCTGCCGAAAGACTATCAATACGTATTCAAGAAAATTCAAGGGCATATGTGGAAGTTCGCGGCGGGATCCGGATATGACATGATGCAAATCCACTACGGCTTGATCGATCTGTTTGAGACTGGCGCGGCGGACGGCAAGCATGTTTTGGAGATTACTGGCGAGGATGTGGCCGCGTTCTGCGATGAGCTTTTACGCAGCGCCAACACATACACGGAAAACTGGCGTGAGGCATTCAACCGCGACATTCTGAAAAAACTGGGTAAATAAAAGGAAGGGGCTAATGGCCGGGATGCCATTAGCTTTGTTATTTTGTCAACGAACAATTGAATCGAAACACTTGATCCATACTACCAAATGTTATATATTATTTTTGATTGACATTACAGCAGGTCTAAAAAGGAGGAGCTATGTCACCACGCACTAAAGAACAAAACGACGCGATCCGAGAAATGCGAATGAACCAAATTATGCAAGCAGCTGCGGAAGTATATTTGGAGAAGGGGATTCAATTGGAAATACGCGATGTTGCGGCTAAGGCAGAGCTCGGCTACGGAACCGTGTATCATTACTATAAAAATAAGCATATGCTTTTGGAAGATATGCTTTGGGATGCTCTGAATCAAATGGAGTCGGCAGTACTGCCCGCTTTGACAGGGGACAGTGGCAGTTTGCTAAAAGCCGAGTCGTTCTCCAGGCTGCTCCTGTCCAAGTGCATCCAGGATCCTTCCGTATTTATTTTGATTAAAACGATTGCGGATAATTTTCTTCACTTCCCGGGAAATCGGTTCAATAAGTTATTTGGCGATTTTCAGAAACGGATCTATTTGCCATTTGTGGAAATGATTCGCGAAGAAATCGATTCCAAATCGCCAGAGAAAACAGCAAATTTGATATTTGGCTCGCTTGTCGGCTACACAGCATTGAACATTCACCACAATATGCGAATTGAAATGGATGTGGAAGGGATCGTCAATATGATTTTTACAGGCATACAATCAAAGGAGAGATAAATAGAATGGTCATTCTGAAAACGAAATCAGAAATTGAAGAAATGAAAAAAGCCGGCCAGATTGTCGCTGCTTTCATCAATCAATCGCTGGTATGATCCGACCGGGTGTTACAACGCTCGATATCGAGACATTCGCGGTGCGGTTCCTGAAGGAAAATGGCGCAAAGGCTTATACGATAGGCTACAACGGGTATCCATATGCAACATGTGCGTCTGTCAACGACGTCATTGCACACGGTTTCCCAAGCCGAAAGCCGCTCAAGGAAGGCGACATCGTCAAAATCGACATCGTCGCGGAAGCGGATGGCTGGATCGGTGATTCAGCATGGTGTTATGAAGTCGGCGAGGTATCGGAAGAAGCACGTAATCTGATGCGGGTAACGAAGGAATGCTTGTATCTTGGTATCGAAAAAGCTGTCGTTGGAAACCGGATCGGCGATGTGATGCATGCGGTCCAAACCCATGCTGAGCGAAACGGATTCTCGGTAGTGCGAGATCTGCTTGGTCATGGAGTAGGAAGGAAGATGCACGAGGAACCTAATTATCCCCATGTTGGTAAACCCGGAAAAGGATTCCGTTTGAAGGAAGGGATGGTTTTTACGATCGAGCCGATGCTAAATGCTGGAAAAGCGTTAATGACTATAGATGCCGACGGATGGACCGCCAGAACCGCTGATGGCTCGCTTTCCGCACAGTACGAGCATACAATCGCTATTACTGCGGATGGACCGATTATATTGACCGAACAATAGAATTCAATTTTACACTTTTTCAAATTTGATTCTAGCAGTTATTTCATCCATATATCCTGTCGATGATCTTGATTTAAGAGGGGCAAACTAACGGGCGAAATGTAAAAAATAGGACGAAATCCTCTTTTACATCAAGTATCAACAATTGGTAAAATTGGTACATGAATATAAAAAGAACAGCCATAGGTATCCATTTTACTCCCTGTTTTAATAAGAAAGGATGAAAGAAATGCCAAATAGTAACCAATCTCATCCACCTGTTGGTTCGATTAGTGAAAGTGGCCGATATTCCATCGACCTGACAGGCCTTTACAGCCATACGCTTGTCATTAAGCCCGGCGTAGGGAGCCTTTCCATTGGACCGTTACAATTGGGCAAGAAGGCAGACCTGCACGTTGAACCTCATATAAATATCGATTGGACTGTATTTGAGGCCTTTGCCACGCCGGCCGGCTCACCCTGGCCACGATTTCTGTACTACACAGGCGGTGACACCAGCCTCCTCGACTGGGCTCGGAATCGCCCCATTGAAGAAATGACGTGGGTTCCGGTCCTGTCTGAGGATACCGTAGCGGACGCCAGCCAGTCCAAATTGTATAACTTGCATATCAAGCTGGACCAGTCCGACAAACGGTTCCACCTAAAGCTTCCGAAGCGGCAGCTCCCTAATTATTCTCGCCTGAGTGTGTCAGGTGATCTGTCACTCTTCTCGGCCGCTGGCGATATGCCGTATTCTCTCACACTTGCCCCAAGCACCAGCCGACGCAATAACGGTGTTCCCTTTCTGCTGCCTGACTTAGGTGAGCTGCATCAAGTTTCAAATTTGACACTCCAGAACGAACCGCAGGCACAGCCTATCTCGCTGGAGTGCCTAAGTCGTTTCACAAACCTGACATCACTGAGTTTGTGGGGCAACTTCTGCGACTTTGACATGCTGGCTGACCAGACCCAGCTAACAAATCTGGAGCTGCGCTTCATTCCTGATCTGGGTGACTTGCCTTCCTTGGCTGCATGGCCGCTGCTTGACCGATTTATCGCCTTCAACGTGGAGGAAATCACTGGCAAGCGCTTGCGGCAGCAAATAAAAGCACGGGCCAGCACCCGCCCGTGGACCAATTATACTTCAGTGAGCCAACTGCGCAAGCCTGAGTGGTGGACGAATGAGTTCGGCCGCCCGTTTTCATCTTGGCCCAAACGTCTAGCCAAGCTGGCTAACGAAGCCTATGATACTGCACAGGCAGCCTTGGCCCAGGCTCGCAGCTTTGCTGATGCAGAAGCAGCCATTACTGCCTTTACTGTGCGCTTCAATACGATCAAAGGCATCGAGACTACTGAACGTGAAGATCTGGGCGAGGCGGTATGGCAGCTAGGCCAGTCTGACCATCTGATCGGCCAGCCTATACCGGCAGAGATGGCTCAACGCTGGTTTGACGCAGCGCGCGATTACTGAATGAAGGAAAAGTTTGATGGGATTACAGTAAGCGAGCAAGTTTATGAATAATTTCCTTATCACTCAAAAGAACCAGATAAACTAGATCCACAACTATAGATGTGGATCTAATTGTTTTATACCCAGGCAGAATTATTCGCCGCATCCGAATGATAAGGGGGAAAAACTATGAAAAACAAATTTGCAAATATCATTTCTGCAAAGAAAAAGAGAAACGGCGCGATTGCCCTGCTTAAAGTTATGCTGACCGTCAGCCTATTAGGGGGATTAATCGCCTGCAATAAGGATAGTAGCGAAAATAAGCTTTTGACAAAGTTAGGATACACAAAAAGTCTTCTCACAAATATTATTGATAATAGAACAACATTTTCACAAGACAATGAACGTATAAACCAAATTATTAAATCATTACCGCTGCAGGATGAAGCTAAATACAAATCATTTTCTTTAGAAGATGGTCAGAAGAAGGAAATCAACTTTGCATACGAATTTGAAGGCGGCATGAAAGCATCAGACCCTTTTCCT
>NZ_JAZHCT010000103.1:0-309 GCF_036541265.1 Paenibacillus sp. IITD108 | reverse complement strand
ACTTGGGTAGGGGAGCGTTGTATATAGGTTGAAGTCAGACCGTGAGGACTGGTGGACGGTATACAAGTGAGAATGCCGGTATGAGTAACGAAAAGACAAGTGAGAATCTTGTCCGCCAAAAGCCCAAGGTTTCCTGAGGAAGGTTCGTCCGCTCAGGGTAAGTCGGGACCTAACGCGAGGCCGAAAGGCGTAGTGGAAGGACAACAGGTTGAAATTCCTGTACCACCGTAAGCCGTTATGAGCAATTGGGGTGACACAGAAGGGCAGTGACGCGGACTGATGGAATAGTCCGTCCAAGCAGTGAGGCTG
>NZ_JAZHCT010000102.1:0-344 GCF_036541265.1 Paenibacillus sp. IITD108 | reverse complement strand
CGTCGACACATGGCTGGAGGAAGATCGGCTGCTCCCTCGTAAACAGCGGCATACGGGGGTCCGCATCTTTCAGAGGCTGCGAGATGAACATCAATTTACAGGTGGACAACGAACCGTGCTTGCTTATGTAAGCAAACGAAAGAGCGAACTCGAGCTGGAACGAGCCAAAACCTATGAGCGCCTAGAACATCCACCGGGTGAAGCGCAAGTAGATTTCACCACCATGGAAGTTAGTAGGGGGCACCAGTTACTGACCTACAAGCTGTTGGTCGTATCCCTTCCTTACAGCAATGCAGCATTTGTGTACCCAACCCCGGCAGAGAACCAGGAGTGCTTTTTAGAAG
>NZ_JAZHCT010000101.1:0-344 GCF_036541265.1 Paenibacillus sp. IITD108 | reverse complement strand
TATCGACACATGGCTGGAGGAAGATCGGCTGCTCCCTCGTAAACAGCGGCATACGGGGGTCCGTATCTTTCAGAGGCTGCGAGATGAACATCAATTTACAGGTGGACAACGAACCGTGCTCGCTTATGTAAGCAAACGAAAGAGCGAACTCGAGCTGGAACGAGCCAAAACCTATGAGCGCCTTGAACATCCACCGGGTGAAGCGCAAGTAGATTTCACCACCATGGAAGTTAGTAGGGGGCACCAGTTACTGACTTACAAGCTGTTGGTCGTATCCCTTCCTTACAGCAATGCAGCATTTGTGTACCCAACCCCGGCAGAGAACCAGGAGTGCTTTTTAGAAA
>NZ_JAZHCT010000100.1:0-358 GCF_036541265.1 Paenibacillus sp. IITD108 | reverse complement strand
TAAACATTCCTGTAGGTGCTAAGTTTTAGACTTGGACAAAAAAAGGGGCGCCTCGTATGATAGGGTGTGACGGGTCGGATGCCCTAAAAACCTATCAGGAGGCGCTTATTATGAAGTTTACAGGAAAAGCTGCAATAAATCAACGGATTGAACGAATTACCAATCAACATGCTGTAGTCGGGATCGATATTGCCAAAGACGTACACGCGGCTCAAATGATAGATTTTCGCGGGCGGGAATTGGCACGTCGCCATCTTAGTTTTACGAACACGCGAGAAGGATTTGAGAAGCTGGTTAAATGGATGCATGAAGTAGGCTCCTCTCATAATAAATCCTCGTTCCTTATTGGTATGGAGCC